>NZ_JAMCOU010000021.1:0-132632 GCF_023499985.1 Acinetobacter amyesii | reverse complement strand
TTGGTTCGTCACCAGCAAGCTAGGTCGGCTATATTACTCTTTATTTCTAAAGAGTCAACTGGTAATTCAAATTATTTTTAAACTTATCAAATAAAACCAAACTTAATCAATTCAACCAAGTCGTTGTTTTATCAGAAGTTTTAATCTTCATCACCGCCGATGGATGTGCATTCTACAACATTTCTGATCCAACGCAACACCCTTTTCCATTTATTTTTATTTTTTCATTACGTTTGTTTATTTATTCTACTAAATCAGTATTTTTTACTTAAAAAAAGTGTTTTTAGCGTACAGAAAGCATGCAATACGCCACAGGCACCCATAAGATAAACATTAAAGTTGGTATAACACCGTGCACTTCTTCAGGTTTTCTATACAACCACTGAATAAATGGAATGCCGATCCCAAATAATGTCGCCATCAATAGCACACCTACAAATCCACCTTTCAGCAGTAGCCAGACCAAAACTGGCACACTCATCAACAAGCCAATTATCAATAAAACACAGTTTATGTGCGTTTTATTCATGCTTTGGTACGGCATCAACTCCAAAAAGGCAAAGACTGGGATTTTGCAACGTGGGGGTGCCGATCAATCAATTTGACTTGACGATGACCAATCTTGCCTTTAGCAGTGTGGTGCTTTTGGGCATTCGTGCTTTAGGAATTTTCCCATCAAAACAAGAAACCGAAAGCTTTTTGCATTTTTGGCGATATGTGGATTGGTTAATGGGTATTGATGAAAAATGGTTAATTGAAAAAGAATCTGACGGTTGGAAACTGCTGTATTGGATGCAATTTGTATGCCCCCAATCTGATGCAAGCAGTATGGCTCTCGGCGCCACTCTCTCTAAAGAACCTTTTGAAAGACAATACAAATACCTTCGACCACTTCAGCAAAAACTGGCTTATCGACAACATCTGGAGCTGACACAATTTTTTATTGGCAAAAAACGCATGCATAAATTAGGGCTCAAACCCCAATCCGCCGCATGGTTTGCCTATTATTTATTGGCTAGAAATCTCGTCCTATATTCAGGTGCTAAGCATGTTCCGAGTTTAAATCAAAAGTTACAGCAAAAAGGCCGTGCAATTCAAAAACTCGGTTTAGCACTGTATCAAAGTAAAGCCAAACAACTGGCGAGTATGCACCAATAAAAAAAGCAGAGCGATGGCTCTGCTTTTTGGATGACAAATATCAAGATTTAGAATTTCATCGAAATACGTGCCCAATAATTGCGGCCGATATTATTAAACTGTTGATCGGTCGCTAAACCTGTCCCGGCATCACCCAGTTTATTCAGATGTTCGGTATAGGTTTTATTCAAGAGATTATCCACACCGATAGATACATCTACACCCTCATTAATATGATAAGTACCATTTAAAGACAGTGTGCCAAAACCTGTACTTTCTTTCAGGTCATAACCCACGATATTGCCTTGGTGCGCACTGATACGATTTTGTCCATCAACCACACGCCAAAACGCTCCCAAAGTATAATTATCTTGGATATAACGTAAGTTGATCCGTGCTTCTAAAGGTGAGATTTGCGGTAATGGCTTGCCATCTGTGGTGTTTTTACCCCACGCATACATTGCGCTGACATCGGCTTGAATATGATCGCTAAATTGATAGCCAATCCCCGCTTCAGCTCCCGCAATAGTCGCATCGACATTTTTCGCACCCGCGCTAAAGGTTGAACCATGATCATGCTCACCTGTATTTGGATGATCGTGATAACTCATCAAAATAAAGTCTTGAATCAGTCCCGCATAGGCAGACGCCCATGAACTGAATGCGCCATGTTCATGTTGATAGCCCACATCTAATTGCAAGGTTTTTTCAGTTTCGATGCCATTAAAGGTGTTTGTTGTGCCCGCATTGCCATGTTTAGGGCTAAATAATTCCCAATAATCTGGCATGCGTTCCACATAGCCTAAACCAATATAGGTTTTACCATTGTCATGTTCAGGGTGCTTATTTTCAAAACGAATAAAAGCACTTGGCAAAGTTTCATTCAGCTCCGTGTTATAGCCACTCGCTTTCGAAGCGGCACGCTCATCTTTCACTTGCACTTGATCGAGACGAAGTCCGGAAACCAACTTATTGTTGTCACTCAATTGATAACTGACTTCTCCAAAACCACCATATGACTGAAACTTCATATCTGTTTCACGTGCTTTGTCTTTATAGCTATTGCGCATCCCTTTGCGAATACTATGTTCATTGTTCTGTGTGTCAATGCCTGTGACAAAGTCAATCTTATCCCATTCATGTGTCACAGCCATACGTGCATTTAATGTTCTGCGAGCAACATTCGATGCCATTGGCATATTCATCATGCCACTTGGTTGAAACTCACGTAAGCTGAAGTTATCCATGACATGATCATTAAAACTATAGTTGACCTGTGCTTCGATTTTTTTAATCACCTCTGTGGCATTCTTTTTCTCGACACGAAGGCCTAAGCTTTCACGGGCAAATTGCGAACCATCCATTGAACGGCCTGCGTATACCGCCTCACCATCGGCTTTACCTCCGGTAAGTTCTACCCATGTATCTTCGTTTGGCGTCCAACCGAGTGCCAAATCTGTATTCCAGCGCTCCCAGTCTGACGGCACAGTATTACTATCTCCATCTTGGTAGCTGTCTGCAACAGAACGGCTGGCATTTAGACGGACATATTTATGTTCATCCCCCACGGCCGCTTCGACATTATGATCTAAACGACCATAAGAACCGATCATCACACCGGCTTGACCACGGTAGTTTTTATCAGCATCGAATTGTTCAGGTTTGCGTTCAAACAAGACTGTTGCAGCAGAACCTGTATTGGCATATTGAACCGTTTGAGGTCCTTTAATCACTGAAATACGATCATAGCTTTCAGGGGAAATATAAGAAGTTGGTGCATCCATTCGACTTGGACACGCCCCTAAATTTTCTGTGCCATCGGTCAATATTTTAATGCGTGAACCAAACATGCCACGGAAAGTTGGATCTGCATTGGTTCCCCCATTTTTAATGGCACTAAACCCCACAATACTTTTTAAATAATCGGCCCCATCACTGGCAGGTATCGGTTGAATCGGCTGTTTGGGATTGGCACGAACAATCAAGCCATTGGCATCATTACCCTGATGTGATGTCACCACAATCGGTGCCAAAGTCTGAACAGCATTGGTTTCCATCATCTCTACGGACATCTCGTCAGCCATCACCGTAGTTGAATAGCAGGCAACACAAATTGCAGCCGCAAGAGGCTGTAGAAAAAATTTAGGCTGAGCCATGTTTATCTCACAAAATACATAAATAAAGGCGTACCTGAGTCCTCAAAGACCCAAGTTAAAAAAACGTCGGATTTATGCAGCGAGTGGCGGGGCTCGACCTTGCGGAAGTAAAAAGAGTTGTTGAAGAACAAACCAGACATGCTTGAAAGCTTTTTGAAAAGCAATTAAACGAACTTGAATTCGATCAAGCACTTCTTTCACATCAAGCTCAGGGGGCAAAACCAAATTGCCATAGACCGTACAATACTGACATTGATGACTGGCATCATGTTCATGGGCAGTATGATCGACTTGAACTTGCTCAGCGTGAGCGGAAGATGAATGGTGTGAATGTGCGGTATGTTCAGCATGAACATTGGGAAGTAAAAGTGCACGCGTAATGGTTTCGCAGACCGGAGCAACTTGATATTGCTTGGGCAACAATGGCTGTAAAAAAACAGCAATCTGCAAAAAAACCGCTGCAAAGGACAGCAGCACTCCACTACGAAACAATACAGGCAAACCCTAACATTTGTCTGAACCAAGTATAACAAAGCCCAATCGAAATTGGGCTTGTCTCAGGTATTTTTTAACCGCGATCAATTAACGCTTAACTGCGACTTTATCTTTTTGGCGTTGGCGCACCAATTTTTCCACTTTGTCACGTGCACGTTGACGTTTCAAAGGCGATAGATAGTCGACGAATAACTTACCATTTAAGTGATCCATTTCATGTTGGATACAAACTGCGAGAAGTCCGTCTGCTTCCACTTCAAATGATTGACCTTCAAGATTAATTGCCTCAATTTTTACACGTGACGGGCGCTCAACTTTATCGTATATTTGAGGCACTGATAAACAGCCTTCTTCATAGGGCTGCGTCTCTTGCGTCAATGGCGTAATTTTGGGGTTAATAAACACCATGGGTTGATCTTTTTCTTCAGATAAATCCATGACTATCAGCTGAATATGGTGATCTACCTGTGTTGCTGCCAGGCCAATTCCCGGTGCTTCATACATAGTTTCAAACATGTCGGCTGCTAACTGACGAATTTCATCAGTAACTTCTTCGACTGGTTTTGCAATGGTACGAAGACGGGGATCGGGGAAACTTAAAATAGGTAATAAGGCCATACGACGTCCTCACTTATGCCATTGATCAAAAAACAAAATGAAGGAATGCTTCATCAAAAAATTGTGTGTAATATCGTTATTATAACGCAGTTACATACATAATTTTAGGAATTATGATAATGAAAAAGGTTTTGAAGGGCATGCCAACTTTTAGTGCCTTGGGGTTTAAAAAACAATTATTGGCACTTACAGTCTGTGTAAGTGTGGGGATGGGAATGGTCAGTGTTGCAGAAGCTGCCCCTGCTCGCAACGTCAATCCACCATCATTGAAGGCAGGTGCGCCTCAAGTTTATGTGGTGAAAAAAGGCGATACGTTGTGGGATATTTCCAAGCGTTTCTTAAAAAATCCTGTGCGCTGGCCTGAAATCTGGGCAAGCAATAAACACGTGAAAAATCCACACTGGATTTTCCCAGGTGACCGCCTATTAATGTGTACCTACAATGGCCGCCCAATCATCGGTAAGGATGAAGGTGATGGCTGTGAAGGTATTATTCGTCGCTATACAGGTGGCACTAAACTTCAACCACAAGTTCGTGTTGAGTCCCTCAACAGTGCGATTCCGGTTATCCCATTAGAATATATTAAGCAATGGCTTGAGCGCAGCATGATTGTTGCCGCTGATTCTGTTGAAGGCACACCTTACATTTTAGGTACAGCTGATCAACGCGTATTAGCTGCCAAAGGCCAAACAGTTTATGCACGCGGCCAAGGTATGCAAGTCGGTCAACGTTATGCTGTTTACCGTGAAGGCGAACCGTACATCTTTACCGATGCAAACGGCAAAAAATACAACGCGGGTTTAGAACTGACTCAAGTCGCTTCAGGTGTTGCCGTTCGTGGTGAAAATGACATTACCACTTTAGAACTAACCGATACTTATAATGCTGAAGTTCGTCGTGGCGATCGTGTTCTTCCTGAATATGACCCAATGCTGCCAACACTGTTCTATCCAACCAATGCAGAAAATGTCACTGCTGGCGGTAGTGTAGTTCGTGTTATGGGCTCGATTGGTACTGCAGCGGTTCACAGTGTTGTGACGATCGACCGTGGTAGCTTGCAAGGCGTTCAATCTGGTCAAGTCTTTAGCGTGAACCAAAAAGGTGAAATCGTGACTGATCCAAAAACCAAAGAACGTGTTCAACTTCCAGGACAACGTATTGGTAACATTATGGTATTCAAAACGTTTGATAACCTAAGCTATGCTTATGTACTTGAAAGCGAATTACCAATCAAAGTGGGTGCAACGATTCAGCCACCACTGATGGATGACTAAGACCAAATCCATAAAAATGAGGCTGTATACAGCCTCATTTTTATTATCCAACAACGATACCACTAATAATTTTAACCCATAAAAAGAAGACATATTCAAAGGTCTCATTATGCTCAACTCATTGACTGACTTGCATTTAGATTACATTCGCCTGTGGTTTGTGGTGCAACACTCACTTCGTAGTTTCTATAAAATTCAGCAGCACTATCCTGCCCTACACTGCGCCCTTAAGCCTAATCAAATCACCACATGGCAAAAATTAGGACTGCATAAAAATCATTTAAAGCGCTTTGAGGAATTTCACAGCCCAAGTGGACAGCTTAGCTTTGAAAAATGTCTCAAGGATATTGAACAATACAGTGACTTTGTACTGATTCCTGAAGACCTAAACTATCCACAACAACTTTTACCTTATAGCGACAAGCCGCCGATTCTATTTGGGCAAGGTAATGCCCAAGCCTTGATGCAACCCCAAATTGCGATTGTTGGTAGCCGCAAACCCAGTCCCCAAGGTCGACAAATTGCCTATGATTTTGCTTATTATCTGAGTGAGCAAGGGTTCTATATTAATAGCGGTTTAGCACAAGGAATTGATGAAGCGGCACATCGCGCTGCCATACAACACCACAGAACCATTGCCGTGATGGGTACAGGTTTAGATCAAACTTATCCGACCGCACATCAGAGTTTAAGACAAGAAATCATCCAACATGGGGGAACCGTAATCAGTGAGTTTCTTCCACACACTCCCCCATTGCAACACCATTTTCCACATCGAAATCGTATCGTCAGTGGGCTCAGCCTTGGTGTCATCGTGGCGGAAGCGGCATTAAAAAGTGGTTCACTGATCACGGCTCAACGCGCTGCCGAACAAGGCAAATCTATTTTTGCCATTCCAGGCCATATTTATAGTGAGTCGCATCAAGGTTGCCATCAACTCATACGCGAAGGTGCAATTTTGATTGATCATCCACAACAGGTTATTGAAGACTTGGCACTAGCCACACAGTGGCAATCACAGGCTGCCGAGACCTTAACAAACACCGAAATAGCGACACCCGAAACAGCAATACCGGACACCCCGCCACCCGAACCTATCCCAGAACATTTAATTGCGCTGTATCGGCAACTCGATTGGGTCGGCCAAGGCCTTGATCAATTGTCCATTCAACTCAAAATTGATACCGCGACATTAACCAGTCAACTGATGGAATTAGAGTTAATGGGCTATGCCACACAACAAGCCGGACACTACCTACGTTGTCGAATGGGTAAATTAGGTTCACAATAGTCCTTTGTCGAATCAGTTAAGGTCTATAGAAATGATTACCACCTCTGTTGCAGAAGCAGCTTCCTGTCTTAAAAAAGGTCAGGTTCTCGCATATCCTACAGAGGCTGTTTGGGGATTGGGCTGTGATCCCTACAATGAGCAAGCCTTTCTCGAAATTTTGCGCCTAAAACAACGTCCCATTGAAAAAGGCGTGATTTTATTGGCTGCCAATGTCGCTCAAGTTGAACACCTGCTTCAAGGCTTAACAGAAGATATGCGTCAGCAAGTCATTGCGACATGGACCAACCGTAAACCCAATGAACGTGCAACTACATGGTTATTACCGGCTGGCGACCATATTCCAACATGGATTAAAGGCAATCATCCAAAAGTCGCAGTCCGTGTGACTACCCACTCTTTATGTGTGGCTTTATGCCAAGCTTTTAATGGCTTTATTGTGTCTACTAGTGCCAATCCTGCTGGATTAACCCCTGCACGGTCCTTACAAGAAGCCAATCAGTATTTTGCCAATGAACTAAATTACTTAAATGGTGATCTCGGCCTAAGCCAAGAACCAAGCAAAATTATTGATGCTGAAACAGGTGAAATCATCCGCGCATAAGCTCGGATGCCTGTCTATACCTGCCTTTTAGAAAATACAAACAAAAAAAAGCTCAGCCATATAGGGATGGCTGAGCATAAAAAAGGATGTGTATAAAATCACATCCAGAGGGTCTTGCAATCTCTGGGTAAATATCAAGTAATTATTAAGAATTACTTCCTCATTTACGATGAAAGTATTATGTAATATTTTTTTAAATTTAACAAATATATTTTTTATATAAATAAAACTACTGATAAGCATTTTATTTGTGATTTTATAATCACTTAGTCAAAATATGTATCTATTTTTGATTGATTTTTAAGACGAGAATTTGTTTTTTTAATTCAGTTTTACACTCAAAAATCCATTTTCAAAAGATTTGCTCTATAAAAAATAAGTTTGTTTGTCTATTTTTTAATCAATAATTCTCATAAATTTTCAACTTTTTACTAGATTTACTTACGCTGCGCCAAGATCACCCCAGTAATCGCCATCACTGTGCCGACGGTATGATAAATCATCCACTGCTCAGCCAACCAGAAATAGGCAATAATCGCGGTAAATACCGGCATCAAATTCATAAAAATACTGGTGCGATTCGGGCCGAGATGTTGTACAGCCAACATCCATACCAATGGTGCAATCAGTGATGGAAAAATTGCCGCATAAAATACACTTGGCGCATTGGCAGGATTAATCGCGTCTATGCCTAAATACAATACGAATGGCAAGTGATATAAAACGGCAAAGAAAATTTGTACATATAAGCTCAACAGTAGCGGAAGTTTCAATTGCCATTTTTTTAAAAACACCCCATAAAAGGCATAAAAGAACACTGCGAAAATCATGAGGATATCGCCGAAATGTCCGCCCATATTGAGTAATTGACTGAAATCTCCTTGCGCAATGACAAACAATAGCCCCGTAAATGAAATCGCACAGCCTAAGATGGCATAGCGGTTGGGCACATCTTTAATTAAGAAAAATGCAACGGCAATCGTAAAAACAGGGATAAAGGCATTAATGATGCCCATATTGGTCGCCGTCGTATAATGCGCAGCGGTATAGCCCAAGCCTTGATATAACACCATGCCAAACGCACTCAGCACAGCCAATTGCTGCCAATGCTGCTTGATAAGCTGTCTTTGCTGCCAAACGGTTTTCAGCATAAAGGGGGTCAGGATCAAAAATGCAATAAACCATCGATAAAAACTGATACTGACCGGTGAAATATAATCAGTTACATAGCGGGTGACGGTAATATTTAACGACCATATAAATACTGCGATCAGAGGCAAACAAATTGCAAATTTCGCCCAACGCGCTTGAAGCAACATGTCTGACTCCTCAATATATCGTGCAAAGATTGGTCTAGGTATTTTGAGTGATGTCTGTTTTAATTGAAATACATGATTTCAGACATTTATATTGTAGTTCAGACATCGACACTTAGGCATATATGACATCACCACCGATTGAACAACAGATCGAGCTTTTTGAAGCACACTACACCACATTAGATGCTGTCTATCCGCACAGTTGTCTTTGGGGTGATTTTAATTTTTGTCTCGATGGTATTTTCGAATATGAAATACAAGGGCAACATCATCTCTCACCTGCCAGTTATGGGGTGTGGATTCCCCCACAGACAGAACATTGCTCAGTCGCGATTGATGAACAACCCATTCATTATGTGGCAATCCGACTGGCACCTGATCTCTGCATAGATTTTCCCAAGCAGACGGAAGTATTTAGCATCCAGCCTTTCTTTCGTTTGTTGGTGCAAGAAATTTTGACCTTTCCTACAGAGCAACATACCACACCACCCTATCGACACCTGCTACAGGTCTTATTCGACCAGTTAAAAACAGCGCGCAAACATCAACATTATTTACCGCAAAGCCATGATGCAGTGTTAAAGCCGATCTTGGCGCAGCTCGCAGATGTAGATCATTTTAGCTTGAGCCTACAGCGATGCTTATCCAATGTCGGTTTGAGTGAGCGTCAGTTATTTCGGCTGAGTCAGAACGAACTGCAAATGAGCCTTTCTGAATGGCGAAACCGTGCAAAAATTATTTATGCCATTCAACAACTCCGCGCTGGTCAGTCTATTAAAGCTCTCAGCTATGAATTAGGGTATCAACACAGCTCAAGCTTTATTGAGTTTTTTAAACGCTATACAGGAAAAACCCCAAACCAACACCGCGCCACTAGTTAAACGTCAAGCACTCAAGCACTCAAGCACTCAAGCACTCAAGCACTCAAGCACTCAAGCACTCAAGCACTCAAGCACTCAAGCAAGCATCAGCTCGAATTCTGCAAACTACTACAAAAATTATGCGAAAAGCCTATCGATAAAAGCTTGCTGTTCACCAGATTTCCCTTTAAAACAAGGATGAAAGGCACAACTTCAATTAGGAACGAATATGTCAGCTTCAGTTTACGATATCCCAGTAAAAACCATCCAAGGTGATGACACCACACTCAATCAATACCAAGGCAAGGTTTTATTATTGGTCAATGTAGCCTCTAAATGTGGGCTAACACCGCAATATGAAGGCCTAGAAAAACTTTATACAGAGAAGAAATCACAAGGTTTTGAAGTCTTAGGTTTTCCTGCCAATAACTTTTTAGAACAAGAACCTGGTTCTGAAGCTGAAATTCAAGAATTTTGCTCGATCAACTACAAGGTTGATTTCCCACTTTTTGCAAAAATTTCTGTGGCAGGCGCGGATAAACACCCACTTTATCAAACCTTAACCCAAGCCATTCCTGAACGCATTGGTGAAGGCCCATGGTGGGATGATTTAGTTGAATACGGTTTAACACCAAATCCAAAGCCTGAAGTGCTCTGGAACTTTGAAAAATTCCTCGTGAATAAACAAGGCGAAGTTGTGGCTCGATTTGCACCTGACATCAAGGCAGATGACGCACGTATTGTCGATGCCATTAACGCTGAATTAGCCAAATAATTCGACAATATCTCAATATCTCAATATCTCAGTTAAGATTGTTGTGATTTTAACTGAGATTGATCATTTTAAATTATCACAATAATAGCTATTAATTATCATATTATGACAATTTAAATAATTTATTCATTATTTTAATATTTTACATACACATTGTTCAAAGTTTCCCTGTAAATACTCATTATGATGAGTCTTATCAATTCATATCCAGCAGTAGACAGGTGAACTTATGAATACATTAATGAAAGCTATCGTTTTATGTATTTTTTGACAGCACGTGTATCTGCGCTAACAATAGATGCACGGCAAAATCCTCAAAAGACGAAAACCCAACAGCACACTAAACAATACACACGGGTAAAAAACCAAAGCCAGAACAAGAAGAAAGCTGTAAATCCTTCACATGATTGGCGTTCTGGACAAAAAGTACCTTCTGAATACCGTTGTCATCGCTACAAAGGTGACCACAACAAATATAAAAAAATGTCTAAATCAGGCAAAAACCAACAATGGATTAAAGTGAATGGCGACTACATTTTAATGAATGCCGTCAGCCACGCCATGATCAAAATCATTGCAGGTTAAACCCATCAAAACATCAAAAGAGGGCAAATGCCCTCTTTTTTGTTCGAGCGATTATTTTGTTATTGCTTTGCAACAATCTATTTTTTATCCACATTCTGCCCCTATATTCAAAGCATAGACTTAACACATAGTGATGATTGAATGAAAAAGCTTGTGCAGAATGCCCTTCTCCCTTTTGCCATTTTTAGTGGTGTTTTGGTGCTGATTGGCTGTGAACCTGCCACAGCACCGCAACAGGAACAAGAAATCGCAGCAGAAAATGATCGCCCTGCAACAACATCAACAAACGAAGATCAATCTGCGACACAAAGTCAGGCGACAGATCAAAGCCAATTAAAAAGCGGCAATATGTTTTATATCGTTCGCGATGTTGCGGATATGCAACTTAAAGCCGGCAATTATGTTGAACAACTCAAACAAACGCAGGTCGATTTAGAAGCCGCAGTCAGCAACCAAGATCATCTCCAATTGCAAAAAGCGGCAACCCAGCTGCAACAGCAGCTCAAAGGTTTCAATCAAGCTTTGAATGATTTAAATCTAAAAAGCACTGAGATTAATGATATTCGCAGCAATCTACAGGCAGCAAATCAGCAAGTATTGGCCTCACCTTTTCTCAATGGACAAGTCGATTTAAGCAAATTTGATTTTCAGAAAATCCAAAATCAAATGGGCAGTATCCAAGCGGAAATGCTGAAATTGGCAGGTATGTTGATCCAAGATCAAGCAGGCAAAAGCTCATCTACTGCACCCACTGAAACTGAATAAATAGCGAAATCTAGCATTTCCATTGCATTCCATCTGTTTTCAATCAAAAAAGCGTTAGACCTTGAGCTAACGCTTTTTTTCTTACAGTTCCGCTATAGAACACGACTGTTTTTCCTTTTAGATTAATGCTTAATAATAAAGCCAATGATGGAACAGTTATGTCAAACGCTTTGATTTATAACATTACACCCATTACCTTTCGTTTAGATTTAAAAGATCCTTTCTTATTTACAGCTCATCATATCGATCATTTTCCTGCTGCAAATGCAGACATGGGGCCAAAAACAGCCGCAGAGAAAGATGAATTCAATATGTACTATGGCGATGTGGTTCCAGGTTTCCCAGAGCATCCACACACTGGCTTTGAAACCATTACCTTGGTTGAACAAGGCTATGTCGATCACTTTGACTCATTAGGCAATGGCGGACGCTATGCTGCGGGTGATGTGCAATGGCTGTCTACAGGCAATGGCGTTGAACACTGTGAAATGTTCCCCCTACTGCATGAAGATAAAGCCAATCCTTTTGAACTTTTCCAAATTTGGTTTAATTCATCAGCTGAACAGAAAACCCATGATGCTGACTATAAAATGTTTTGGCGTGAAGAGATTCCTCACGTCTTTGAAACGGATAATGAAGGAAAAAAATCGGATATTCGCGTGATTTCAGGGCAGTTCAAATCCACTGATGCTATTTCCCGACCGCCACACTCATGGGCGGCTGCCGCAGAAAATAAGGTCAACATTTATTTAATCACCATGCAAGCAGGTGCAGAGTTGGTGATTCCCGCAACAACAAGTAGCTCCAACCGTTTTGCTTATTTCTATCAAGGCAATACATTAGAAATAGAAGGTCAAACCATTCAGATGAAGCATTTGGTTGAACTCCAATCAGATGCCGACGTCCATCTCAAAGCAGGTGGATTAGAAGCACGGATTCTGTGGTTAGAAGGTGAACCGATTAATGAACCCGTGGCGATGCGCGGTCCATTTGTGCTCAATACCACGGAAGAACTCGATGCGGCTTTTAAACGCTATCGTGAAACCCATTTTGGAGATTGGCCTTGGCCAACACCTGCACCGGTCTTCAAACGTGATCAGGCTCGATTTGCCAGTTATGAAGGCGGTAAACGTGTAGAGCACCCAGAGCAGGAAAACTCACAAGCGTCTTAAAGTTCAATTAGTTGGATTGAGCAAATTCAAAAGTATTACAGTTTTTATCTTGTCCAAGTGCGCGCTGAACATCTTGTTTAAAACGTGCTTGGGCAAAGGTATATTGCTTCGGTAAAAATAAGGTAATACGTGTCGTCTGCGGATCTAAACTTTCGACCAACATTTTATGCAAATACGCCCCATGCTCAGTTCGTGCCATCAATGTCCCCTGCTCCAAATGCTCTTCTAAACGATTATCGGTATAGACGTATCGATTGTTCGCGGTAAACGCAACACAGTGATTATAGGCTTGTCGCAGATTTCGAAAGGCGGTCATATATGGGATTTTAAGCTCCGTACTGATGCCATTATCTACCGATTCAGCGACAAGTGCAGCTTCAGTGGGAAGATTGGGTGTCGTGACATATTGGCTTTGACATGCAACGAGCAAACTACAACAAAGACACAGTGATAAACTGTTGAAAAATTTGTGCATACGGACCTTTGCAACTTGTTCTTATTTATTTTGCAGAGATTGTAGCAAAACTAGGTTGCTGATTTAATACTCTACTATTCATTCCGTGCTTTCATTGCAAATACTATGCAGCTGATTATTTTTACAGGCGTTCAAGCCTCTGGCAAATCAACCTTTTACATGTTGAATTTATATCATAGCCATTTACGTATTAATTTGGATATGTTGAAAACCCGACATCGGGAAAATATGATCTTTGAAGCAGGTTTGGCATCCAAAACCAAAATGGTGATTGACAATACCAACCCAGATCAGGAAGCTCGTGCTCGCTATATCCAACGCGCAGTTGATGCAGGGTTTGAAGTCATTGCTTATTATTTTGAAACCGATTTGGACAGTACCTTAAAGCGCAACAGTTTACGTGAAGGCAAAGCTCATATTCCAGAAGTTGGCGTGCATGCGACCTATCGAAAGCTTCAAGTTCCGTCACGGGATGAAGGCTTTGATCAAATTTTTAAAATTAAAATTATCAGTCACGGCGAATTTTCAATTTTACCCATGTATGAATAACGAGCATTAACCTGCTTTTTGGCTATCTTGCCATTTTTTAAAAGCTGATTGCATGGCCTGACGCTCATATGGTTTCACTAAACGACTTTCTAATGAAGCAAAATCACCTTTATAGGCAGCAGCGACCATCGATTTTGCCAGTTCTTGAATACTCACGCGCCCACGGTGTTCATATTGCTGGACTTCTTCATGGGTGAGTTCAACATCCCAACATGACACGACAGAACTTAGATCAACCGCAATGCTCAAATAATATTGATCAAAGTCTTGATAAAGTTCCCAAAAATGCGGCTCATAGGCGATAAGGTTCATGGTGCAATGCTAGCTGATTGAATTTAATCACCATAAAGATTGTATTGAATAAAATATATTCAACTTTAGATTGATCAATTTCAAATAATTTAGGGATAAAAACTACCCTTTCGAGTAGTTTTTTATCTACATATAAACCTTTATTTCAATGCGATGGTGGCTTTGCTGCAATTACCACCTTGTGCAAATGCATATTCGCTTACGGCCTTTTTGCCTGTTTGCTCATCAACCAGTTTTAAATTTGCCCCACCTACAAATGCGCCCATTTTAATAAATTGCTGAACAAAATATTGTTTACCTGCCGCAGTTTCAATATCCAAATGGTTAGGTGAAAATTCTGATTCAGTCGATATTGTATGTTTTTGATTACCCATTACTTCTTTATAAAAAAATACTCCACGAGAGGTTTCACCTAAACATTCCCCATCTACCCATACATCTTTCTTTAAGGCAGCGCCTTTCACAGAAGCTGAACGATACACATAAATTCCTGCATTGCCTTCTTGTGGGGCATTAAATTGTTTTACTGCTGTTGAAGCATTTTGATCTGCTTTAGGTACGGATGCACACCCAACAAATCCCAAAGATAATAGTAATGTACAAAAGATTTTATTAGACATCATTAATTCCATTGATATATTTTTAAGCATATGAAAAATAACAATTAATCAAAATATAATCAAATTTATTTATTATTCAGGCATAAAAAAACCACCCTTTCGGGTGGCTCTTTCAATCTCAAACTGCGTCTTATTGAGCGCGGTTTTTGATTTTGCGGATGGTTTCCAACTGAGCAGCAGTTTCTGCAAGAGCAGCCAAAGCAGCAGCAGAGTCCAAGTCGCTCTTTTGATTTGCTAACAATTGTTCAGCTTGTTTACGAGCTTCAATAATTGCTGCTTCATCAAGGTTGTCAGCACGTACTGCAGTATCTGCAAGTACAGTAACAACGTGCGGTTGAACTTCAAGTACACCACCTGATACATAGATTAATTCTTCTGTACCATTTTCAAGCAGAACGCGGATTGCGCCCGGCTTGAGCAAAGTTACTAGTGGCGCATGGCCAGGCATAATACCTAACTCACCACCAGCACCTTTAGCAATTAGCATAGTTACAGCGCCAGAGTACAAAGACTCTTTAACACTTACAACGTCACATTGCATAGTCGCCATGAGAATCTCCTAAATTAGGGAACTAATTAAAGTTTCTCAGCTTTAGCAATAACTTCGTCAATACCACCAACCATGTAGAACGCTTGTTCTGGAATGTGGTCGTATTCACCAGCTAGAAGACCTTTAAAGCCACGAATTGTTTCTTTAAGCGGTACAAGTTTACCAGGAGCACCAGTAAACACTTCAGCTACGTGGAACGGTTGAGAGAAGAAACGTTGGATCTTACGTGCACGGTATACAGTAAGTTTGTCTTCTTCTGCCAATTCGTCCATACCAAGAATTGCGATAATGTCTTTCAATTCTTTGTAACGTTGAAGAACGTTTTGAACTGAACGAGCGATTTCGTAATGCTCAGTACCCACTACAAGTGGATCTAACTGACGTGAAGTAGAGTCAAGTGGATCGATCGCTGGGTAAATACCAGAAGATGCGATGTCACGGCTCAATACAACAGTCGCGTCCAAGTGAGCGAAGGTAGTCGCAGGCGATGGATCTGTTAAGTCATCGGCAGGTACGTATACCGCTTGGATTGACGTAATAGAACCAGACTTAGTAGACGTAATACGTTCTTGAAGAACACCCATCTCTTCTGCAAGAGTCGGTTGGTAACCTACTGCAGATGGCATACGACCTAGAAGTGCTGATACTTCAGTACCCGCTAGTGTATAACGATAGATGTTGTCAACGAACAATAGAACGTCACGGCCTTTACCGTTTTCGTCTTTTTCGTCACGGAAGTACTCAGCCATAGTCAAACCAGTCAACGCTACACGTAAACGGTTACCTGGTGGCTCATTCATCTGACCGTAGACCATTGCTACTTTGTCTAGAACGTTTGAGTCTTTCATTTCGTGATAGAAGTCATTACCTTCACGAGTACGTTCACCAACACCAGCAAACACAGATAAACCTGAGTGAGCTTTCGCGATGTTGTTGATCAACTCCATCATGTTTACAGTTTTACCAACACCGGCACCACCGAACAGACCAACTTTACCACCTTTTGCGAACGGGCAAAGTAAGTCAATGACTTTAATACCAGTTTCTAAAAGGTCAGTAGAAGCCGCTTGTTCTGCATAAGAAGGCGCTTGACGGTGAATTGGTAAACGAGCTTCAGTACCAACAGGACCAGCTTCGTCGATAGGGCGACCAAGAACGTCCATGATACGACCTAAACATGCAGTACCTACAGGTACAGAGATAGGCGCGCCAGTGTTAGTTACAGTAAGACCACGCTTAAGGCCTTCAGTAGAACCCATTGCAATAGTACGAACTACGCCATCACCAAGTTGCTGCTGAACTTCTAATGTAGTTTCAGTACCATCAACATGGAGAGCGTCATAGATCTTAGGAACGCTGTTACGTTCAAACTCGACGTCGATAACCGCGCCGATGATCTGAATGATACGACCGCTACTCATTGCTGTCTCCTCAATTCAAACTAATAATGTTAAACGGCAGCGGCACCACCAACGATCTCAGAGATTTCCTGAGTAATCGCGGCTTGACGCAGCTTGTTATAAATAAGTTGTAGGCTCTTGATCAATTCACCCGCGTTATCAGTTGCAGCTTTCATTGCAACCATACGAGCAGACTGTTCACATGCGATGTTTTCAATCACACCTTGATAAACCATAGACTCAATGTAACGAACCAATAAACCATTTAGAAGCTCTTCAGCTTCTGGTTCATAGATATAGTCCCAACCGTATTGACGATTTAGGCCTTCGCTTTCCTCAGCAGCTGCTAAAGGAACAAGCTGTTCGATTTTTTGGTTTTGAGTCATGGCGTTGACAAAGCCGTTTGACACTAGATAAATACGATCTAACTCGCCTTTATCAAACGCGTCTAACATCACCTGTACAGAACCAGTTAACTGTTCAAGACTCGGAGCATCACCTACGTTTGTAGTTGCACCAAGAACTTTACCGCCGTAGTTTTTAAAAAACGAAACCGCTTTTTGACCAATTAAAGCAAATTGAACTTCAATTGACTGCTCTTGTTGCTGTTGTACGTGTTTGACCACTTTTTTGAACAAGTTAATGTTCAAACCACCAGCAAGGCCGCGATCTGAAGAAACAATGATATAGCCAACGCGCTTTACAGGACGTTCAACCATATAACGGTGTTTGTATTCAGGGTTCGCTTGTACCAAATGAGCAATTACACGGTGCATATTTTCGGCATACGGACGGCCTTGAGCCATGCGCTCTTGCGCACGACGCATCTTAGAAGCTGCTACCATCTGCATCGCGCGAGTAATTTTCTGCGTGCTTTTGATACTAGCTACTTTGGCGCGAATTTCTTTTAAATTTGCCATACGCTTAACCTAGTATTCGAAAGCCCTTTCGAGCTTTCGAAGGTTGATCCGTGAACCAAACCAGAACCAGATTCAACATCGTTGAATCTTAGTAAGTTTGAGTCGCTTTAAAGCTTTCAATACCTGCTTTGATTGCTGCTTCGATTTCTTTATCGTAAGCACCAGTCTCGTCAATTTTTTGCATTAACGCAGCATGTTCTGAACGGAAGTAAGAGATCAACGCAGCATCAAATGCAACGATTTTCTTCACTTCTACGTCAGCCATATAGCCTTCGTTAGATGCATAAATTGAAACAGCTTGGTCAGCAATTGAGTACGGAGCATATTGTTTTTGCTTCATAAGCTCAGTTACACGTTGACCATGTTCAAGCTGTTTACGAGTTGCTTCGTCAAGATCAGAAGCGAACTGAGCAAACGCAGCTAATTCACGGTATTGCGCAAGAGCGGTACGGATACCACCTGACAATTTTTTGATGATCTTAGTCTGAGCAGAACCACCAACACGTGATACAGAGATACCCGCGTTCACAGCAGGACGAATACCTGCGTTGAATAATGATGTTTCTAAGAAGATCTGACCGTCAGTAATCGAAATTACGTTTGTAGGTACGAATGCAGATACGTCACCGGCTTGAGTTTCAATAATCGGTAATGCAGTTAATGAACCAGTTTGGCCTTTAACTTCACCATTAGTGAATTTCTCAACGTAGTCAGCAGATACACGTGAAGCACGTTCAAGTAAACGTGAGTGTAGATAGAATACGTCACCAGGATATGCTTCACGACCTGGTGGACGACGTAGAAGCAATGAAATTTGACGGTAAGCAACAGCTTGTTTAGACAAGTCATCATAAATGATAAGCGCGTCTTCACCGCGGTCACGGAAGTACTCACCCATTGTACAACCAGCATACGGAGCAAGATACTGCATCGCTGCAGGATCAGCTGCAGCAGCTGCTACAACAGTTGTGTACGCCATAGCGCCAGTTTCTTCTAGCTTGCGCACAACGTTAGCGATAGTCGATTGTTTTTGACCAATTGCTACGTATATACATTTAATGCCAGAGTTTTTCTGAGCGATGATCGCATCGATCGCCATAGCTGTTTTACCAGTTTGACGGTCACCGATGATCAACTCACGTTGACCACGACCAACAGGGATCATTGTATCTACTGATTTATAACCAGTTTGTACAGGTTGATCCACTGATTGACGCCAAATTACGCCTGGTGCTACTTTTTCAACAGCATCAGTAAGTTTTGCGTCAATAGGGCCTTTACCATCAATTGGGTTACCCAAAGCATCTACTACACGGCCTAAAAGTTCTGGACCAACCGGAACTTCTAATACACGACCTGTGCAACGAGCTTTTTGACCTTCTTGAAGGCTTAAGTAGTTACCTAAGACAACGGCACCCACTGAATCCTGTTCTAGGTTCAGTGCCATACCAAATAAGCCGCCGTCGAATTCGATCATTTCACCGTACATTGCATCAGCAAGGCCGTGAATGCGCACAATACCGTCGGAAACCATAACAATGGTCCCTTCGTTCTTAGCGGTCGCGCTGGTGTCCAGATCGCCGATACGCTGTTTAATGAGCGCACTGATCTCGGATGGATTCAGTTGTTGCATTGCGCTATACCTCAATCTTTTTAAAGTTCAGTCTTCAAGCTGTTAAGCAAGAAGACGAGTCCGCATTT
Organism: Acinetobacter amyesii; assembly: GCF_023499985.1. NCBI lineage: Bacteria > Pseudomonadati > Pseudomonadota > Gammaproteobacteria > Moraxellales > Moraxellaceae > Acinetobacter > Acinetobacter amyesii. The sequence continues at coordinate 113,057 of NZ_JAMCOU010000021.1, read as the reverse complement.
TTTCAAGCTTGTTAAGCGCAGAATCATCTATCACTTGGTCGCCTGCACGAATAACTACACCCGCGATTAACGCTGGGTTAACTTCGACAGAAACATTTACAGCAGCTTCGAATTTTTTCTCTAATGCATGCGCAAGTAATTGTTCTTGTACAGAAGTCAATGGGAATGCAGATTCAATCACTACATCCACAGTATTGTTATTCTGTGATTTGAGCTGTTCGTATTCTTCTGAAATTTCAGGAAGAAGTGCCAGACGGTCATTATCAGCAAGCAATGTCAAAAAGTTTGACACTGCTGCAGTCTGGTCTTCACCTAAAACTTTTGCGAAAACACTTACCTGCTCAGCAGGAGTAAGCTCAGGGCGATTTAGATAAGCTGAAAATGCTTCGTCTTGCACCGCAGCACTGAGCAAGTTTAATGCATTTGACCAAGCGTCAGTTGCATTTTGCTCAGAAGCGTAAGCAAATGCTGCTTTAGCGTATGGGCGTGCCAACGTCAAGAGTTCAGCCATAATCCGCCTCTCTTAAAGTTTAGCAGCCAGCTGAGTCAGCATGGCATTGTGAGCTTCTGCGTCAACTTGCTGGTTCAGAATTTTTTCTGCGCCAGTAACTGCAAGAGCAGCAACTTGTTGACGTAATTCTTCGCGAGCAGCATTGATTTCAGTATCAACAGCTTCTTTAGCTTGTTGACGAATACGCTCACCTTCAGCCGCAGCTTGAGTACGCGCTTCTTCTACCAATTGCGCACCACGACGGTTCGCTTGTTCGATCAATTGAGCCGCTTGTGCTTTAGCCGCATCTAATTCAGCTTTCACTTGTGCTTGCGCATCCGCAAGGTCAGCTTTCGCTTTTTCAGCAGCGTTTAAGCCATCAGCGATTTTACGCTGACGCTCACTAATCGCATTGATTAGTGGTGGCCAAACAAATTTCATGCAGAATGCGACAAAAATCGCAAAAGCAATCGCTTGGCCAATCAATGTGAGGTTGATATTCATTGCTATTCCTCAATAGTTTAATTTAGGAATTAAGCTGATTAACCTACAAATGGATTAGCGAAGATGAAGAACAAGCCAATACCAACACCGATCATAGGCACAGCATCAAGAAGACCCGCGATTAAGAACATACGAGTTTGAAGTTGTGGAGCCAATTCTGGTTGACGAGCAACAGCTTCTAAGAAACGGCCGCCTAGAAGACCAAAACCAATCGCAGTACCTAAAGCACCAAAAGCGATCAAGATAGCAGATGCAATTGCAACTAGACCTAAAGTGAGTTCCATGATAATTCCTCAGAGGTTAGGTTTATACCAAATTAAGTTAAAAAATTGTGTGCCCAACCACCCTTTGACAGTTGAGCAATACCATTAATGCTTTTCGCTAGCCATACTCATATATACGATAGTCAACATCATGAAAATGAATGCTTGTAACGTAATAACAAGAATATGGAAGATCGCCCAAGGCACAGACAACGCCCACTGGATCCAGAACGGCAATAATGCGATCAAGATGAAGATCAACTCACCCGCATACATGTTACCGAACAGTCGTAGAGCCAATGAGATTGGACGTGCAATAAAAGTTACTAATTCAAGAATAATGTTTACTGGAATAAGTAATGCTTTTAAAACTGGGTTACTTGGGTTAAATGGGTTAAGTGCAAATTCTGCACCGAATCCGACAAGACCTTTCTCACGGATACTATAGAAAATAGTTAACGCAAATACTGACAATGCCATACCAAGGGTAATGTTAGGATCAGTAGATGGAACGATTTTGAAGTAAACGTGGTGAGGATCCATACCAAACACGTTAGCACCGATCAATTGAGCTGTATAAGGAATCCAGTCAACAGGGATCAAGTCCATCAAGTTCATGAGGAAAATCCACACGAAGATGGTCAACGCTAACGGCGCGATTAAGCGCGATTTGCCATGGAAAGTGTCACGGACACTTGAGTCAACGAACTCGATAATCATTTCGATTGCAGACTGGAACTTGGTCGGAACACCAGAGTTTGCAGCTTTCGCCACAACCCAGAACAACAAACAGAAAACAATACCAAGGCCGATAGACCAACCCATTGAATCCAAGTGAATAGCAGTGAACCCCATCTCTTGAGCTTCTTTAGCAGTCTCAGCTAACTTCCAAGTACCATCTGGCATTTTGCCATAGGTCATGTTAGTCAAGTGATGCTGAATGTACTCGGTCGAAGTAAGGGCATGTTCTTCAGCAGCCATAAATCACACCTGGTCAATGTCAAAACTAATAGAGAAAACGAATATCGCGTGCTGCCTGATATCTCGTTACTCTCCAAAAAACTTTTCAATTTTTTGTTGTGCTTATACTCGTTTTTTTAAGCGTGTTGCCCAAAAAGGAGCGACCCACGACATACTTTGTACGAGCATAAAACCACAAAACAATGCCACCGCTGACAACGGTTTGACATTGATCAAAATCAAAATGAATCCAACAATCACGATTGCAAACTTGCCCATTAAGCCACGATACATGTTTGACAGCACCTGTTTAGAGGCACGGGCACCAGCCGCACGAAACGACTGCCATGAAAAGTAGCTACTTGCTAGCCAGCATACCAACGCACCCAAAGCTGCACTATATGCTGTGATTGTGTCTTTAAGGACCCAACCAATCAGGGCTGAAACAGGAATCATTACTGCTTGTAAGATGACTAAAGCTTTCGCTAATCGTCGATCAATCATGCGACTAGTTCGACTCATTTTTGTTCACTCACAGCAATTCTGCTTGACAAGTTTAACTGATGATTATTTTTAATCGCAGGCATTATAGAGTTACACCCCTTAACTTGCAATCTTTTCCCGACCTTAGTCGTGTTTTTTTAAATTGGTAAACTGCTTTCAAACTAATCAATAGTTGTTTGTTTTTTACATTACTTTCGCGCATTTAGTGTGCATTTCAGGGTTTTATCAGCCAACATCTTCCATGCTGTTACAAAATCCCCTGCCCCACTCATGGTTTCGTCCACCAGCTGAAAGACGATGCCACCGAGCTTTTGATACTGATTTTGGCTGGCATGTGCTTCTGCAAGTAAGCATACTTTTGGCTGTGCACGATGGTCTTTCAGGTATTTGATTTGTGCCAATGTCGGTGCGACATGTGGATCATCTGTCAACGCACCGGTAAATTTCAAATTCAGTGAGCGCTCAAGATATTGATAGGCATCGTGGTAAGACCAGTAAGGTTGAGCACGGCTCGACACATCTGTTTTTTGGGCTGTGATCAAGAGTTTCTGCGCAAATGCACGCGCATTAGCCCAATATTTTTCACGATGTTCTGGAAACTGTTGTGAACGTAAAGCAGCAATAAAAAAGCCGATTCGAACCGCATTGTTTGGTTCAAGCCAGACATGTGTATCGATTGTGCCTTTTAATGCATTGCCACGGACATCCCGTAATGGCAAAGCACTGATAATGCCTGAGTCTAAAATAGCGATACTTTTACCACTTTCACCCAACATTTTTGCCAATGGCGCTTCATGCGCTTGGCCTAGCCATAAAACGAGATTGGCATCTTGCACGGTTTTACGGTGCGCAGGCGTCAAACTCACATCATGTCCAGATTGATGGTCAAGCAATAGTTTTGGCTGCTCTACACCCTTGAGTACATCCTTCGCGATTAGATAAATCGGTTGTGTAGAAACAACGAGGCCTTGCGCCCAGCTCATCACACTGAATAAAGCCAAACTACAAAAAAGAATTACACGGGACATGGGGAGAGAGCACCATAAAATGAATAGTGTTATAATATAACAAAATCGTAAAAAAACCTACGTCTGTTCGTAAGTCCTTACGCTTCATGTTAAGATTTAAAGTCTTTTTCTTTATACACTTTCGTACTCGAGGTTGGCTATGAGCGCATGTTCACACGAACATCATAATGCTTTGCATGGTGTACACGATCATCATAATGTCGAACAGCGCCTTGCTGAAGCTGAGAGTCTCTGTAGTGCGACGGGTGCTCGGCTTACGCCCTTGCGCAAAGAAGTATTAGAACTGATCTTAAATGCAACAGGACCAATGGGCGCTTATGACCTTTTGGCTAAAATCAAAAGTGAGTCTGACCGACCTGCAGCTCCACCGACAGTGTACCGTACGCTGGATTTTCTGCTTGAAAAAGGTTTGATTCACCGTCTGACTTCGATTAATGCGTACATCCCGTGTTGCCATCCGCGCGAAGGACATCAAGCAGCATTTCTGATTTGCACAGACTGTAAAATAGTCAAAGAAGCATCTGCTCAAGGCTTGATGGCGCAACTCGATGAATTGTCTGCATCCGATGGCTTTACTGCACATCACAGTATTATTGAAATTTCAGGGATCTGTCAGCAGTGCCGCAGCAAACACTAAATATGAAGCCCATTGTGGCTTTAGAGCATGTTCATGTCCGAATCGATGAACGTGACATTTTAAAAAATGTAGATTTCGCCTTACACGAAAAAGAAATTGTCACATTGATTGGTCCCAATGGTGCAGGCAAATCCACGCTAATCAAAGTGTTGTTGGGTATTGTAAAACCTGTATCTGGCAAAGTGATCAGCACACAAAAATTAAAATTCTCATATGTGCCACAAAAATTTAATCCATCACACAGCTTACCGCTACGTGTGTGTGATTTATTGGCCCTAGAAAAATGTGATGCCAATATCAAGCAAGAAATTATTCGTGATACAGGCATTGCCAAGTTACAACAATCTAAAGTTCAGCAATTGTCGGGCGGCGAACGTCAACGCGTTCTGATTGCACGGGCTTTATTGCGTCAACCGAATGTATTGGTTCTGGATGAACCTATGCAAGGTCTGGATATCCAGTCTGAAGCGGAACTGTATGACTACGTGCGTAGCTTGCCAGAAAAATATGGCTGTGCAGTTTTGATGGTTTCTCATGATTTACAATGGGTCATGCAAGGCACGCACCGTGTGGTTTGCCTCAATAAGCATATTTGTTGCAGTGGCTTGCCTGAAAATGTCCAGCAACATCCTGAATATCAAGCGATCTTTGGAACAAATCGTGTGTTCTATCAACACCATCACGATCACTGTGCGCATGGCGATAGTGCAACGCCTTGCCAGCATGACTCTCGTCCCCATATTCACCCTGAACCGGAAGCATAATCCATGATGGAATGGCTACAACTCCTTTTGCCAGCATGGATCATGGGCACTTTGCTGGTGTTCCTGACTGCACCCCTCGGCTGCTTGATGCTTTGGCGTCGCATGTCATTTTTTGCGGACACCATGGCGCATGGCACTTTACTCGGTGTCGCCATTGCCGGTGCGATGAGTCTACCGCTTTGGACAGGCGTTACATTGATTGCGCTCTTATTGGTTGCAATCTTATGGGTGTTACACGACCCTCGCTTGCCCAATGACGCGTTGCTCGCGCTTTGTTCTGCAACACTCCTGTGCTCAGGCTTACTGTTCATACAACATTTGCCAAGCTTAAGACCTGAATTACTCAGCTATTTATTTGGTGATTTACTCACCATTTCTTGGTCAGATTTGCCTGTCTTTGCAATGGTGATCATTGTGGCACTGACCGTGCTGTATAAAAGTTGGCAATCGCAGATTCAGATTGCCATTGACCCCGATATTGCAGTCAGTGAAGGTGTCAGTGCCAAATGGCAACGTCTGATTTTTATGTTATTACTGGCATTATTTACCGTATTGGCTTTACGTGCTGTCGGCTCATTGCTGATGGGTGCATTGTTAGTGATTCCTGCATTAACCGCTCGTTTATTGGCAAATTCCCCGAAACAAATGGTGCTGTGGTCTTTCATCATTGCCCAAGTCGGTGTGACCGTGGGGTTATGGTCAAGTGCTGGTTTAAACACCTCTACAGGACTGACTATTGTATTAACCATGGCGCTGCTCTTTGCCCTGATTTTTATTATGCAAAAATTTAAGAAAGTGGCTTAAGTAGCAACGTTCATTGCTCAATTCGCGACATATCAAAAAAAAGCCATGCAGTTGCATGGCTTTTTTTGCACGTCAAATACGATGCTCAGAATCATCTAACTGGATTTATTGATGCACCAAACTCAATAAACTCGCAGCACAAGCAAATAATACCGCAAAGGTTCGATTCAAATATTTTTGTTGTTTAGGTGATTTTAATAACCGCAGCACTTTTGCAGCGAGACCAGTATACCCCGCCATGACAATCAGATCGATGCTAATCATCGTTGCAGCCATAATGACATATTGAATCCATTGGGGTTTGGATAAATCTAAAAACTGCGGCAAAACTGCCAACAAAAATACAATCGCTTTAGGGTTGCTCATATTGACCAAAAAGCCATGTAAAATTAATTTTGAACGTGATTTATTTGATAAATCTTGTTGGATTTCAATTGACTCAGTTGGCGCTGTCCACTGTAAATAAGCCAAATACAATAAATAGACCACTCCAAACCATTTCACGATCAGAAAAGCCCATGGTGTCGTCGCAAATAAGACCCCTGCCCCAGCTGCAACAATGGCGATCTGAACCAAAAGTGCCAATTGCAGGCCGATTGCATTCCAATACCCATGCTTAAACCCATAATTCAAACCACTCGACATAGACGCAATTGCACCTGCACCTGGGGAAACACTAATTACCCAACATGCCAACATGTATGCAATCCAGATTTGATAGGACATCATTAGCTCAAGTTTGAAATGGGTCTGTATTATATGACATTTACTCTATTTTCATGACAATAATGCACGCTAAAAGGCCAAATGAAGGCTACACTCTCAGCGCTGCTTAAGGCACAATATACACAGCCACTCAGAAATTATAATTTTTAGGAGCCATGAATGTCTGCTCAATCTGTAATTTTGCCATTACCCTCAGATCATGCTCGTTTTATTGTTTTACGTTTAAAAGATTTAACGATTAGCGAATTAAAAGAACAACTTGAAGACTTATTTAGCACTCGTGATCGTCTAATTACCCAACATCCTAATGCACAGATTAAAACAGCTGTAGCTTTTGGACCTGAACTTTGGGCACAACTTTATATTCAATCTCCAGCAGGCTTTAAACAACTTGATCCAATTCAAGGTTCATTTAACATGCCTGTAGCCCCAGCAGATGTACTGATTCACATTGCAGCACAGCGTACAGATATTTGCTTTGCTTTAAGCCAAGCTTTCTTTGATGGCATTCAAGATAAAGTGGAGGTTTTAGATGAGCGTGTTTGCTTCCGCAATTTCGATGGCCGTGACTTAACTGGCTTTATTGATGGTACTGAAAACCCTCAATTTCCAGATGACCGTGCTGAAACAGCATTATTAGCAGAAGATGCGGGTATTTTTGCTGATGGTTCTTTTGTCTTTGCACAGCGTTATGCACACAATTTAGATAAGTGGAAAAAGCTCAAAGTTGATGCACAAGAGCATGTGATTGGGCGTACCAAACTTGAATCGATTGAGTTGAACGAAGACGAACAACCTGAAAACTCACATGTATCACGTACCGTTGTTGAAGATGGTGAGGGTGAAGAACTCGCAATTTTGCGTCATTCATTGCCTTATGGCGATGGCCGCGGTGACCAAGGTTTGTTCTTTATTGCCTATACCAAAGATCTCAGCATTATCGACAGCATGCTAGTACGTATGTTTGGCACCAGTGGTGACGGCATTCATGACCGCTTACTTCACTTTGTCACTCCTATGGATGGCGCTTATTACTTTGCACCGAGTGAAGAGTTATTGGAAGAAGTGCTGGAAGGTTGAATAAATAAAGCCGACGAGAGTCGGCTTTTTTTTTCAAAGAATATTGTTTTAAATACAATTTTTCTTGACATATTCATCATTAAACTTTAGCACCCTATTATCTATATCAAATAAACTTAAACAGGCTGGATATTTATTTATTTTAATTATCTTACCTTCATTATAATAGACCTCATTTCCACATTTAACGAAACAGCTTTCCATCTTCCCAATTTCATAATTAACTGAAACTATTTTCCCACCTTTATAATCATAATTTTTATTAATTTGATAAAAATTATTATATGAAGTATTCCCATCAATAGGATTAATAAAAACAGCCTCATATTTAGCAATCAACATATTACTCTTAATGTCTTTTTTTTCATAAACTCTTACCAAATCTCCATCAAATTTCTCAATTGAAAAATAATCATGATGTATCGATTTAACAAATCTCTTACTACTTTCTTTTTTATAAAAATTATCAGGCAAAGCATAAACATTACCTAACACAATTAGATTTGTAAAAAACAATAGAAGCTTAATTTTCATTAATATGCTCTCTCAAAGACTTATATAAATCATTAACAATAATTTTTGAATTATTTACTAGTTTTTTTGCAATTTTTGGAGTTGTCATAAAACCAAATTCAACTAAAACTTTATATTTAGCATCATTTTTCCCACCATTCCCCAAAACGGTTAAATCTATTCTTTTTTCAACTTTACCTGTAACTTGAGAATAGTTTTTTGCAATTTTTTCAGCTAATTTTTTATCATTATCATCAAAATAACACATTACAGCATAATTACCTTTCAAATTCTCAATACCATCACAATGTAATGAAATAAAATAATCTGCTTTAGCGGAATTTGAAATTAATTTCCTGTAGGTCAATGGTGAGGTAGTTGTTATTTTAAAATTTTTACATGAAGAAATACTAGGTATATCTGTATAATCAATCGTTTCCTTTTTATCCCTTGTTAGATAGACAATATGACCATCATTTTCAAATAATTCTTTTAATTCTAAAGCTCTGTCATATACATATTCAAATTCTGTAGGACTGCGTGGATCTTTAACATCTATAAACTCGAAATATTCATCAGCTTTATTAATAACTTCATCTGATAAGTCTTTCCAAGAGTAATTTTGACCAACAATAAAATTTTTATTTCCGAAGCTTTTTTTCAACTTTAGCAATCTGATTTGTGTCCCTCCATTCGCTTTTACTTTTTGATTACCAACAATTCCATGCCCAGGATCAATTACAATTATTTTCTTATTTTTTTCTTTATTAGCAGTATGTGTTGCATTTTGATATGGCGTGACTGTTTTTCCTTCTTCTAAACAACATCTATCAATTAAATCTTTATTTGCAGAAATAGCTCCATCCTCAAGAAAATATTTAGTTTTTTCTGCAATCTCAGCTTTATATATTTTTCCATCACCATTTATATCTAAACCGCTATTTCCATTGTACTTATTAACTCTTAGGCTAGCGTGTTTATCATTTTTATCAGATAGTTTATTTTTATCATCCGCAAATACAACGTGTTCACGTACTCCACTTGACGCTGGAAAAAGTACTTGCAAATAAAAATCTACAAATTCTAAATCTTTGTTTTCTAATTTTTTAAAATATTTTTCTACATATTCTAATTGCTGTACCTCGCTCATTTGAGCAAACTCTTTAACTCTTTTTAAATTTTGTAAATTTTTATCTTGAGAATTATAGTAATTTTTCACAATCTCTATAGTAACTTCTGTATTTAGCAATTCCTTAGCTGTATCAGGCATAAACTGGATTAAACCCGTAGCTCCTGAATTTTTTCTATTAGGAACATCAGCTTTAAATGTACCCCCTGATTCCCAAGCAAATACCGCCATTAAATTATTGGCCATTTTTAGTGGGTTTCTTGGCCATAATTTCTCACAAATTTCTACAACTTTCTTCCTAAATTCACATGTTACTTTCGCACCCCAAATAAGATCATAATCCCTACACATACATCGAATCTGTTGGTTATCGACTTTGATTTTAGGCTTCCCCGAATCCAACTCATGCTCTTGTTTTGTTTCAATTTTCTCTCTTGAAAGTGTCGAAGGTGTCGAAGGTGTCGAAGGTGTCGAAGGTGTCGAAGGTGTATTATGGTTCAACTTTAAAATTTGACCAACATATATCTGATTTATATTAACTATATTATTTAAATTTTTTAATTCACCTATTGATAGGCCTGTTTTAACAGCTATTCCACTTAAAGTATCCCCTCTTTTAACTTCATAAACATATGAATTTAATGAAATTTCATTATTTTTAGTGATAGATTTTTCATTTTTCTCACCAGTAGCCTTATAATTTGGATGAACTTGTATTTTTTGACCTTTATATATTTTATTTGCATCTTTAATTTTATTTAAACCACATAATAATGCAACAGTTGTATTATAATTTTTTGCTATATCAAATAATTTATCATTTTCTTTAACAGTATATGTAAATGGTTGCGATTTCCCTTCTTGTTTTTTATTTTCAATATTTTTTATTTTTTTTATTAATACTTTTGGACTTCTGAAAATTTTCAAATCATTAACTTTATAAACACAATATAAGCCAACATATTTATATTCACCATTTGTCTTTTTTACAGAAACTCTTAATATATAACCTAAATTTCTACTAATTATGACTGTCTTTCCATCCTTACCACTCATTCCAGCAGCAATTACTTTATTTTTTAAATCTTCAACCTTATATTCTAAATTAGATATAGGATTAAATAATAAGTCTAAAAATTGAAACTCTACATTTCCTTTCATAAAAATACTTTCCTGATTTTTTATATATCTTTTTCTTCTACATAGTCAAAATTTAAATCATCTTCACTAAGCCATTCAGGTGTTTCATAACCAACTAAAATATCAAATTCTTTTTGTTCATCTGAAAAATGATCTTGTGTTTGACCATCATCATCAAGATTTCCAGTTACATATGTATTTGTTTTACTATCTAAATATTGATATTCAATTTTTTGAAAATTTTCGCCAATAAATAAATTATATAAATCTAATTTATTACTATAGACACCATTACCAGGCAGCTTCGGCAACTGAGCATTTACAGTCGCTCCTCCCACAAAACTATGCTGCCCCGCCTTACTCTCAAACTTGCCGCCTGTCGTGGTAAATATTCCGCTGCCATTAATTTTCAGTTGCGAGCCCCCTGCGGTCAGCACGATTTCTTTAGGACTGGTAATTTCAATTTTATCTTCCGTTGAAATGAGTTTAATCACCTTTCGTGCAATTGCTTCAATAGCATCATCTTGGGCTTGTAATTCAACTTTCCCTTTTGCGGCATAAGCACTCAGGCCCTTTTGAGCCGCAAACAGACTGATTTTGTCTTGTGCATGACCGACAATATTCTTTTGAGCACTGAAATTAATCGAACCTTGCGCACTTTCTGCAATATCCTGCGATGCTTGTAAAACAATATCTTCCGGTGTAGTGAGTGCAATACCATTGGGTGATGCAAGCAACATCAACGCTTGGCGGAATAATTTGCCTTGTTCTTGTTTTGCCGCTGTATTGGATTTTTCTAAACCTTGCGCATAGCCTTCCATAAAGCCTTGTACTTTTTCTAATGCTTTTATGGGTGTCATCGCTGGTGGCAAACCAAAACCACCATTATTCAACAAATCATCGGGGTTAAATTTGATGTCTTCGATCAATTTACCCACATCTTTTAATACTTTTAATGGATCTTCTTTTAGGTTACTTTTCAGACTTGCAACCCGCCCTTGAATCACATCCTTACCATTTTCTTCAATATGATCTATGACAGACTTTAAGTTATCAAAGGCATCTTCGGCATCATTAAAAAATGCTTTAAATTCTTTTACTGTACTTTTGACATCATGTGCGATTGAGCCCATTTCTTTGACAAAACTTTTGCAGTTTTTTAACGCTGCCAATGGGTCTCGACTTAAATCCTCTTTGAACAAATTTAAAGTCGCTTTGACACCTTCGGCAGTACTTTTGATTTCTAAAGAGTTTATTAACTTCGGCAAACGATTAATCACATTTAATGCATCGGTCTGCTGCTTTACGGCTACGCCGCTCAGCATATTCATGCTCTGATGCCCTTGATTTAAAAGAGACTGAGCTTCAGCAGCAGCAAGATGATCGGCAACTGCTTTATCCTGCGCATAGGTACTAATAAGTAAACCTTTACCTGCACGCATTGCCCCCCACGCATCCGTTCGCAGCTCAAACCCCTCACCACGGCCATGGCTACTGTCTTGCTCTTTAGGATGGCTGAGATTACCTAAATTCAGCTGTGTCGCTGCATGACTACTCTGTAATTGGGTACTGATCTGCCCCGTCGTGTCATCAAAGCGCAGTTGGTTAAAGCCTGCTCCCGCAACTTCTTGCGAGCGAATACCACTGAGTTTTTTGGTTTCAGGAAGCTGACCTTTGAGGTCAAACATGGTCTGAGATCGTTCAGCTTCATGTATTCGTCCTACTACAAAGGGACGATCCACATCACCCTCAAAAAAGTCGATGACCACGATCTCACCAATACGAGGATGGAAACGTGCCCCATAACCTTCACCCGCCCATGGAGTCAGTACATCGACCCAAGCCGAGTCACTGTCATTATCATTACTCCCTGCTCCACCATCATGACTGTGGTCGTCACTGCGGGTGAACGTAAACCGAACTTTGATACGCCCCCAAGCATCGACATAAATACTTTCACCTTCTGGACCGACCACTTTAGCCCGCTGTGGAAACGCAGGTGGCCGGTGTAATAAAGGATCATATTCAGGCACCACGGAAATTTGCCGACGGACCACATATAGGTCATTGGCCTGCCGTTCATCCCCTAAAGATAGCCAACGGCTCGCGGCAAGTAACTTCTCTAATTGAACCAAAATATCTTTGGGTAAATTATTCTGGTTATAAAATGCTTTGCCCAATATGAGAAATTCACGATCTGTCGTTTGATGTTGATCGATTTCAGGATGATTTTCTAATTCAAACCAATACCCAACTTGTGCATCCCTTACGCTACTGCTGGCGGTAAAATATTTGGCTTGTAATTCCTGATATTGATTGAGTTGCCGATTCAACTGATCCAATTGCTGTGTATTTGAAGTGGTCGCCTGATCTGCACCTTTGAGGTCAGTTGTCCAAGCCGAACTTACGGTCCAAGCCTGCTCTAAACTTAAGGTTTCATTGTGCTGTTGCTCACTCTGTGCATGGGCGCTTAAGAGCGGATTACTTTGGTCTTGTGCCAAATATTGAGCTTGCCAACGCTGCGTTTGAATGGTGGTCGATTGTAAAAAACGTTCTGCCACAAAACTGGTGATCGTATCCAAGCGTTCCGTGGCATGACTACGATGAAAGCGAATCTTTTTCCGTTCCAAAGCACTATAAGCCTGATTCGTATCAATTAAACGCAGCTGCTGTGCTTGCATCGGTGCAGCCGATAATGCGACAAATAACTCAGCTTCATCAATTAACCAATTGATCCCTTCACTGCGCCAAAGGCGAGTTAAAAATGCATAATCACTTTCATTCGCCTGCATGGTGAATGGACGTACATCATAAGTACGTGCCAACCCCTCTAAGTTCAGACTTAAACTGGCAGCAAACAACGCACTTTTTTTCTGCCATTCACTAAAAATAATCTCGGTCATCTCCCCAACCGATTTATTCATAAAGACACGGCTGTTACGACGCTTATGCCAGAGTGCTGTGGCATCCTCAATCACCAGCTTATAAACGGTCAATGCACCATCACTTTGACCTTGGCTTGCCCCGGTAATCACCCCAGTCAGGCGACTGAGTTGTCCCAAATCTGTCACTTGATCGACAGCCACTCGGCCACCGATAAACTGCTTTAAAGCAAGATGAGCATTGGTCGAGAGACAAATAATTTCCGCACGAAAGCCTTGATTAATACGGTGTTGACCTTCAATCCGTTGAATAAAAACTTCAGAATTTAGATGTTCATTTGAGAAATGAATGTGTAGCGCACGTTTCTGTACGCTAAAGCCAAAGTTTTCCACCATGGCGTGAATATTTTTAAGCATTGTTATTATGTATTTAATTTTTTTTAATGACGGCATTTTAGGAAATGTTTATTTTTTCGTCTACCCTATTTTGCAAATAATTTGTTGAATTCTTCTTTTTGGCTTTTACATCACTTTAGGATTCAAGTGAATAGGAACGTCAATACTGGATCAATTTTGCTGATCTAACTTTTCGCAGCCGCTGAGATGCTGCTACACTCAAAATGCAACCTATTAAAAATTTTAAGCTCCATGATCACAATTGAATCCAAACTGCCTGCACAAGGTGTGACTATTTTTAGCGTCATGAGCGCAATGGCGCAGCGTCTAAATGCACTGAATTTATCTCAAGGTTTTCCTGATTTTCCTGCACCTCCAGCGCTGTTAAATGCGCTAAGTGATGCGACGCAACAGGGTTTTAACCAATATGCACCCGGCGATGGACTGATGCATTTACGTGAGCAATTGGTCCGACTGTTTGCCCATCGAGACCAATTAAATATTGACCCTCACACCGAAGTGACCATTACCCCGGGTGCAACCATTGGTATTTTTAGTGCCATTCAAGCCGTGGTTCATGCGGATGATGAAGTGATTATTTTTGATCCGAGCTATGACAGTTATGCGCCCAGTGTAAAATTGGTTGGGGCTCATCCCATTCACATTGCCTTAGAGACGCCACATTTTACTGTGGATTGGAATCGTGTTGCCGCTGCGATTAACGACAAAACCCGGATGATTATTGTCAATACACCTCACAACCCAACAGGTGCTATTTGGGATCGTGAGGACTGGCTCAACTTGATCGAACTGATTCAAGATAAAAATATTATTGTGCTGTCGGATGAGGTCTATGAGCATTTAATTTTTGATGGTCGTCAGCATCTATCTGCTTTGTCATTTCCTGAGCTGCGTGAACGTAGTTTTGTCGTGGGTTCATTTGGTAAAACTTTTCACGTCACAGGTTGGAAAACCGGTTATTGCATTGCAGCGCCAGCCTTGATGCAAGTGTTTCGCCAAATCTATCAATTTGCCAATTTCTGCGGTGTTACGCCCGTACAAATGGCATTGGCTAACTTTATGGCAGAACATCCTGAGCACATTGCTGAATTGGCCGATTTTTACCAAGCCAAGCGTGACCGGTTCAATGCGGGCTTAAGCCACTCTAGATTTGAGTTGATTCCATCGGCAGGTACCTATTTCCAAAACCTTGATTACAGTGCCATACGCCCAGATTTAAGCGATGTGGAAATGTGTCAGTTGTTGGCAGAACAACATAAAATCGTGGCGATTCCTGTCTCGGTATTCTATCAAAAACCGCCGGAAAATTTACGATTATTACGTTTCTGTTTTGCCAAACAAGATGCCACCTTAGATCGAGCTGCAGAGATTCTCTCCGCGGTTTAAAGCCGTATCTGCCCAAACGTTTTTTTAAAACAGACATGTAGAAATAATGAAGCCTTGGTTACTCAAAAACTAAGGCTTTTTTGAATGCCAACATGATAGTGTTATCAGTAACTTAAAATCATAAAAAGCCGCGTCTAGGACCTGAGCATGTCAAAACAACAGTCCCTCGTTACTCAGCAAAATTTATGGAAAACGTTTTTAGTTTTTCTGGTGCCTTTGATCGCCACCAATATTTTGCAGAATTTATCTGGGACCATTAACACCGTTTTTGTCGGTCAGATGCTTGGGGTGCATGCCATTGCAGCCGTTGCGGTATTTTTCCCGATCTTGTTCTGTTTAATGGCTTTTGTGATTGGACTCTCGGCAGGTGCAACCGTGTTGGTGGGTCAAGCTTGGGGCGCGCAAAACCTTGAAACAGTTCGTACTGTGGTGGGTTCCACCCTTTTTATGACCTTGATTGGTGGCAGCATCATTGCCTTTTTAGGGGTGATATTTGCCAAGCCCATTTTATTGGCCTTAGGCACAGCCCCTGACGTGATGCATTTATCTTTGCCTTATGTGCAATGGATGCTTGCGGGTAGTCCACTACTCTTTATTTATATTATTTACACCTCGATTTTGCGTGGGGTCGGTGACAGTACAACACCGCTGATTGCATCGGGTATGACCATTGGTTCAGGGCTGATCATTACACCAGTACTAATTGCAGGAAAATTTGGATTTCCAAGTTTAGGTATTATTGCCCCTGCCATTGCCAGTCATATCGGCTTTTTAATTGCCTTGGTGTTTTTATATTTCTACTTAAAAAAGAAAGATCATCCGCTCAAACTCGACTTCGAGTTGATTCGTCATATTCGCCATCAACATGATCTCAGCAAAATTATCTTAAAACTAGGCATTCCTACAGGTATTCAGATGGTCACGACCTCTGTGGCCGGTCTCGTGATTGTCGGTTTAGTTAACCGCCATGGTGCTGATGCTACTGCTGCATATGGCGCGGTCAATCAGGTTTTGAACTATATCCAATTCCCGGCCTTGTCCATCGCGATTGCGGCTTCTATTTTTGCAGCACAAGCCATCGGTTCAGGTCATTCTGAATTAATTAATCGTGTGAAACGTACGGCCATCGGGATGAATTTCATTATTACTGGTATCTTGGTGGCATTGGGCTATTTATTCTCTAAACATTTAATGGCGCTGTTTATTACAGATCCTGAAGTTGTGGTTCTCGGTCAAGAATTGCTGTTCATTGTGCTTTGGTCGATTTTATTTTTTGGTGCCAGTGCGATTTTTGCTTCCATTATGCGGGCCAGTGGAACGGTGACCGTGCCGATGATTATTAATATTATGGCGATTATTTGCATTGAAGTGCCGTGTGCCTACCTATTCAGTGAATGGTGGGGCTTAAAAGGCATTTGGTATGCCTATGCTTTGGCTTTTGTCAGCTTATGTATTTTACAAGGGCTGTATTACCAACTGGTATGGAGACGAAAAGCCATCAAAGTATTGCTATAAAGTTTGCTAATAGCGTTCAATGCCAATACACGCTTTAAGTTTACATATGGAAAATCTTGTACTGATCCATGCATAAAGTTTGCCGTTAAACTGCTGTTTATTTTTCAACATTTGGTTTTATATCCTGTTGATTTATCTACACCTAGAACCAATTAAAATTAAAACCCTCTTATTTTCAAACAATTACGGTTTGGCATAGATTTTGTTCTTATCCCTTTTATCTTTTAAGAATAATTGGGATGAGAAATTTTTTATGTCTAAACGTCAAATAAAGCTTGGGGCTTTTATTCCAACTACCTCACAGCATGTCGCAGGTTGGCGTCATCCCGAATCTCGCCCACAAGATCATCTCAATATTGATTATGCAATTGAACTGGCAAAAACCGCAGAACGTGGTCTATTCGATGCCTACTTTCTTGCCGATGGTCTGTCTGTCCGTTGGAGTTCTGCTGTCGAAGGTGAGAAAGGTTTGGGCGATAAAGGCGTTGGCTTTGAACCTGTTACATTGTTTGCTGCACTGTCGGCTGTGACGCAAAATATAGGCTTTATTGCCACAGCATCCACGACTTATGAAGACCCTTACATTTTGGCGCGTAAATTTGCTTCTTTAGATCATATTTCTAAAGGTCGTGCTGCGTGGAATGTGGTAACGACAGCCTCTGCCGATGCCGCAAAAAACTTTAACATTCAGCAGCACCCTGAACCCAAAGAGCGTTACGAACGTGCCGATGAATTTATTGAGGTGACTCAAAAACTTTGGGACTCATGGGAGGATGATACCTTCCATTACAACAAAGAAACTGGGCAATTTTTTGATGCCCGAAAACAACATCAGCCCAATCATCAGGGCCAATACTATCAGGTACTGGGTGCTCTCAACGTCTCTCGCCCACCGCAAGGCTATCCGGTGATTGTTCAAGCGGGACAATCTGAAGACGGTCGTGAACTGGCAGGTAAATATGCCGAAGTGATTTTTACAGCACAGCAGAACTTAGCAGATGCGCAAGCCTTTTATCGTGATGTCAAAAACCGCTTAGTGAAATATGGCCGCCATGCAGATGACCTGAAAATTATGCCGGGGGTTTCGATTTTTGTTGCCAAGACAGCGCAAGAAGCCCAAGAAAAATATGACTTTTTAAATAGTTTAATTCACCCAGAAGTGGGTTTAAGTTTATTGTCTGCTTTGGCAGGTGGCATTAATCTGGCCAAATTTGATCTAGATGCCCCTTTCCCGAAAATAGAAGATGCAGACATTAATTTCTCCAGTCGTCAGCAAATGATGATTGATATTGCCCGTAAGCACAATTTTAGTATTCGTCAGCTCTATCAATATATCGCTTCAGCCCGTGGACATTGGACCTTGATTGGCACGCCTGAACAAGTCGTAGACCAACTGCAGGAATGGTTTGAGAATGACGCTGCCGATGGTTTTAATGTCCTACCGCCAACAACACCTGCGGGGTTAAATGATTTTGTCGATCTCATCGTTCCTGAACTGCAACGTCGCGGTCTATTCCGAACGGCTTATGAAGGCAAGACCTTACGAGAAAACTTAGGTTTAAAACGACCTGAAAACCAATATGTTTTAGAAAAAAGACATACCTCCCAAGCCTCATAAACCAACGTTTAATAAAACTGAAAAACAAATGCCCCAACTGGGGCATTTTTATGGACTGATATTGATCCAACTTAAGCGATGATCATACTGACCTATATTTGATAAGCCTAAAAAAAGCCCTGAATTCAGGGCTTTTACATTGTTTAGGTGATGGTCAATTCAGACTTACCATGCAAATTTATAATCGGCAAATCGGTGAGATAAAGGTTCAAGCAACTGATCTTTTACTGGATCACTAAAGTCAGTCAAAATGTCATTTTTAATATTGATCAGACGGACATCTTCGCGTTTACGCGGATGGGCTAAATGAATATCTACAATACGTTTAATTCGTCCCGGATGTGGCTGCATGACCACCACCCGATCACCCAAAAAGACAGCCTCTTCGACATCATGGGTGACAATGATCATGGTGATTTTTTCACTTTGCCAGATTCGCTGTAATTCATCCTGCAAATTTTGACGCGTCAACGCATCAAGTGCACCAAAGGGTTCATCGAGCAGCAAAATCTGTGGTCGATTCACCAAACTCCGGGCAATCGCCACACGTTGATTCATCCCACCAGACAACTGCGAAGGATAAGCATCTTTAAATTGGGTTAATTTGACCAACTCTAAATGTTCATCAATCAATACATCTTCTTCTGCACGGCTAAACTGGCTTTTATGCAATGCAATCCGTACATTTTCCCGTACCGTCAACCATGGAAACAGGCGATGATCTTGAAACACGATACCACGTTCCAAACTCGTGCCCTGTATAGGCTGACCATCAACCAAAATCTGGCCCTGAAACTGACGCTCTAGACCAACCAACAACCGTAATAATGTGGATTTTCCGCAGCCACTACTTCCCACAATACTAATGAACTCACCCGGCTGAATATTCAGGTTAATGTCCTCAAGTACGGTTAAGTCTTCTTGCTTTTGTGTGGGATAATGTTTCGTTAGCTGCTGAATAGAAACCGAACCAGCTTGTTCTACGCTCATATCATTATTCTCTATTTGTGCTGACAAACTTTGCTGGACTAAACCTTAGAGTTTAGCCAGTGACACTTCCGTCGATTTAATTAACACCACTACCTCTGAACCTACTTTTAAGTCTAAATCCTTCACCGAACGCGTCGTGATCACGGACGTAAAAAAGCCCGCTTTGGTTTCCACATCAATTTCTGAAACCACAGGACCCTCTACGATTTCATTAATCACGCCTTTGAATTGGTTTCGCACATTTACTGAAGTAATCGCCATTTTAATTATGCCTTTTGTTATTAAGAGAACTTTACTATAAAACAGTTCAATCACTTGCTATATCTTGATTTATCCTTTAGTTATCCCGATTTTATTTATCTTAAAATCAGATAAATAATCCACGCATGAATTTATCGGTGAAACTGATATTTAAATATCGAATTATTATTTATCTTTTATTTTTAAATCTTTCATCATGATCTGCATTTTCAACAACTATAAGAAACGATATGTCTATTTTGACCCACCCTGCAGTGCCCTCTGCACTGAAACATAAACGGGCAACAGCGACGGTCTTTGCAGACCCGTTATC
Organism: Acinetobacter amyesii; assembly: GCF_023499985.1. Classification (NCBI taxonomy): domain Bacteria; kingdom Pseudomonadati; phylum Pseudomonadota; class Gammaproteobacteria; order Moraxellales; family Moraxellaceae; genus Acinetobacter; species Acinetobacter amyesii. The sequence goes on along the minus strand of NZ_JAMCOU010000021.1, from coordinate 93,133 downwards.
GCAAGCGTTGTTGTCTCGAATTGAACAAATTGCACCAAGTGAGGCCAATGCACTCATCATTGGTGATACAGGCACAGGAAAAGAGTTAGTTGCACGCCAAATCCACCAATTAAGCCATCGTGCCAAAGGTCCATTTATCGCAGTGAACTGTGGTGCCTTTACCGAATCATTAGTCGAAAGCGAATTATTTGGACATGAAAAAGGAGCCTTTACAGGGGCAATTAATAGCCGTATCGGTTGGTTTGAAGCAGCCCATAATGGCACCTTATTTTTAGATGAAATTGGTGATCTGTCCTTGCCTATGCAAGTCAAATTACTCCGTGTTTTACAAGAAAGAGAGATCGTTCGAGTCGGCTCACTCAAATCCATTCCAATTAATGTCCGAATCATAGCCGCAACCAATGTCGATTTAGAGCATGCCGTACAGGATGGGCGTTTCAGGGAAGATTTATTCTACCGCTTACATGTGGCGTTGCTACGCATTCCACGTCTCTCAGAGCGTCGTGGTGACATTTTGCCTTTGGTTAAACACTTCATTCAGGTCTATCAAACCAACCCACATGACACACCATTACGCCTCAGCCCATTGGCGCTCAAGAAACTCCATTTACATAGCTGGCCGGGAAATATTCGCGAATTAGAAAATACCATTCAACATGCGATTTTAGTCAGTGAAAAAGGTGTGATTGAACCAGAAGATATTAGTTTTTCGAGTATTCAAAGTGCATCGTCGTTTTCGCGTGCAGAACCTTTTAACTTACAAAATGCCACCTCTGCTGTAGCCAACATCAAAGATATTCAAGATGCTGAACAATTACTTGAGCAGACCTTTTTACAAATTTTTCAAGCCGCAAATCAACTTAAGCATGACAATATTAATGATCTGATTGAAGAAAAATTTATCCGAAGTGCGTATCAGCACTGTCAATACAATCAAGTGCATACGGCTCGTTTGCTTGGAGTGACAAGGAACGTGATTCGCACTCGCCTAATTAAATATGGCTTATTATAAATAAGTCATATTTTTATTTACTCCACATTAAAATAATAATCCCAAAAACTGATACATCAATATTCATCTATACTATTCTTTATTCATTGCATTATTTTAAGTATAAAAAATCAGTAATAAAAAACCTCGGTATATCCCGAGGTTTTTATTTATTTTTCCATTTTGTCTAGATTATTCCACAGGGTTGCGTTTCCACGCTGTGAAGTATTTTTCTAGTCCAATCAAGAAGTAGTTAAAGGATAAGCCTACGAGGGTAATGACTAATATGCCTACAAACATTTGTGGAATTTCAAAGCTAAATTGCGAATAAATAATCAGATATCCCAGACCTGCTTTGGCACCAAACATTTCTACTGCAACTAAGGCCAAAATAGAAATTGCCCCTGCCAGACGGATACCGACAAAAATCGTGGGTATGGATGCAGGTAAAATCACTTTTCGGAACAATTGATAGGGTTTTAGGCCCATGGTTCGTGCCGATTTAATCAGTAAAGTATCGACCGTTTGTACGCCTGTAATAGTGTTCAATAAAATCGGCCATGTGCACGCGTAGACCAACAGACTGATTTTTGAGGTTTCACCAATGCCTAAAAATAAGATAAACAGCGGCATCAACGCCAATGCTGTGGTATTTCGAAACAATTCTAACAAGGGATTTAAGGTTTCAGCCACGAGCTTGTACCAACCAATGATGAGACCCAAAGGAATGGCGATCGCTAGGGCCAAAATGAAACCAATAATGGAACGCTTTATACTGGCCAAAAAATGGATGCCTAATTGACCGCTTTGATATAGCTGCCATGTGGTTTCCAATACTACAGATAACGGCGGTAAAAAAGCCGGATTGACCACACCACTCCGCGGCAGAATCTCCCACAGCAAGAAAAAAGCTACAATGGCAATGGTGCGTTTAAATACCGTGTTTAACCAAGTGAATTGTAGTCTGGGTTTAATGTCGTTATACGATTGCGTATAACTGATGGCTTGTTTAGTCGATGACATAAATAAATCCTCTGAATATTTTAGTTATGTGCAAGCTGTTTATGTTTTTCGAGGGCTTGCGCTTTAATCACTTCTTCACTGAGCAATGACCAAATTTTATGGCGAATTCGGCCATATTCAGGCAATGAACGGACATCTTCACTGGAGCTGCGCAGGCTTTGCGGAATTTCAATCACTTCCTTAATTCGCCCCGGTCTTGAGGTCATAATCGCCACTCGCTGACTCAGATAAATTGCTTCATCAATACTGTGAGTAATAAAAACAATGGTTTTTTTCGAGCTTTTCCAGATATTGATCAGCTCGGCTTGTAAGGTTTCTCGGGTTTGCGCATCTAGGGCAGCAAAGGGCTCATCCATTAATAAAATTTCTGGTTCATAAGCCAAACTTCGGGCAATCGCAACCCGCTGCTTCATCCCGCCGGAAAGCTCATTCGGATAATGCTTTTCAAAGCCACTGAGACCCACAAGCTGCAAATAGTATTCGGCTTTTTCACGGCGTTCTTTTTTTGCTACGCCTTTGGCTTCTAGACCAAATTCGATATTTTCCAGTGCGGTTAACCATGGATAGAGCGCATATTGCTGAAACACAATGCCACGGTCTAAACCCGGTTGAGTAATCTGCTTGCCACTCAGTAAAATCTGCCCTGCCGACGGTTTGGTTAAACCCGCAATTAAGTCTAATAATGTAGATTTTCCGCAGCCACTTGGCCCCACGATTGAAACAAATTCACTCGGCTGAATATCCAAAGTGACATTTTCTACAGCAACAAATTCAGGCTTATAGTTTTTACTGCCGACATGGTTTTGTGCAGGAAATACCTTACGCACGTGATCTAAATGTAATGCACTGGTCATTGTTATATTCCTTTTGATTTTTGGTCTTGCGCATAGGGATTAAATTCATTGCTATAGATGCGACTGACCTCAATTTGATTTGGTTTTAATTTGTGTTCTTTTTCTAAGGCACTCACCCATGGGGCAAAATCCTGATCTTTTTGCACACCACCCACTTCGTGGACACCTGTGCCTGTGTAATATGGAATCAGTGCTGTATTTTCATTGCGTTGACGTTTTTCGATAATACTTTCCATACGAGCAATGATTTGCTCTTTCGGCGTGTTGTGTAACCATTCCTGTGCTTTAGCTACGCCACTGACAAAAGTACGAGCCAACTCGGGATGTTCTTGAATAAACTCTCCTCGCATCGAAAAACTGCCTGCAGTAAAGGGGCCGTATAAATCAATATCTTTAAAGATGCTACGTACACCACCATTTTTTAAGGCACGTTTTTCCAAAATGCCAGAGAACACCGCAATATCAATTTGCCCATTCCTTAAGGCTTGTTCTGAGCTCACCGGTGGCAACATAATCAGCTCAACTTGACGGATTTCATCATCGGTTAATCCATGGCGAGCCAAATAATCTTTCACCACAAAGTCATAATGTGCCCCATAGGCATTCACTGCGACTTTCTTGCCAATAAAGTCTCGTGGGCTACGAATAGGACTATTTTCTAGCACGTAGAAACCCACATTTTGCTCAGCATCGCTGCCATAAGATGCCACTACGGGAACGACATCTAGACCCGCAGCGATGACCTTCACCACAGCACCATTAAAGGCGCCAGCAAAATCAACATCACCGGCTACCAAAGTGAGTAAATCTTGTGGCCCACCTTGTACCGTGCCGACATAACTGAGTTTAACGTCGCCTAAATAGCCCAAGTCTTGTGCCAATTCAGGCAAAGATACCAGTCCCGGATAGCTTTGATAGCGTAATTCTTTTAAAGCCACTTGCTGAGGTTCATCCACTCGCTGCGTGCTGCAACCAACCAAGGCTGTACCAGCGACCAATGCTGCAAGGAACATATTGCGCCAGAGTTGAGGAATGTTATGGATTGTCATTTTTTTCATTGTTATGTTCTCCTATCCAACCTGCTGCCAAGCTAAAACTTTACGCTCAACCCAAGTCAGTGCTGTATTGAGCAACACGCCTACAGCACCAATCAGCAACATGCCAAAAATAATCAGTTCGACATCAAAAGCCTGACGCCCTTGAATCACAATATTGCCTAGACCATTGCCATAGTTCGCCAATAAAAATTCAGAGCCGATGGTGGCAAGCCATGCGAAAATCAGCCCAAGTTGTAAACCGACAAAAATCTGCGCCGAAGCACCGGGTAATATCAATTTACGAAACGCGTATGTCTTGGGAAATTGGTAGACTTCCGCTACTTCACGATATTTATGTGAAATACTGCTCACGCCTTCAAAGGTGTGTAGCGCCACGGGATAAAACACCGATAAGGTGATAAACAGCACTTTGGCACCATGTCCCTCGCCTAAAAAGGTCGAAATGAGTGGCAACCATGCAAACAGCGAAATTTGACGCAATACATGAAAGCTCGGTACAAATAACCAATTCGAAAGGCGTGAACTCGCGATCAAGATGCCAAACAACACACCCGCTATCGCACCTATGCCATAGCCTATAAAATTACGTGCCAAACTTTCGCCAAAGCCTGTCAAAAAGCTCGGTTGTTGGAGCACGGTCACAGCTTTTTGAAGTACGAGCCATGGACTAGGAATCAACTTCGGATCGACCCAGTTTTGCTGTGAAGCCAAAGCCCACAGTGCGATAAATGTCACAGGTAGAACGAGTGCTTTTGCTGCTTTAACTAAGACTTGGTGCGCTGCCCCGTGTAATGAAAGAATGCTCACGAGTTCCCTCCTACTCGGGTTGCGTGAAAGCGTGCCGTTTTTTCTAACCAAGCCAGCAAGGTATCTAAGACATAGCCCGTAATACCAATCAGAATGATCGCCATGAAGATCAAGTCCATCTGCATTAGCTGACGTCCCCACACCATGAGATAACCAATTCCTTCACTACTTGCTAATAACTCGACAAAAACCAATGCCAACCACGCCTGCATAATGCCTTGACGTAAACCACTGATCACACTGGGTAGTGCAGCTGGGAAAATCACTTCTTTGAGTTTCTGCCAATTGCTGTATTGGTAAACCTCTGCCACTTCCATCAAACTATTCGGCACATGAGTAATGCCCTTATAGGTTGCAATCAACACCGGTGGTAAAACAGCCAATGAAATAGCGGCTATCTTCAAAGCCTCATCGATGCCTAAGAAAATCATCAGTAATGGAATCCAACCGACAATCGGAAATTGCGCAACAAGATTCACCGTCGGAAAAATAAAGTCCCGACTACGTTTGGCCAATCCCAACACAGTACCAAGCAAAATCCCGACACTGGCACCAAGCAAGACACTCCATAAAATACGTTTGGCACTGATGGCAAAATGAAAACTCAATTCACCGCTTTGCCATAATTCAACTGTGCTTTGCCACACCAAACTCGGTGCAGGTAAAATTTGCTCAGGCAACCAATGTTTGAGTGTTGCCACATACCACAAACCGAACCATAAAACTGGCATCAGGAGTCCACACGCCACTTGCAAAGTTAGTTTTAAATAGGTCTTAAAAAAATCCAACGCACTTCGGTCACTTTGCAAGGGAACCGAATGTGCAGATACATCCGTAAGGCTCATAATTCTTGTCCTTTTACGCTCTGTTCTGAGACATCAGGTTTTAAAAATTGAATAAATTCCTGATCTTTGCTGATCAAAATAATCAGACCAATAAACACCAGCCCGATTGGTAAAAATAAATTTTGTAGTCCAACCTGTGCGCCAAATACGGCGCCTATCAAGCCACCCAACAGTCCACCCGAAGGTCCGACGAGGGCTAAAATTGGAGAAATCTTAGCCATCGCGGTTTGCTCACCCACTCGGGCGAAAGACATAAAATTGGCGATATGCAACATACCGAGTCCAAGTCCAAATATGACCGAAGCAGGCCACATCAACAGCGTGATTTTGGTTAAGGCTAAAATCAGTAATGCCGTTGCCATCAGGCTTAGGCCAATCAAATAAAATTTTTGATAACCCATCAGCTCAGCCAAACCGCCCATGCTAAATAGCGATCCCACAAACACAATGCCTTGTACGGTCAGCAGCATCACCGCCATTGGCTCTGAAAGTGCAAAACTTTGGATAGCAATCACCACAATGAAAAAGCCAAAGTAGTTATTTGCCACGCTGCTCAAAAATTCCAATATGCAGACAATCCGCAGTGAGGCATGGGTTTTGATGAGTGCCAAAGGCGCCACAATATCTCGCCATTGAAAATGCGGGCGATTCGTCGCTTGTGGAGTGCTACGTTGAAAGCACCACGGAGCCAACAGCAAGGTGCCTAAAAAAAGCAAAGACACCACATAAAAACTTCCGCCATAGCCGAAATGCTCGATCAATAACACGCTCAATGCAGGCGCAATCAGGAAATATCCCATCATGTGCGAACCGCGAAACCAACCCGCACGGGCTGGACCTAAACGTTTTAAGTTGCTCAAAAAAACGGTATTGATCGAAACAAACCGCATGGGTAAGACAAAACTCACCAAGGCTGTCACCGCAAAGAGGTACCATGCACCAGCTTTGAGTGGCGTTAAGCTATACACCACGGCGCCCAACACACTGCCGATGCAGAATATTTTCAAAGATCCAGAGCGCTGTACCAACACACCAATCGGCAATGCCATGATCAAAATGCCAAAATTTTGCGCTGCAGAAATTAGCCCCAATTGCAATTCGGTGGCTTCTAAATGCACGGCATACAAGGAAATTAATACCCGTGCGACACCCACACCCAGTCCAGCCAAAATCGTGAGCAGCACAAAACTGCTCATAAATTTGGTGGTTAATGGACTGGCAATTACATTGCTTTCAATCGGACGACTCATGGCTGCGACTTACTTCGGTTGACCTTGAGCATTAAATTGGCGCCAGTAACCCTCTAACTTCAGCTCTTTCAAGGCATTATTTAGATACTTCGGCTCATACCATGTTTTGGTATCTACATCACGACGGATTAAGCGAGCGTCTTTGGCAATTTTTAAAGCACTATCAATTTGTGAACGATGGAACTCGTCTAGTAGCGGTGTAGTACGGTCCTTTAAATTCCAGCCATCCCACGTTTTTTGATAATCCACCAACGGAATGCCACTTTGTGCCCAAAGTTTATATTGCGCACTACGATTAGCTTCTTGAGAACTCCACTGCGCTTGTTTAATCAGTGTCGTCACGACACGTTGCACCACCTCTGGATATTGTTTTTCAAAACTTTCTGTCACCCAAAAGTGCGCAATCGGTGCAACTTTGGGATCTTTAATTTCTAGTAATGTTTTCGCCACACCACGCGCTTGCAAGCTAAACGGTGAAGTAATCGTGGCATCAATATCACCTGTCGCTAACGCAGTACGCGCCGAATAGGCATCTTGCGAAATCACTCGTAAATCGCGCTCAGTTAAATTGTATTTTGCTAATACACGGTTAAAGACGATCTGACCATTGGTGCCTTTAAAGACGGAGAATTTTTTGCCTTTGAGATCTGCAAAGGATTTGGCATTAGAGCCGGCAGGCACCACCACATAAGTTGGGCCAAAACGCCCTGTTGAAAACAACACTTTGGTTTTTAATCCCGTCGAACGTCCAACCAATGAGGGCAAATCGCCATGCAATGCAAAGTCAACTTTGCCATTGGCTAAAGCTTCGTTGGTTGCAGGGCCTGCTCCGGGGAAGAACAGCCAATTCACCTTAATGCCATCTTTTTTAAATTCTTGTTCGAGCACACCTCGTAAATGTGCTGTAGCTACAAAACTACCGCCCACTTTGGGTTTACCCCCCTCACCCGCGCCTGATACAGAAATACGAATTTCTTTGGGATTGGCAGCATGCAATTGAACACTTAAACCAAGTGCTGAAAGTGCCAAGAATGTAGCTGCGATTTTTTTAGAGATAATTTTCATTTTAAATGTTCCTTAATGGTTTAAATTTTTGAATTAAAAGGTGTACTGAACCTGAGCTTGCAGCTCATTGGTGTCTTTTTGATTTGCCGTTTCGACATCAAACAGGTAGTGATTCAGCTGTAATTGGAATTTTGTGGTTTGCGCAAAAAACAGATTTAAGCCCAAAGAGTGAATGTCATATTCACCAATACGACCGCTCGCGGTGTCGAGATAGCTTGCGTTGTTTTTATTCGGGTTATAGCGGTCAAAACGGTAATAGCCTTGGACTGACTTTGGCCAGAAATCATCAAATTTGGCATTGGATTTAATACTGTTGTAGAACTGATCGCCCAAGGTGTAGAAAGCGGTAAAAGTATGTCCTTCCGCTTTGGCTTCTTTGATGTCTTGGGCTACAGTGTCGACATAATCGGTCTTGCCTTGCAGATATTCATAGGTCACGCCAAATGGGGCGTGGTTATAATAAATATCGAAACCCAAACGATCGCGTTTTGCAGCATCATCACTGATTCCGCCGGCTGAAATTTTCGATTCGCCTTTGATATAAGAGGCACCGAACTTTAACTCACGGAAAATGCTGGCGTAGTCCACTGGCAAGGTAAAAGCCACACGACCGATATAATCTTTGCCGTTGTTGTCATCCGCCTTATTACTGGCATTCCCATTGGTTACCCCTAAGGCATACTCAAATAGCGGCGCACGGTAGTTCGATGCAAAGTCGACAAAAGGTTGGGCATCCCCACGGACGATAAATCCATTTTGACGGTTAAACAGTCCTAAAAAGGTCGAAGCTGCAGCGGTACTAATGGTCGGACGCAAATCTTCAGGAGACTGCACATCTAGACCAAAGGGCAATAACTGCTGACCGAGCGTAAAGTTGAGTTTGGCAGTTTCAGGGCCCGCATTGGTGGCAAAAGCGTTATAGCGAACAAAGGCATCTAGTAAGTTAAAGTTACTGTTATTGGTGCCATCATTGCGTTTGCCATAACCAAAGGACAATTGATAATCGAGGTTTTTGCCTTCGTTATAATCCCGGAATAAATTCCCGCGCACACCAATTAGCGCAGTCCCAATATCAAATGTTGATTTGGTTACACCCAACACACCCGTTTCATCGAGCGCACTGGCACGTAGTTGAACCGTGCCATATAGGGTTGTATCACGAGTCGATTTGGTGGTTTGACGTTCATATTGACGTGACTGATCGTACTTATAGTTTTCAATATCTGTACGTAAGCCGTCGATATCTTCGGATGTTGCTGTGGTCACTTCTGAAACCTGCGTTTCACCTTCAACATCAGCGGCGTTGGTCGTATCGTCTGTCGTCACAGCGGCTGTTTCGACGACTTGGCTTTTCGTCGCACCAGATTCCACGGCATTTAAGCGTTTTTGCAAACTCTCAATTTGTTGTTTTAAGCTACTCAGTTCTTGCTGAAGTGCTTCATCCGATGCAAAACTCAGCTGACTGGTTGCGGATAAAATCAGTCCGACCGCAACGGTTAATGTGGTTTTTTTCATGATTTGGTTTCACTAACATTTTTCCCAAAGCGCAAAATCCCCCAACCCCATGCAAGGTGCATGAAGTGAATGTACTGCGTGGGTTTTTTAAAAATTAATCTGAGTGGTCGTAGGTTTTATTCAACTTATGCACGACCGAAACTCGAAGACAGCTTTTAGAATTTAAGCGCGCATCATCGCGAGTGTCATAGCACAACAACATGCCTGTTGTAGGACACGAAAAGCAGAAAGATATCGATGCGTAAAAGTACTCATAAATGTTCCATACAGTGGTGAGTTTTGTTCACTCTAATATGGCAACAATTGTGCCAACATTTTAAGTATTTATTTTTTAAAGTTTTATTATTTAAACCTGATAAATTCTGTTTGTTTTAACACCAAAAAACTGTTGGTTATTCAACAGTTGCTTATTTCAAATCATCAGTTATTTCCATTTTTATATCTCATTTTATGAAATAAGAAATACGCTTTGGGCTTTTAATAACTGATGTTACGCCTGTAAAAGTAATTTCGGATTTTTAAAATGATTTTTAAATCTATTCGATGGAGTCTTACATCTAGGGATTGAATAACGGGATTAGCCTTCGGCTGGAGGTACTCTTACGAAACGTTGTTTCTCATTCGACAAAATGAGAAGCGTGCTTCGCAAGGAAACCATCTTGCGGTGCAATACACCTCACCGACAAAACTCGTTCAATACCATCAAATGATTCAAAGGATCGCAAAAACATTTTTGATTAAAAGTCGTCTTGTCTCAAACAATTGCGGATGACACTACCGCGTATCGTTCTTTTATTTGGATCAAATTGCGCTTCTGATATTACTAGAGCATAAAAAAACCCACTGACGTGGGCTCTTTTCAATTGATTTTAATTACCGCTTATTGACCAAATTTAGTCGCCATGGCAGTTAATTTTTGATAACCCGTCGGTAGCAAACGTTGAATTAAATCAATCGCTTTTGCATCATTACCAATCAATAAACGGCGCTTATCTTTTTGTACTGCTTTAATGATTTGACGAGCCGCTTCTTCAGGTGGACAACGCAAGAATTTATTAAACGACTGTGCCGATTTTTGTGGGTTCATGCCTAAACTTTTCAAGCTGTCATTCATTTTTGCGGCATTGGCAATATTGGTACGAATACCGCCCGGATGTACACATAGCGCACTCACGCCACAATTTTCAATATCCAATTCTTGGCGTAAAGATTCGGTAAAACCACGTACTGCAAATTTAGTGGCATTATATGCCGACTGTGTTGGCTGTGCAGTTAAGCCAAACAAGCTGGAAATATTGATGATATGACCTTCACCACTTTGCTTGATATACGGTAAAAATTCTTTGGTGCCATAAACCACACCCCAGAAGTTAATATTGACAATCCACTCCAGTTCTTCATAGCTTGCCCCTTCAACGGTCGTGCCCAATGCCACACCCGCATTGTTAAAAATCATATTCACCGAACCATGATCTTTAACAGTCTGTGCTGCCCATGCTTTCATTGCCGCAAGGTCTGAAACATCAAGTTTTTGCGTGGTTACACGTACATTGCTGGCTTTCACCAATTCAACGGTTGCCGCTAGACCCTGTTCATTCACATCGCTTAAAGACAGATGACAGCCTTGTTTCGCCAAAAGCACTGCCAATTGCTGACCAATACCTGAACCTGCACCTGTAATGGCAGCCACTTTATTTTTGAAGTTTTTCATTGTGATTCCTTATTCCTTTATGCTGCCGCTTGGCTTTATCACAGCGTGATCTCATTTGCCAATGTGTGCAGTTCGTCAACTTAATATAGTTTTGACAATACATATTGTCAATGTCATCTTAGGACGTGCTAAGCTGTTGAAATCGCCAATGCTTAAACATAGGTTTAAACTGAAATTATTGCTAAAATAAGACAAAATTCTGCTTTAGTTCAGCGTATATTTTCATGACAGATGCAACAAATCACACAGAACAACAACAGGCAAAAAATGTGAAGGAACGTCAATTTAAAGGGCTTTCTCTCAGTGAACGTAAGCAAGCGCGACGTGAAAAACTGATTGAAGCCGGTATAGAAGCCTATGGAACACATGGCTTTTTTTCAGTGACTGTGAAAGATATTTGTTTGGAAGCCAAGCTGACCGAACGCTATTTTTATGAATCATTTAAGAAAAGTGAGCAACTGTTCCAGACCATCTTTTTAAAATTAATCGATGAACTGCAACAAAACGTGATGCAAGCCATCATGCAAGCATCAACCGATTCTAAAAAAATGATTGAAGCGGGTTTAACCGCCCTATTGTTAACTTTAAAAAATAATCCCCGTATGGCGCGCATCATTTACATCGATGCCATGTTGGTACAAGAGCTACATAACCAAGCCACAATTCATGAAACCATGATGCGCTTTGACCGTATGATTCATGCCTTTGTCATGCTCATGATGCCGAATATTGATCGTTCAGAACGCGAAATTTCAATGGTCGCAACAGGTCTCAATGGTTATGTCACCCAAATCGCGATTCGCTGGGTCATGAGTGGTTATAAACAGCCGATTGATGAAGTTTTATCGTCATGTAGCGTGGTCTTTTTGGCCTTGTTGGATGCTTTTTCTGAAAAACCCAGGAAATAAATTCTGAGCTCAACACTGATCTTTACAATTTTTTGAATGATTTTTTTATGACAACAACATGATGCAAAGCCCATGTTGTTGAATATTTCAGGATTTAAATTGTCACAATTTCTTTCTAAACCCCAATGAAAGATCATTTTTGCAATGATACTGTCATAATTAATCTTTGTAATAAGCCTGTCATAAATATAAAACGGTCTACCGTTTACATAAAATAGGGTATTGCGCTGTGAAAGATGACTATATTTTAATCGTCGACGACGAACTCCCGATTCGGGAAATGATCCATACTTCACTGGATATGGCTGGTTTTCAATGTCAGCAAGCTGAAGATGCCAAACAAGCTCACCAAATGATTGTGGATCAGCGTCCTGCACTGATTTTATTAGATTGGATGATGCCTGGCGGCGTGAGTGGTGTAGACCTATGTCGTCGTTTAAAACGCGATGAAAATTTGTCAGAAATTCCAGTCATCATGCTCACTGCGCGCGGCGAAGAAGACCATAAAGTCCAAGGTCTGGACGCGGGTGCAGATGACTACATGACCAAACCCTTTTCCACCCGTGAGTTGGTGTCACGCATTAAAGCTGTGCTGCGTCGCTCAAATGCATTGGGTGGTGAAAAAACCATTGATGCCAATGGCTTAATCCTCGATCCAGTCAGCCAACGTGTCAGCTTTGGCAACACCATTTTAGATATGGGACCAACTGAATATCGTCTACTGGCCTTTTTCATGACTCATCCTGAACGTGCCTATACCCGTGCTCAATTATTAGATCAGGTTTGGGGTGGAAACGTGTATATTGAGGACCGTACCATTGACGTTCATATTCGTCGTTTGCGTAAAGTTCTTGAACCTTTCCAAGCCGATCGTTATGTGCAAACTGTTCGTGGTACAGGTTACCGTTTCTCTACCCGTGCAGACGCTGTGATGGGTTAGTCATTTTAGGTCTTTAATTTTCTATGTACGAACCGTATCCCGTCCCTGAACTTGCCAGTGAACATAAAAAATTCCGTTACAGCAGTTTATGGACTTTTGCCAAGCAGGATTTAAGACTGCTGGCATTTTTCCTGCTCATTGCTGGACTCATCGGCTTTGGTATCGGGTACTTATGGATCTGCATCTTAATTGCCTTTGCAGTGTTCTTTGCATTGCAAATGCGTTCGCTGTACTTAGTCAACGAATGGATTTCAAATCGCCCCTATGATGTCCCGCCAAATTTAGACGGTATTTGGGGGGCTTTACTCTTTAATGTATACCGTGCGCAGCGTCAAGAACGCATTGTACAAGCTGAAATGGTTGGTCTGATCGACCGCGCTCAATCTTCCTTGGTGGCACTTGCTGAAGCTGTGGTATTGATTGATGAATTACACCAAATCGAATGGTGGAACCCTGCCGCAGAAAAGCTTTTGGGGATTCAACAGCTCGATCAAGGGCGCAATATTTTAAGTATTTTAAGACAGCCTAGTTTTATCGAATACTTTACCAATATCGATTTAGCCCCCGATGGTTTGAAAATGAAATCATCGGTACTTGAAGACCATTATGTACAAGTCAAATTAACCCGTTTTGGTCGCGAAAGTCGTTTATTGGTGGCTTATGACGTCACGCGCATGCATAACCTTGAGCAAATGCGTAAAGACTTTGTCGATAATATTTCACATGAACTACGCACACCACTTACGGTTTTAAGTGGCTATATCGAAACCTTTACCGATCAGGAAGATTTAAATCCACGCTGGAAACGCGCATTCGATCAAATGCAGTCTCAAACCCGCCGTATGAATGCTTTGGTTAATGACTTGTTATTATTATCTCGTCTGGAAAATGATAAAAAAGTTGCTAAAAATCAAATCATTGAAATGCCCAGCCTAATGAACCAACTATATGACGATGCACATGCTTACAATGTGGATTATGGACATACACTGAATCTCGAGATTGATAGTCACTGTGACCTGATCGGATCAGATATGGAATTGGCGAGTGCCTTTAGTAACCTCATCACCAATGCAATTAAATACACCCCGAAAGGCGGTACTGTGACCATTGGGTGGCATGATGATGGTACGCATGGTTATTTTACCGTTGAAGATACGGGTATCGGGATTGACCCGAAACACTTACCCCGTTTAACGGAACGGTTTTACCGTGTGGACAGCGCACGTAGTCGCCAAACGGGAGGAACAGGTTTAGGTCTTGCCATCGTGAAACACGTTTTGATGCAACATCAGGCACACCTTGAAATTGAGTCCAAAGAAAACCGCGGTTCGCTGTTTAAAGTCGTCTTCCCTAAAGAACGCTTGTATCATGTGAGCTAAGCAGAATCATCCTGCCGGTCTTGCTGTGCTTCCAACTGTTGTTCTTGTTGTTTGGCACGGCGATATGCAGGACGCTGTTGCATCCGTTGTAAGAAAGCCTGAATTTGTGGATATCGCCCTTGAGTTCTGGTCATGACGGCTTCTAATGGAAACGTCATCTGAATATCCGCAAAGCTAAACGGTCCCGCAAAATATTCATTTTCCGCTAAATGGTTTTCTAAAAACTCGATATGTTCTTTTAAGCGAGGTCGTACAAAACCTTTTTTGACCCCATCACAAATGCGATTAGCTACGGGTTTGATGACCCAAGGTACATGGCGTGGCACATTGCTCATGACCAACTGCATCACCAACAACGGCATTAGAGAACCTTCGGCATAATGCATCCAAAAGCGATATTGTTGTTTTGAATGTTCCGCCTTGGCTGCAAAAAAATCATGCCGATCATACTTCTCTTGTAAATATTCCAAGATCGCTGCAGATTCTACCAAGACCAGTCCATCATCCTGCAATATGGGCGACTTCCCTAAAGGATGGATGGCTTTAAGCTCAGGAGGAGCAGACAAATTTGGCTGGCGCAGATAAAACTGAACCTGATAATCCAGTCCTAATTCCTGCATTGCCCATAAAATACGAAATGAACGAGATTTTTCTAGATGATGTAGCACCCGCATGGGTTCATCTCCTATATGAAGTCTAAAATTTTCTTATTTCTGGCAAGCCATTATTATTTTGAAGTACTTAAATCATAAAAAGCGTCAGATCACTGCTTGGATCTGTATCAAAACTAAATTTTGCACAGTACAGCAGCGACCTGCTTTTAAATTAAACTAGAGTGGTTTTAATGTCTACACTGCGCAATAAAGTTTTTGTCACTGGGGTTTTTTCACAAATGGACAAGATTTTTTGCTCTAACTCTGCATCCAAGGATGTTTGAAAATGCAGGCGTCGCTCAACCCATTCAGCTCCTTCACGGTTCGCACAAAAGTCTGCCTCGATACGAAACTCACCCAATTGGATTTGTTTATGTGCTGCATACATGCGCAAGGTAATCATTGTGCATGAGATTAAGGATGCGCACAGTAAATCATACGGTGCTAAACCCAAGTCCCCGCCGCCAAATGATTCGGGCTTATCGGTAATAAGTTGATGTTTTCCACTCTGAATTTCACCTGACCACGGTGCTTCTAAGGTGTTTACTGTTGCCGTTGCGACGATACCCATAATGACTCCCTCATGGTTATGCCGCACCATTTTCACCACAGGTACGGCTGTTCATTTTTATTTTTAAGTTAACGTGATGGACGCATTTTATCAGGGAAAGCCGGTGCTTCTAGTCGTGGACCATCATAGTCTGGAATAGAGCCAAAGCGTTCGTCCTGATTAATCCACTGCTCACGGGCAATATTCAATTCTTCTTGTGTGCGCCCCACAAAATTCCACCACAGCAAAATCGGTGATTCAAAAGGTTCCCCCCCTAATAATAAAACACGGCCACCTGCATGTAGGTCAATTTTGACTTGGGTTAAGCCCGGCTCAAGTACCACCATATTGTCTTCATTTAGCTCGTGACCATTGATACTGGCAGTCCCTTCGAGGGCCATAAAGCCATATTCAAATTTTGGATTGAGCGGCAGGACGGTACTTTGACTTTCCGAACTACGCAGATCGACACCCAATAATTCACTATGTACTTTTACCGGCGATTTAGTCTGTAAAAATTCACCCACCAATACCGTCAATTCAATCCCGTCTTGTGTCACCACAGGCAACTCTGGGTAATGGTCAAACTGGGGCGCCATATTGATTTTGTCATCTGGCAATGCAATCCAAAGTTGCGCAGCATGCATTTGCGTTTCAGATTCTGGAGCAACCTCAGTATGCGAAATACCATAACCCGCCGTCATGAGATTGACTTGTTTGGGCTGAATTAACTGATGTGTGCCCAAACTGTCGGTATGCATCATGGTACCATCAATCATCCAGGTAAACGTTTGCAAACCAATATGTGGATGCGGCCCAACATCTAAGCCATCACCTTGCGGAAAATGCACTGGACCGGCATGGTCAAGGAAACACCATGCCCCAATCATCCGTTTATGCCGACTCGGTAAAGCACGTTTTATCACTGTGCCTTGACCAATTTCAGCACGGCGCAGTGGAAATTCTTGAATGAACTGATTGACGTATTTTTCACAATCGTCGGAATGAGATATTTCTGTGTAATTGGTATTGGTCATATTCTTACCCTAAATTTGGCTAAGCCGATGCAAGGACTATCGGCTAGAGCTATGCATTTTTTCCATTATATCTGCATTAACTCAATCTTCTTCAGCTGTCATTAATACGCTGAATCACAGAGATAGGACAATCGTTTTTTTGTTGCCTAATATGACATACAGCATAACAGTTTTCGATGCTTATTTAGACAACATCCAATGCGAAATTACTTGTTCAAATCACGTGAAATGTAAATTTAAGTAACATAAATTAACACTCACTTTTGACCAAACAATACCAAATAATTCACAAATCATTGAAATAACGTGTTTAATTTTAAACAAAAATGATATAGATTATTTGAGTTACATAAAATTACATAAAAACCATGCTCACCCGTCGGTAATCTTGCATGATCAATGAGTATAAGAAAGAATCACGTGCACTGATCCAAAAAGCCTTGAAAGGAACCGTTGTTCGCGTTCCTGCTCAATTTCGTCAAGAATTTTTCCACTACCATCGTCGTCAACTTTTTAAATTCTTTTTCCAAGTCAACATCGTTGCACAATTGGCCTATCTCTCTTATGCCATAGCGGATTGGTTTATGTTGCCCGATGTGGGTTTGCTCGCGATAAGCTTAAAAACGGCCTATACCTTACTGATGATGGGCATCACATGGGGCATTTATACATATAGTAAGAGCATTTTACTCTTTGACTTGATGCTTCCCCTATCGATCGTTGGTGCTTCTGCGCTGTGGTTTAGCCTCCTCAATTTATCCAATAGCCCCGATGTGCCGATCTATTTATATGCATCTTTGATTTTTATTGTGTTAGCCAATTTATGTGTGCAAATCCGCTTTAAGGCTGCTGTGCTCATTTCTCTATGTATCAGTCTAATTTTACTGATTGGGGTGTATTTCGCCATTTCTGGCAATATCCATCAACTGCAACTGTTTATCTTGATCTATTCGCCCGTGTTGTTATTTAGTTTGTATATCAGTTGGAATTCAACGCAAAAATCTAGAATTGTATTTTTACACAGTAAACTCGATCAGTTGAACCGTGAAGCGCTCAATATTATGGCGCATACCGACGTGCTGACCGGCTTAAACAATCGCCGTCAATTTATTCAACTTGCCAATTATCATATTCATCATCAGTCCAAACCGTTACAGCCACTTTCATTACTGATTTTTGATGTCGACAAATTTAAAAATATTAATGATCAGTTTGGGCACTATATTGGTGATCATGTTTTACAACAAATTGCCGAAACGTGCCGACATACTTTACGTAGCCAAGACATCATTGCCCGCTTCGGTGGTGAAGAATTTATTATCCTTTTACCGCAGACACACCTGCGTCAGGCTCAAGATATTGCCGAACGTCTGCGACGGGCAATAGCCGATGATTATTTAGAACTTGATACACTACAAAAACTTAAATTTACCGTTTCAATTGGTGTTGCCGAATTTGGTCAAAAAAACCGAGATTTACAAAGTGTAATTCGCATGGCCGATCAGGCACTTTACCAAGCAAAATCTGCAGGAAGGAATCAAATATCAACTTATAAAACAGCAAGTTAATAATATATTTTGTAACATTCAACAGACGATTTTTTATCATTCATTCGAAAAAATCCCAAGTTTCAGGTAGATATTTTTGTATGTTTTTTATTCATAATTTTCTTAAGCCATTTATGGAGAAGGGACATGTCTGTTGATGTACGAATGAGTTCTCGGACTAATTCGTCTGCTCAGGAAGTTCGTAAAAATCATAATCATACTTTGAAACTTTCTGAGTGTGATCTTGCCAATCGTGCCGAGATTGAACAAGCCATTGCAGATCCTTTTGCACGTATTCCTACGCAGTTTAGAAACTATTTTCTACAACATCAGTATGCCCATCAGTTACCTTATTTACGTCAAGTGAATTACATGGCGCAGATTACATTTCTTCTTTATTTCTTTGCTGACATTTTTATTATCCCTGACATGTTCTTTTGGTCAGGTCTTTCTCGAGTGGCCATGATTATTGCTGCCCTATTAGTTAGCTTCTATCTGTTTAAATACAAAAAAGATATTCGTGTGCTCGATATGATCTTACCGATTGGTACGGTCTGTAGCACCGCGATTTGGATTGGCTTATTACTGGCTTCAAATAGCCCAATGGTCTCGTCCTATATCTATGGTGCAGCGATCTTTATCTTGATTGCCAATGTCTGCGTACAAACACAATTTAAGCCCGCCTTGTATTGTTCGGGCCTCATTTCGCTATTGGTGTATTTTGCGGTGAGTCAGCTTTTATCATGGCAAGAAGCACTGATTTTTGTGGTGGTGTCTATTCCTGTTTGGATGATCAGCCTGCATATGAGTTGGAACAATACGCTCAATGCACGCCGTCATTTTTTACGTACCCTGCTTGATGACTGGAATATGCATACGCTGAAAAATCTTGCGCATACAGATGAGCTCACCCAGTTATATAACCGTCGTCAGTTTGTTCAATTGGCTGAGCATCGTATCCATGAATGGCCAACGCCTGCAAGTACTTGCTTATTGATGTTTGATGTCGATCATTTTAAACATATTAATGATAATTACGGACATGATGTTGGTGACCAAGTACTGCAATGTATCGCTGAAACCACCCGCAAAGAAATGCGCCAAAAAGACGTCTTGGCCCGCTTTGGTGGTGAAGAATTTATTGTGCTTCTGTCTGAAACGCAGATACAGGATGCAATGTTGATCGCGGAACGTATTCGTCTAACGCTTCAAAATCAATCATTGCTGAATGTCGCAAATCACCCGATCCAATTTACCGTTTCCATTGGTGTTTCACAGCTTAAATCACATAAGCAAAATTTAACTGAACTGATTAAGCAAGCGGATATTGCGCTGTATCAGGCAAAAGAAAATGGCCGTAACCGTGTAGAGCGCTATGATTCAAGCATGAAACCGGAACGTAAATCGACAAAGTCATGGCAAAGCTTTACCCATAAAGTGAAGCCTAAAGCTGAACCGAATAATGAAAGCGATAGTAGTTGGTCAATTGTTTATAAATAGAATGTTGAGATATAAAAAAGGACGCTTAAGCGTCCTTTTTTTATTAGAAATATTTAGGTTTCCCTAAATAGCCGCGAGCATAGCTTTCGGCGTAATTTAGGCAAGAAGCTTCGCTTCTTGAAATCCCTAAATTACTCCCATTCAATCGTTGCTGGTGGTTTAGACGATACGTCATAAACAACACGAGAAACTTCAGCAATCTCGTTCATGATACGTGTAGAAATCTTGTCTACAAGGTCATAAGGAAGATGTGCAAAACGTGCAGTCATAAAGTCAACTGTTTCTACAGCACGAAGGGCGATTACCCATGCATAACGACGGCCATCACCTACCACACCCACAGATTTCACAGGTTGGAATACGGCAAATGCTTGTGCAGTTTTGTCATACCAGCCGCTTGCGCGAAGTTCTTGCATGAAGATGTCATCTGCTAGACGAAGGATGTCAGCATATTCTTTTTTCACTTCACCAAGAATACGTACACCTAGACCTGGACCTGGGAATGGATGACGGTAAAGCATTTCAAATGGAAGACCAAGTGTTGTACCTAAACGGCGAACTTCATCTTTGAACAAATCACGGATTGGCTCAACCAATTCGAATGCTAAATCTTCTGGTAAACCACCCACGTTGTGGTGTGATTTAATCACGTGCGCTTTACCTTGTTTGCTTGCCGCAGATTCAATTACGTCTGGGTAAATGGTACCTTGAGCAAGGAAGTTCACACCGTCAAGCTTACGTGCTTCTTCAGCAAACACTTCAATGAATTCACGACCGATAATTTTACGTTTTTTCTCTGGATCAACTTCACCAGCAAGTGCTGTTAAGAAGCGATTTTCAGCGTCAGCACGAATCACGCGGATACCCATGTTTTTCGCAAACATGTCCATCACTTGCTCGCCTTCGTTCAAACGAAGTAAACCGTTATCTACAAATACGCAAGTCAATTGGTCGCCAATCGCACGGTGTAAAAGTGCAGCTACAACAGATGAATCGACACCGCCTGAAAGACCCAATAAAACTTTTTGATCACCAATTTGCTCACGAAGTTGTTCTACGCGAAGATCGATAATGTTTTCTGAGTTCCACAAGTTACGGCAACCACATACGCCATGTACGAAGTTAGACAATAACTCAGCACCTTTTGCAGTGTGTGTCACTTCTGGGTGGAATTGGATACCATAGAAACGACGTTTTTCATCAGAAACCATCGCCACTGGGCAGCTTGGTGTGCTAGCAGTGATTTGGAAACCTTCAGGAATTTGAGTCACTTTATCGCCATGACTCATCCACACTTTTAATTGGTCTTTGGTATCTTCAAGATCACCAATTAAAGCATCACGGACTTTAATATCAACTTCTGCATAACCAAATTCATGCACAGTACCTGGCTCAACTTTACCGCCAAGCTGTTCTGACATGGTTTGTAGACCATAGCAAATACCTAAAACAGGTACACCAAGTTCAAATACAACTTGTGGTGCGCGCGGACTACCTTCTTCATGAACACTTTCTGGACCACCTGAAAGAATGATCCCGTTTGGGTTAAATGCACGAATGTCTTTTTCAGACATATCAAATGCGTACATTTCTGAATAAACACCAGCTTCACGTACACGACGTGCAATAAGCTGACTATATTGAGAACCGAAATCCAAAATCAGGATACGGTCTTCAGTAATTTGGGTATTGGTAGTCATGGCAAACAACTATGCAGGCAACGAATATAAGCGCCGTATTCTAACATTTTTCTTGGACTTTCGCACACTATTCGGACAGGGGCAAAAATCCCAAGCCAAACGGTGTTTTTTACAACACATTTCAGGACTTTACCCATCCGCTTTCAATCAGCGGTAGACATGAAAAAAGCGGCAGAAGGCCGCTTTGATGGATGCTCGGATTCATGACAACTTTATTTTGATTTTTCAATCCAATGATCAAAACTAAATTGACCAGCACCATGCAGCATGAGAAATAATAAGCCGCCAGACATCGCCAAATTTTTCATAAAGTTAATGCTATCTTCAGCACCACCATGGAATAAAAATGCAGTGATTAAACTAAATACGGTTAGACCCAGTGCCGCAAAACGCGCTTGAAAACCAAACAATAAAGCTAAGCCACCACCCAACTCGACTAAGATAGTAATCGGAAGAAGTCCAGCTGGCACACCCATTGACTCCATATAACCTGCTGTTGCAGTGTAAGCCGTAATTTTCCCCCAACCTGCCACAATAAAAATATAAGCCATTAATATACGTGCAACGAGACTGACTACCGAATTGATTTGCGGCTGTTGACTCAGATTTTTCACCATCAAATTTGGATTAAACATACTGAAACCTATTTTTAATACTGTTCAAAAGATGTGCTTAGATTAGGTCGTTTCTTATTCTCTTTAAATATGCTTTTATAATACTCATCATTCCATATATAGAACGATTTTACTGATAATTAATTACGTTTTAATACTGACTTTGCTGCCCCAGACTGATAGCATCAGACCACTATTTTACGCATATAAGCCCCATGGAACTGATTGATTTTATACTACATGTTGATGACCATTTACTCGAGTTCATTACCAATTATGGCGTATGGATTTATGCAATTCTGTTCCTGATTATTTTTGTTGAAACCGGTTTGGTGGTCATGCCCTTTTTACCGGGTGACAGTCTTCTGTTTGCAGCAGGCGCGCTCGCTGCGTCAACAGGTGCCATGGATCCATGGGTTTTGGTGATTTTACTGTTTATCGCGGCAGTCTTGGGCGACACGCTGAACTACCATATTGGTAAATATATTGGCCCACGTGTCTTTGAAATTGAATCACGCTTCATTAACCGTCAACATTTGGTGAATACGCAAAAATTCTTTGAAAAACACGGTGGTAAAACCATTATTTTTGCCCGCTTTATTCCTTTTGCACGAACCTTCGCGCCTTTTGTCGCAGGTGCAGGCAGCATGAACTACAAGTACTTCCTGACTTTTAACATGATTGGTGCGATTTGCTGGGTTGGCTCATTTATCACTTTGGGTTATTTATTTGGCAATATGCCAATCGTGAAAGATAACTTCACCCATCTGATCTTTGGCATCATTATTATTAGTGTTTTACCGGGTGTGATTGGTTTTATTCGAGCAAAATTAAAGAAATAAACCGATGTGGTGAACGCCTTTAAGCAAAAAAGCGCAAAACCACAGGGAACATACATAAAATCAGCATCAGGGCCGATCCTTTATATAGAAGATCGGCCTTAATTTTTTGGGTCTTACCTGCCAAAATCGTCCGTCCAAATGACATCCAAAACAACGCAACAGGCAGCAAAACCACACTAAATACAGCGAAAACCAAAATAAAATTTAATGGGCTAGCCCAAGTTTCAATCGGGAAAATACCTGCAGCAAAAAGCAAGGCTTTCGGATTTTTTAAGGAGGAAATGAATAATTCACGTGGTTGAATTGAAGGATGTTTTTGATTGTACTGATGTAAATGCGTCGATTTCCACAAATGAAAAGCCAACCATAAAACATAGGCAATACTGAGAAAATGTAGCAAGTGAATTAAATTCGGCCACACTGGAGCGCTTAAATGAATAATCAACGCCCACAAATTAATGGCATAGAAATAGCCCAATAATTCTGCAGGAATCAGCATGCACGTCTTTGCAATGCCTTGTTGATGTGCAGAGCTTGCCATTAGTGCATTGCTAGGTCCCGGCGTCATCATCACCGCAATCATTGCAAATACAAAAAGCCAACTCTCAATCATAAATATCCAGACAATGTTTCAAAGCGCACACCTTAGCCGAAATGAATTTAAAAAAACAAGTACGCGCTAGGTCAGTTTTATCCTTATACAAGTCAAAGTGATCACACTGAATATTCAAGATCAGAAGGAGGCATTAAAATTTACGAATAATATTTAATTTAATTTTTTCATAGATTTAAAAATTTTATTGGCTCTAAATAGTGAAGTTTATTTGACTCAAAAAAAATGCCAGTAGACGCCTCGCCTACTGACAAATTTTATTACACTTTTCTCATAGCACAGGCCTGAGCCCCTGCTCATGATCCGCTTATGATTTTGCTGCGGTAGCCGAATTTGTGCGAACGATAATCGGACAACCTTTAAATTTTGCTGCCTGTACGATCGCTTCTTGCTCACCTAAAACACGTGAAAGTTCGGTACGTTTAGTATTCGAAGATTGTCCCATATTGACCGAAATACTCGGACCAATGCCCCAACCTCCACGGCTGCCCCAGCCACCACCAAGGCCAACACCGACACCAACGCCTGTGCGCTTCGGCGTTTCTACACCATTTTGAATATAGTCGTGGATTCGGTTGTATTCGCTTTGCAATTGCTGGCAACTCAAAGACTGATACTGTGTAGGTGAAACATAGCTAGGTTTAGGCGTACTTGCACATGCACCCAATACAACAGCAGTGAAAGCAACTAGACCACATTTAAGTGCATTCATACTTTTCTCGATACTACTTTTGCTCAATTTCATTGAACAATGATTGATAGGCTTGCGTCAATTTATGATCTGCAGCCAAATGGATTAAAGGTTGATTTTTATGATGAGATTCTTTCATCAGCACCGAAGGCGGTAACATGCTGTCCAATACGGGAAGACCTTCATCTTTGAGTTGTTGTACAACTTCGCGCGGCAACTTCGCCTGTGCTTGAAATTGATTGACCACAATGCCTTCAATTTCCAAACGATCATTATGATCATCCTGCGTTTCCAACACATTTTCGATCAGGGTCTGTAAAGCTCGTTTTGAAAACACGTCACAGTCAAATGGAATCAGCACGCGATCTGCCGCAATCAACGCAGATAAAGTAAAAAAGTTAAAGGCCGGCGGTGTATCAATAAACACTCGATCATATTGACCGCTCATCTGCTGCAAAGCATCACGCAGTTTGTAAATTTTATGCTTAGATTCTAAGGCATGTGCCAACGCACCCAAATTTGGGCTTGCAGGAATTACATCTAAATTTTTAAACGGTGATTGATGTACATAGCTTTCTAGACCTTTAGTACGATTTTTTAAAATCGAACCAATGGCATTTCCCAACAAACCTTTACTTTGTTGCGTCCCCAAGACTTCTTCAAAATAATTTTCAATATTGGGTTCAAGTGCGGGCTTATCTGCCGAATACGTCGCATCATCCCCCAACAAATATTGGCTTGAATTGGCTTGAGGGTCGAGGTCAATCACCAAAGTTTTTAAACCTTGGTGCGCGCTTATCGCAGCTAAATTGACCGTAATACTCGATTTCCCCACACCACCTTTTTGGTTAAATACCACACGCGTACGCATTCAAAACCCTCTAATCTTTGTTTTTCTACTCAAGCCTTGAAATCGGCCATGTGGATAAGCCATTTATCCAAAAACTGGTTTGATTATAACCAATGTAATGATGAAAATAAGTGCAACAGCTGCAATAAATAAGCCCGCACGGCGCTGAACCAATAATACACTGTCATCTTTCTTATACGCTTTAGATAAAGAAGACAGCAGCGCCAAAAACAACACAACTTTGGCATAGAACCATGGCTGCACATCAAAGTTCTTCATAAACAATAAGATAATTCCTGTTACAGCAATTAAAGCCATTGAGCCATGTTGCAAAGCAACAAAAAACTTACGCCCTGCTGGATTGGGTAAATTGCCCTGCGTCCCTTTAAATAGCGTAAAAGCACGAATGAAAATGGCAGCACAGCCTAAAGCCACGCCACACATATGAATGATTTTAATGATTAATTGCGTTTCCATGGTTTACCTTAAGATGACTTTGGTGCATGCGCACATTCAGGGCTAGTGGTGTCTTGACCTTTCCACTCTTCAGGTAAAAACGCATGAATGGCTAAGGCATGAATTTGCCCCGGACTGAGTAAATCACCTGCTGCGGCATAGACTTTTTGATGACGTTGCACCAAACGCAAGCCTGCAAAAGCCTCACTCACGATCACCGCTTTAAAATGCGACTCTTTACCTGGGAAATAACCACCATGACCTGCGGACTCATTCACCACTTCAAGATGTGTAGGAGCTAATGTCTGTAGACGCTCAATTAATTGCTGTTCTAAACTCAAAACCGCTCTCCCAAATTCAAAAAAGGTTCAACTGGTCTTAGTATAGCCTGTATTTGTTGAAGTTCTTGTGTCGCAAAGTTGCTGAAACCGCCTGAATCGCATGATTTCATCAAAATGGAAGCCTTTGACCTGCAAAAATATTCCAATTTTCAAACAAATTGTTTTTATTTTATGCAAACGATGCACAGTTTTTCATAAAGTTATTGACCTGAAAAATCCTTAATGTATTATACGTGGCTATGCGGGAATAGCTCAGTTGGTAGAGCATAACCTTGCCAAGGTTGGGGTCGGGAGTTCGAGTCTCCTTTCCCGCTCAAAATTTTTTCATTCGGTTTTTTATTTAAAAAATTGGATAGACTCCGCGGGAATAGCTCAGTTGGTAGAGCATAACCTTGCCAAGGTTGGGGTCGGGAGTTCGAGTCTCCTTTCCCGCTCCAAATTTTTTTCGATTCAGTTTTTTAGTAAAAAAACAGGATAGACTCCGCGGGAATAGCTCAGTTGGTAGAGCATAACCTTGCCAAGGTTGGGGTCGGGAGTTCGAGTCTCCTTTCCCGCTCCAAATTCAAAAAGCCCCCATCAAAAGATGGGGGCTTTTTTATTGCAGATTGAAAAACATCTGAATCAATTTCTAGCCTTTTTTAATCTTTGCATAGCTCTATGATATTGAGCATCTATTGGAGTTCAAGCTGATTGACCACCATTAATAAAAAGTATTAAAAAAACAGCTAAGCCTCTGTCTTAGATATATTATTTTTAAAGTTGAATATCTACAAAGTTGCTAACACCAAATTTAAATCATCAATCCTCTTGTTGTTTTCCCTACATCTATTGTTTTAAATCAAACACTTATTTTATCTAATTTGCATAATTTTTATGCAGATTAAATGCTAAAAAGACATTTTGCTAAGTTAAGAATAATCCATCATTTAAAAAATCCCGCATTTACGAGTAGCGTTTTGATATCTATTAAAGGTGTCATTATGTCTCATTTAATCTCTGAAAATATTCATGTTATTGAAAATGACTTAGAAGCGATTCATGCAGCTTATCACGTTGCCGATTTTGCTTTGGAAGGTCGAAATGAACGTGATCAGAACCGCCTACTCCCATTTGCAGAAATCGACTTATTCAGTCAAAAAGGTTTAGGTGGCATTCGTATTCCCAAAAAATTTGGCGGTGCCTACGTGTCCAACAAGACACTGGCGCAGGTTTTTCGCATTATCAACAAAGCAGATTCTAGCGTGGGCCAAATTCCACAAAACCAAATTGCCTTGCTGTATATGATTGACCTCATGGGAACAGATGAGCAAAAAGCCTTTATTTTTAATGAAATTTTACAGGGAAAACGTTTAGCTAATGGTGGGCCAGAGCGCAACACCAAAGACACTAAAACCTTAAACACAACGCTGCGCATTGAAAATGGAAAGTATGTTGTTAATGGTGAAAAGTTCTATTCGACCGGCAGTAGTTTTGCAGATTGGTTAGCGATTAAAGCCGTTCACCCTGAAGGTCATGTTGTCCTGACCATCATTGATCGACACGCTACAGGCGTAGAAGTGATTGATAACTGGAATGGTTTTGGTCAGCGCACAACGTCTAGTGGCACCGTCAAACTCAACCATGTGGCAGTAGACCCCCTATTAATTTTTGATGAACGTAAGCTTTCTGCAGGGCCAACGTATCGAGGTGCCTTTTCACAATTGATGCAAGTCGCGATCGATGTCGGGATTGCGGAAGCTGCCTTTGCAGACACCCTTTCTGCGGTACAAAAAGCCCGTCCGATTGTGGATGCACAAGTTGAGAAAGCCAGTTTTGAGCCCTACACCCTACAAGAGGTGGGTAAATCTGCAGTTTTATTGGATGCTGCGATTTTACTTTTAGATGAAGCCGCAGATTATCTCGATGAATTAGATCAGCTTGATCAGGTGAGTGAACAACAAGCCGCTCTGGCTTCGATTCGTGTCGCTGAAGCTAAAATCTATGCCAATGATGCAGCCTTACAGATCTCTGAAAAACTCCTTGAATTAGGCGGCAGCCGTGCAAGTTTGAGTGCCCATAACCTTGATCAACACTGGCGCAATGCCCGAGTACACACCTTACATGATCCTGTGCGCTGGAAGCTGCATACCTTAGGCGACTATTACTTAAATCATAAATTACCTGCACGCCATGCGTGGATTTAAGGAGAATTCTGATGACCTCATTTCCAAATATTAATTCGCTACAGGCCATATCAACAACACCTGCGCATATTATTCACTCCGATGTAGAAGCACTTGAAATTGCAAAACAATTAGCCGAACAATTTAGAAAAAATGCCGTGCAACGTGATGCCGAACGCATACTGCCGTTTGATGAAATCGAGGCCTATAGTCAATCGGGTCTCTGGGCAATCACGGTTCCCAAGGCATTTGGCGGTGCCGAAGTTTCAAGTTATACCGTGGCGCAAGTGATTGCGCTTATGAGTGGTGTAGATGGCTCAATTGGGCAAATTCCACAAAACCATTTTTATGCACTAGAAGTATTACGTAACACCGGCACAACTGAACAAAAGCAAAAGCTTTATGCCGAAGTGCTTGCTGGCGCTCGTTTTGGCAATGCCTTAGCCGAGTTTAAAACCAAAACCGCTGCGCAAAAACAAACGTCGATTCGCCCTCATGACAATGGTTTTGTAGTGAATGGTGAGAAGTTTTATTGCACCGGCAGTTTATTTGCGCATCGTATTCCCACATTGGTCAAAGACCCTGATGGTCGTGAATATTTAGCCTTTATTGCACGTGAAAGTGCAGGTCTAGAGTTGATCGATGATTGGACAGGGTTTGGACAGCGCACCACGGGTAGCGGCTCTGTAAAATTTCACCAAGTTGCAGTTCCTGCCATAGATGTCATTCCCTTTGATCGTGCATTTACGGAGCCGACATTGGTTGGGCCATTTGCGCAAATTATGCATGCTGCGATTGAAGTCGGTATAGCCCGCGCAGCCTTTGAAGAAAGTTTGAGCCGCGTACACCAAGCTCGACCATGGATTGATTCAGGTCTTGATCTTGCAAGCGAAGATCCTTTAACCAAATATGAACTCGGTCGCATTGCCGCAGATGTTCGCGCCAGTGAGGTCTTGCTGAAACAAGCCGCTCGTGCCATCGATGCTGCTCGCCCACAGCCCAATGCTGAAAACATCGCAAAAGCTTCTCTAGATGTCGCGAAAGTGCGTGCGCATAGTACTGAAACCGCACTTAAAGCTGCTTCAAAATTGATTGAGCTTGCAGGCAGCCGTGGCAGTCAGCGTGAAGATGGTCTAGATCGTTTTTGGCGTAATGCACGTGTTCATACCTTGCATGATGCAGGGCGTTGGAAATATTTCTTCATTGCCAATTACCTCCTAAATGGCGTATTGCCCCCACGTCGAGGGACCTTGTAATGAGCCAAATCAAGACGGCTGATACCCAATCACATACAGCCAAGAAAATTTTACTGAATGCCTTCGACATGAACTGTGTCGGCCATATCAATCATGGCTTATGGACCCATCCACGCGATGAGTCACACCGCTTTAATGAACTGAGCTATTGGACCGATCTTGCCAAAACCTTGGAGCAAGGGCTGTTTGACGGGCTATTTATTGCAGATATCACAGGAGTCTATGATGTTTATGAAGGCAATATCGATCTCACACTTAAAGAGTCGATCCAACTGCCGAGCCATGACCCCAGCACCCTGATTTCTGCAATGGCTGCGGTCACTGAAAACTTAGGTTTTGGTGTAACAGTCAATTTGAGCTATGAAACGCCTTATCAGTTTGCACGTCGATTTGCCAGTCTAGACCACCTGACCCAAGGTCGAATCGGTTGGAATATCGTGACTGGATATCTAGACAGTGCAGAACGCTTAATTGGGCAAAAAGGCCTGAAAGATCATGATCTACGCTATGAACAAGCCGAAGAATTTTTGCAGCTTTGCTATAAGTTTTGGGAAGGCTCTTGGGAAAATGATGCGGTTCAAAAAGATAAAGCAAATCGTATCTTTAGCGATCCAAAAAAAGTACATGCCATTCAACACCAAGGCAAGTTCTATCAAAGCCAAGGGGTATTTCAAGTTTCTCCATCGATTCAGCGCACCCCTGTGTTGTATCAGGCCGGTGCTTCACCACGTGGCTTAGCTTTTGCTACGCAACATGCAGAAGGCATGTTTATCGGTGCAGACAGCGCTGAAAAAGTCAAAAATCAGGTACAAAAAATTCGCAGCCAAACCGCAGCGCAAGGTCGTGAGCCACAAGCCGTAAAACTCTTTGTCGGCATTACGGTGGTAACCGCAGAGACCGATGAGCTCGCCCAAGAGAAATTGGCTGAATACATTCGCTATGCCAATCCTGAAGCGGGACTGGCACACTTTTCGAGTTCGATTGGGATGAACCTCGCCAATTATGCAGAAGATGAAGCCATTCCGTATCAGCAGACCAATAGCATCGCATCGGTCAATCAAAAATTTAAAGAGCAAAAAATTACTCGCCAAGATTTGCGTGCTCAGCACGTTCTAGGTGGGCGTTATCCGCTCTTTGTCGGAAGTGGCGCCAACGTTGCAGAACAGTTGATTGACTATTTGGATGAAACTGGCATCGATGGATTTAATCTGACTCGCACCGTTGCACCTGAGTCACATCAAGATTTTATCCATTTGGTCATTCCAGAATTACAGCAACGTGGTCGCTATAAAACTGCGTATGACACCGGTAGTTTGCGGCAAAAACTGTTTCAACAAGGTGACCATTTAGCCAAGACACATCCTGCTCATCGCTACCGATGTCCCACTTCCGAAACGTCATCTCAGGCAGCGCTTAAAAACGTTGAAACAGCATAAGCTGCATTTATAAAACAACATGTTAGACAAAAAATTTAATTATTTGGAAATATAGAGGTGTGCCATGGCACAAACAGCAAAATCTAAATTCACACTGATTGGTGTAATCGTGGCCATCTTGGTGATTGGCTTAGTTATTTGGAATCAACAAAAGAAAAGTCATCAAAGTGAATTGGTGATTGGGATTAGCCCATCTTTTGCTAAACCCTTACAAGTCGCTGCAGATGAAGCCAAGCAGCAAGGGCTGAACGTGAAATTGGTGGAATTTTCAGACTGGAATACCCCGAATATCACCCTAAACCACGGCGATATTGATGCGAACTTTTTCCAACATCAGCCGTTTCTAGACAATGCAAAAAAAGAAACGGATTTTAAAATCAAAGCCTTTGATGTCGGTGCTGCAACCCATGTCGGACTGTATTCAAAAAAGTATAAAAACTTTGCTGATTTACCCCATAAAGCCAAAGTGGTGGTTCCAAATGATCCGGTCAATCAGGGCCGTGCCTTACAACTGCTACAGCAAGCCAAGCTCATTGAACTGAAACAACCAGATAACTTTTTATCGACTTTAAATGACATTGCAGCGAATCCTAAACAGCTTCAATTTATTGAGGTGGAAGGCCCTCAAACGGCACGTGCGATTGATGATGTCGATCTGGCTTTTGGCTATCCACATTATTTACGTCTAGCAAAAACTGCCGATCCTGAAAATGCCTTACTGTTTGACTCCAATACCGACAAGCGTTTTGCCATCTTATTTGCCGTACGTGATGACTATGTAGATCGCGACGATAAACTGCGTAAATTTGTCGATATTTATCAAAACTCACCTAAAGTTAAACAGGCATTGGACGCGGATTTTGGTGCAAAACTGTGGTTCCCTGGTTGGAAATAAGGAGTCACTCATGGTGAGTTTCGGTTCATCGGTTGAATTTGCCGTCCCCCATATCCAAATTAAAAATTTAAATAAATTTTATGATGTGCAAGGACAGCAGGTTCATACCTTAAAAGATATCAATCTGAATATTCCACAAGGCAAAATATTTGGCATTATTGGGAAAAGTGGCGCGGGTAAATCCTCACTGATTCGAACGCTGAATGGCTTAGAACAAATCAGTGATGGCAGTATTCACATCCATCAACAGGAATTATCAAGCTTAAATCACGCAGAGTTGATAGCCCTACGTCAGCGTATTGGGATGATTTTTCAGCATTTTAATTTGATGTCTGCCAAAACCGTGTATGACAATATCGCGCTGCCCCTTAAAATCGCCAATTTCAGTCAAGCCGATATCGCTCAGCGAGTGAATGAAGTGTTGAAGTTGGTAGGTCTTGAAAATAAAGCAGCGCACTACCCTTCTCAACTTTCGGGCGGGCAAAAACAACGTGTTGGGATTGCACGAGCGTTAGTTCATCATCCGGAAATTTTACTCTGTGATGAAGCGACTTCTGCACTCGATCCAGAAAGTACTTCTGTTGTGCTGTCTTTGCTTAAAGAAATTAATCAAAAGCTCGGTATCA
Source organism: Acinetobacter amyesii (assembly GCF_023499985.1). Lineage (NCBI taxonomy): Bacteria > Pseudomonadati > Pseudomonadota > Gammaproteobacteria > Moraxellales > Moraxellaceae > Acinetobacter > Acinetobacter amyesii. The sequence continues at coordinate 61,015 of NZ_JAMCOU010000021.1, read as the reverse complement.
CCATTGTGTTGATTACCCATGAAATGCAGGTCATTCGCGAGATTTGCGATCAAGTTGTGGTGATCGATCAAGGCGAAATTGTAGAAGCAGGACAGGTTTGGAAAGTGTTTTCTACGCCTCAGCAGCAGATCACACAAGAGTTACTCAACCTTGAACAACTTGATTTACCAAGCGACATTCAGCCACAACCGTCAGATTCAAATGATCAAATCATTTTAAAATTACGCTATGAATCGACACTACAACAGTCGCCTGACTTAAAGTTTATTTTTGATCAATTTCAGGCGCCAGTACATTTGTATCAAAGTCATATCGATAGTATTCAAGGGCATTTAATTGGCTCGTTGATTGTTGCTGTAGACCACAGCCATTTAGATATCAACGCCTTATCTGAACAACTTAAACACCATATCGCACAGATTGAGGTACTTGGCTATGCACGACCAACTCATTGATTTACTGATTAGTGGAGCCATTGATACTTTACTGATGGTCGGCGTTTCAGCCTTTGTGGCCTTTCTGATCGGCCTGCCTTTAGCGGTCGTATTGGTGTGTAGTGCTGAACACGGGATTTATCCCTCAAAAAGCTTAAACCACACACTAGGTTGGTTGGTCAATATTACCCGTTCGGTGCCTTTTCTGATTTTAATGGTGGCACTCATTCCGCTCACGCGCTTTATTGTGGGCACCAGTTATGGCGTTTGGGCTGCCGTCGTACCTTTAACCCTTGCGGCCACGCCTTTTTTTGCACGCATTGCAGAAGTAAGCTTACGTGAAGTCGATCAAGGTCTGATTGAGGCCGCTCAAGCCATCGGCTGTAATCGCAAACAAATCATTTGGCATGTGCTGCTCCCTGAAGCGCTTCCTGGCATCGTCGCGGGCTTTACTGTGACTTTGGTGACCATGATTAATTCTTCTGCTATTGCAGGGGCGATCGGTGCAGGTGGTTTGGGGGATATTGCTTACCGTTACGGTTATCAACGCTTTGATATGCAAATCATGCTGGCAGTGATAGTGGTCTTGGTCGCGATCGTGATGCTGGTTCAAGCCTGTGGAGATCACATTTCCAACCAGCTCGATAAACGCAAAATTTAAAACGACCCTCACGATAATTTTTCGTATTTCTTAAAAAAAAAATATGCCTCTATACATAAAAAAATACCCTAATCTGGATTAGGGTATTTTTTCGATCAGTTGCAAAATTGATTCTGCTTAAACAGAATCTTTAGACCAAATTAATAGGTCACACGGACATAATCACGATATTCAGGTTTCCAGAAATTCGCTTCAATCGCATGTTCGAGTACTTCAACGCTGACATTTGGCGCAACACCATCAGCAATCGCAGCTAATGCGACTTTCAATGCAATTTTCTTCGAAATATCCTGTAAATAATCCAAACTTGGCAATAAATCGGCATTTGGATCTGCCAATTTTGGTGAACAGTCTGCCAACGCCGTACTAGATGCCATCAGCATATTTTCCGTCACACGTTTCGCCCCAGATGCAATCACACCGAGACCAATCCCCGGGAAAATATAGGAGTTATTACACTGTGAAATCTGATGAATCTTGCCATGATAATTCACTGGTGCAAATGGACTGCCAGTCGCAATCAGGGCCTTACCTTTGGTCCACTCGATAATATCTGCAGGCACCGCTTCGACACGTGATGTCGGATTAGACAGTGGCAACACAATAGGCTGTTCACAATTCGCAGCCATCGTTTCAATGACCTCTTGGCTAAACAGTCCCGGTTGTCCCGAAACGCCAATCAATACAGTCGGTTTAGCATGTGTAACTACATCCAATAGCGAAATGACTGAATCTGCATTTGCCCAATGAGCAACGTTATCCGGTGCTTGCGCAAGTTTGCGTTGGAAATCTAAAAGATTCGGCTGATTTTCAGTAATTAAACCAAAGCGATCGACCATAAACACCCGCGCACGCGCTTGAGCATCGGTTAAACCTTCCGCCACCATTTGCTTGATGATCTGTTCTGCAATCCCGCAACCTGCTGAACCTGCCCCTAGGAATGTGACGATTTGATCTTTGAGCTGCTTGCCTGCTGCACGTGATGCCGCAATTAAACTTCCGACAGACACCGCTGCTGTTCCTTGAATATCATCATTAAAGCAGCAAATTTTATCGCGATATTTTTCCAATAAAGGCATCGCATTTTTTTGTGCAAAGTCTTCAAATTGAATCAGCGCTTTTGGCCAACGTTGTTGAATGGCTTTAATCACGTCATCAACAAATTGATAATATTCTTCACCGCTGATACGAGGCTGACTCCATCCCATATAAATCGGGTCATTCAACAGCTGTTGGTTATTGGTTCCGACATCTAAAGTAATCGGCAATGTATAAGCTGGACTGATCCCACCACATGCGGTGTAGAGCGACAACTTACCAATTGGAATCCCCATCCCCCCAATGCCTTGGTCACCAAGTCCAAGAATACGTTCACCGTCCGTAATAACGATCACTTTCACGTTCTTTTTATTCACGTTATGAATAATTTGGTCAATATGATCACGGTCAGGATATGAAATAAAAATCCCACGATGACGACGATAAATATCCGAGAAGCGCTGACAAGCTTCACCCACTGTTGGTGTATAGATGATCGGCATCATCTCACTAAGGTGATTTTCAATTAAGTGATAGAACAGCGTCTCGTTGGTATCTTGGATATTGCGTAGGTAGATATGCTTATTGATATCACTATTAAATGCACAATATTGCTGATAAGAACGCTGACTTTGTTCTTCAATACTTTCTGTAACGTGTGGAATTAAACCGTGTAAATTAAAGCTCTTACGTTCATCTTCATTAAACGCAGAACCTTTATTTAAAAGTGGGAGTTCTAAAAGTGTATTTCCGGCATAAGGAATATATAAAGGTCGTTTCGTTTTCAAATTTTCACTGGACATTATTTAACTCGTTTAATTAATCTTTTGTTTCGCACTGCAAAAAGCGAAATGCACAAAAGTGACTATCTCGTTATTTGTTATAGCCTATCCTGATTCGAGCGCTTTGGGGCATTTAGTAAATTGATAGTAGTTTTAGTTAGATTTTATAATCTGATAACTCGATCATGCATCCAATCATCGCAACGCCTATTTTGGCTTAAATGTATACGACTTTTAGCGAATCTTAGAAAATAACAAAAATAATTAATGATTAAATTTCAATCAATTAAATAAATTCAAAACAAAGCCTTAATTTTGGTAGGTCTTTGGTAGGTGTGAATTTAAAACATCCCTCGCAATACTTAGTTTAGGTGAGTATCACCCATAACAAATGACAATGAATGGTAGAAGGAATCGCACCATGGCTTTTAAAAATATTGCAGATCAAACAAACGGTTTTTACATCCCTTGTGTTTCACTTTTTGGCCCCGGCTGTGCTAAAGAAATTGGTGCAAAGGCGCAAAATCTTGGCGCAAAGAAAGCGCTTATCGTGACCGATGCCGGTCTTTACAAATTTGGTGTGGCAGACACCATTGCCTCATATTTAACTGAAGCTGGCGTGGAAAGTCATATCTTCCCGGGCGCAGAACCCAACCCAACTGACATCAACGTGCATAGCGGTGTAGATGCCTACAATGACAATGGCTGTGACTTTATTGTCTCTCTCGGTGGCGGCTCTTCTCATGACTGTGCCAAAGGCATTGGCTTAGTGACTGCGGGCGGTGGCCATATTCGTGACTATGAAGGCATCGATAAAAGTACAGTCCCAATGACTCCACTCATTGCGATTAATACCACCGCAGGTACGGCATCAGAAATGACCCGTTTCTGTATTATTACCAATACCGACACCCACGTTAAAATGGCGATTGTCGATTGGCGTTGTACCCCTCTTATCGCCATTGATGACCCGAAGCTGATGATTGCGAAACCTGCGGCGCTCACTGCAGCAACCGGTATGGATGCGTTAACGCATGCGGTCGAAGCTTATGTTTCTACAGCAGCCAATCCTATTACCGATGCTTGTGCAGAAAAAGCCATCAGCATGATCAGTGAATGGCTCAGCCCTGCCGTAGCCAATGGCGAAAACTTAGAAGCGCGTGATGCGATGAGCTATGCACAGTACTTAGCAGGGATGGCATTTAACAATGCATCTTTAGGTTATGTCCACGCGATGGCGCACCAACTTGGCGGCTTCTACAACTTGCCACATGGCGTATGTAATGCCGTGCTGCTACCACACGTTTGCGAATTTAACCTGATCGCCTGCCCTGACCGCTATGCGCGTATCGCACAGCTCATGGGTGTGCCAACCGACGGTTTAACGGTGACTGAAGCGGCTTATGCAGCGATTGCAGCAATCCGTGAACTCTCTGCTTCGATTGGCATTCCATCGAGCCTTTCTGAACTCGGTGTGAAAGAACAAGACCTCAGCATCATGTCTGAAAATGCACAAAAAGATGCCTGTATGCTCACAAACCCACGTAAAGCGACTCATGCTCAAGTGGTTGATATTTTCAAGGCAGCGCTGAAAGCCAATGCCTCTGTGGTCGACTTCAAAGCGGCCGTTTAAGTTAAGCCCTTAAAGGTCTTCATGTTTAAGTGACCCAAGTGCCTACATTATCCTTTGAGTCTGGTAATGTAGGCTCAACTGAATCCATTTCACCTTTTATTTCAGGGAAGCGACTATAGATTGGTCGCTTTCATACTGAGGTCACTCTTTTTTAGTCGGTAAAACAGCATCGATTATTCATTTGACAAAAGCTCATGACTCATCAAGGATAAAGCATAATGTCCAATAATATTAATGAGTATAATAATGAGCCATTCACCAATTCAGTATCAGCCTGACATTTTGGGCGCAGGCTATGAACAAGCCACGCTGACCTTCCCGGATGATTATGAAGGCCCAGTGGTTGCCACACTGGTTCGCAAAAAAGCCACGGCTCCTACCTCCAAAGCGGTGCTCTATATCCATGGTTTTATCGATTATTTTTTCCAAACCGAAATGGCGGAACGCTTCAATCAGCACGGTTTCGACTTTTATGCCTTAGATTTAAGAAAATATGGTCGCTCAATCCGCCCGCATCAAAAATACTATAATGTGCATGCACTGTCTGAATACGATGCCGAAATAGATCAAGCCCTAACGATCATTGCTGATGAAGGTCATGATGCCTTGCTGCTCTGTGGTCATTCTACCGGTGGCTTAACCACCACTTTGTATGCGGCGCATCATCAAAATCATCCTTTAATTCAAGCCCTTTGGGTTAACAGCCCATTTTATGATTTCAACATGAATCCAGTGAAACGCGCACTGGGTATTCCACAGCTGAGTAAATTGGCAAAGACTTTTCCAAATTTAAAATTCCCAAGTGAACTAAATAAATGGTACACCGCCAGCTTACACCGTGAACTCAAGGGTGAATGGGACTTCAATTTAGACTGGAAAAAGACCCGCTATCCAATGGTGTATTTAAGTTTTGTACGGACAATTTATGAGGCTCAAAAGGAAATTCATCAAGGTGTGACGATTAATGTACCGGTATTAGTGATGCATTCACATCAAACTAAAAATCCCAAAAAATGGGGTAAAGCAGCGCAGACCAGTGATGTGATTTTGGGTGTAAAAGATATCCAAAAATATGCCAAAAAAATTCAAGGCGATGTCACCATTCAAAGCATTCACAATGGCTTGCATGATTTAGTACTTTCGGAAAAAACCGCGCGAGAACAAGTCTATACCCAGCTCTTTCAATGGCTGGCCAATAAAGGTCTTTAATAGCCTGAATTACATTGCAACTTACTGTTTTAATTTCAACAAGGTCTGATGTACGGGATGCGATCTCGGCATCAGCTCAATCAGGCGTTCAACCGCATCGATAGCTTCAGGAAAACGCGCGACATGCTTGAGCAGAACATCTGTTTCCTTGGCATTAAAAATCGCTTGGCTCAATCGTGACTCAAGACAATCACGCCATGCCCCTAAAAATGGGCTTTCAGTTTTAGCCAAGAAAACCCCTGAACACAGTTTTAAGGCCGAATCGATATAACCTGCATCTAAAGCTTGCTCGGCTTGCAAAAAATCGGCTTCGACTTGTGCCAATAAACGATAGGGACGTGAGCCTAGCATGCCGCCCAAAATATCGCGTAGCTGCGACATTTCCGCTTTTAAAGTCCCAACACTCACCTTGCGTTCACCATATAAGGCTTGATGCAAAGTATCTAAGGTCATGCCTTGTGGACATAGCGCCAAGATGGTCAAAATTTCTATTTGCCGCGGGGTCAGCACCATCACTTTGCCATTAAATAACACTTGCGGCACAGCAAAGGCCCGAATATACAAATGCTGTTTTTGAAAATCGAGTAAAGCCGATTGAATAATCGAAGCGCAGCGTTCAGCCGCAAGTAGCCCTAAACTATTGTGGTTTTTCCACACGGTGGATAAATCAACCACGCCCAAAATTTGCTGCGTATGTGGATCGATAATCGGTGCTGCATAGCAGACCCATTCATGTACAGATGGCATGTAATGTTCATTTGAAAACACACAACTCGACTGTTGGGTTCTTAAAGACAACGCTAATGCATTGGTGCCGACCAATTCTTCGCGCCATTGCCCACCCGCAATAAAATGCACGCTTTCCGCAGCACTTTGCATTTGCCGACTCGACGCACTCCAAATAATCGTGCTACCCACATCACCCACGGCAAGTACCATCGACGACTGTTCGGCAATGTGTTTTAAATCTTCGGCACAATGTTGCAACGCGTGATGCAATGCCGACTGCTGTTGACTCTGAGGACTTAAATTCACCAAAGGCGCAGCACTCCGGTTTTCCGGAATTTCCGCCTGCGCCGATCGCTGCCAAGAACTCGCAATGCTCTCATTCAATTGCGAAGTTTGCTGCTTTGACAGACTCATGCCCTGCCTTAACCGTTCGACATTCTGTCGTTTTTCAGATAAATCCTTCTGTATCATCATTCATTATTCTCACAACAATTCATGACTAAAAATCCGTTTCCCGGCTTTTGTTTTTAAGACTGAAAAAAAATATTGTAAACCTTCTTGTCTCCAACCTTTTTCCAACCTTATACAGGCTATGCTAATCAAATAATGTACAAAAGTACCTTATACCAAAGCTGTAGATTGCCACAGATGGGCAGCCCAACAAGATCATAATAAACAAGCAAAGGAAAATTCATATGCGTTATGTCGATCCTAATCAACCCGGTTCAAAAGTTCAGTTTAAAGCTCAGTATGAAAACCTGATTGGTGGCCAATGGGTCGCGCCAGTGAAAGGTGAATACTTTGAAAATATCTCCCCTGTAGACGGTAAAGTTTTTACCAAAGTGCCACGTTCTTCTGCTGAAGATATCGAATTGGCTTTGGATGCAGCGCATAAAGCCAAAGCCCAATGGAACGCCTCTTCCCCAACCACACGCTCAAATATTTTATTAAAAATTGCCGATCGACTTGAAGAAAACCTAGAGCTCCTTGCTGTCGCAGAAACATGGGACAACGGTAAACCGATTCGTGAAACCTTAGCCGCTGATATTCCACTCTGTATCGATCACTTCCGTTATTTTGCCGGCTGTATCCGTGCCCAAGAAGGCGGCATTTCTGAAATTGATGAAAATACCATTGCTTACCATTTCCATGAGCCACTTGGTGTGGTCGGACAAATTATTCCGTGGAATTTCCCAATCTTGATGGCGGCTTGGAAACTTGCTCCAGCATTGGCTGCGGGAAACTGCATCGTGTTGAAACCTGCGGAGCAAACGCCTGTCAGCATCTTGGTCTTGGCTGAACTCATTCAAGACCTACTCCCACCGGGCGTGCTGAATATTGTGAATGGTTATGGTGTTGAAGTCGGTCGTCCATTGGCGACCAATCCACGCATCTCAAAAATCGCCTTCACAGGTTCAACCGCTGTGGGTCAAATGATCATGCAATATGCGACTGAAAATATCATTCCTGTGACTTTAGAACTTGGTGGAAAATCACCAAATATCTTCTTTGAAGACATCATGGACAAAGACGATGAGTTCTTAGATAAAACACTCGAAGGTTTTGCCATGTTTGCGCTCAACCAAGGTGAAATTTGCACATGTCCATCACGTGCATTGGTACAAGAAAGCATTGCAGATCGATTCTTGGAAATGGCAGTAGAACGTGTCAAACGTATTAAGACGGGTCATCCACTCGATACCGACACCATGATTGGTGCACAGGCATCGCAAGAGCAGCAAGACAAAATTTTAGGCTGTATCGCTACAGGTAAAAATGAAGGTGCACAGCTCATTACTGGTGGTGACCCACGAAATGAAGTCGGTACAGGTTTCTATATTGAGCCAACGATTTTTAAAGGCACCAATGACATGAAGATTTTCCAAGAAGAAATCTTTGGCCCAGTTCTGTCTGTTGCAACATTTAAAGACTTTGATGATGCCATTAAAATTGCCAATGACACCATTTATGGTCTAGGTGCAGGTGTTTGGTCACGTTCAGCGCATACTTCTTATCGTGCAGGACGTGCGATTCAGGCGGGCCGTGTTTGGACCAACTGTTACCACATTTACCCTGCCCATGCAGCATTTGGCGGTTATAAAAAATCAGGTATTGGCCGTGAAAACCACAAAATGATGTTGGATCATTATCAACAAACCAAAAACCTCTTGGTGAGCTATGACACCAAGCCAATGGGCTTCTTCTAAGTCTTAGTATCAAAAAACAAAAAGCGAACTTCGGTTCGCTTTTTTATTAGTGCTGCTTTTAAATTGAATGAACGGTCTACCGCGCTGGGTCATTCATTTTGCAGACAAGGCATACTCAACAAAATGTAAATGATCGACACCCCAATACATTTCATCATCGACAAACCAACTTGGCGCCCCAAACACACCCCGTTCAATAGCTTCTTCGGTCACCACTTTCAGCTCAGATTTGACTTTTTCATCATCCAACCACTGTTTCACTTGTTCTGCACCTAGCCCCAGTTCTTGCATGAGTTGCATGAAGGTGGTGAGATCATTTAAATTGCGTGGCTGACCAAACATCGCGTTAAAAATACCCGTCAATACTTTCAGAAACTCTTCAGACTGAAATAACTGGACTGCGGTTATTAAACGCATCAACTGCAAAGTATTGATTGGAAAATACGGATTCATCTGTACGGGTATCTGCCATAGCTTTGCCCAACGTTGAAGATCAATCATGGAATAACGTGCCTTCGCAGGTACCGCCATCGGACTACTGTTGCCAGTAGCTTTAAACACCCCACCCAATAACATCGGTTTCCAGATAATCTCTGCCTGATATTGCTCAGCAATGTGCTGAATACGGTGAAATCCGATGTAGCTATATGGACTGCCGACATCAAAATAAAATTCAATGACTTTCATTTTTTTCGTCCTTTTTTTGCTTGTTTGTCCTAATATTTTTAAATCAGTGCTTACCAGCGTTCCATCCACGGTCGCAGATCTAATTCATGCGTCCATGCATCTCGTGGTTGCTGTGAGAGATGCCAATAATTTTCTGCAATATGTACTGGATTTAAAATACCATCTTGCTCTTTTTTAGCATAAAGATCAGGGAATGTATCTTTGATAAAATCGGTATCAATTGCACCATCAACCACCACATGCGCAACATGAATATTACGTGGACCTAGTTCCCGTGCCATACTTTGTGCCAATGCCCGCAGCGCATGTTTTGCCCCTGCAAATGCTGCAAATCCTGACGCACCACGTGTCCCAGCTGTTGCGCCAGTGAAAATAATCGTGCCTCGTTCACGTTTCACCATGCGTTTTGCCACTTCCCGGCCCGTTAAAAAAGCCGAGAAACATGCCATCTCCCATATTTTGAAATATTTACGTGCGGTTTCTTCCAAAATACTACAAGGGACGTTGGCACCAATATTAAAGACCATGACCTCAATCGGGCCTATGTTTGATTCGATATGCTCGATGAGTTCAATCACTTGCTCTTCTTTTCGAGCATCCGAACCAAAGCCAAAAGCAGTCCCTCCCTGTGTTTGAATTTCAGCAATTAAAGGCTTTAATTTGTCTGCATTTCGTCGTGTCATACAAGCAATATAACCCTCCCGGGCAAAACGTTTGGCAATTTCACCACCAGTTGCATCACCTGCACCAATCACTAAAGCGACTTTTGCTGAAGTCTTGTTGATTTGTTGCATAGTCTCACTCCATTGCTGTTTTATTTTTATTCCACGCTCATTTTATTTACGCGTCGGTTTTAAACCACACTTTATTAAATAACGATCGTTACTATAACGAATACTATGTTATGATTAATTTATCGTCAATCATAATTTTTTAGGGTCATGCACATGCGCTATAAACCCGAATACAAACAACAAAAACGACAAGAATTGCTCAACATTACGGGGCAAATTGCGAAAAAAAATGGCTTTGCTGCAACAGGTGTTGACAGCTTAATGAAAGCTGCAGGTGTAACTAGTGGCGCATTCTATTCACATTTTTCGTCAAAACAGGATTTACTCAAAGCATTGGTTGAATATGAATTGCAGCAAAGCTTTAACATGTGGCAAAGCAACCCGCATCATAATGCAGCCGACTGGATTAATTTTGAATTAGACCGTTACTTAACCCCTTCCCACCTTGAACATCCTGAACAAGGCTGTGTTTTGCCGACACTTGCGACCGAAGTAGCTCGTGCAGATGACACGATTAAACAGGCCTATGAAAAGGAATTACTGCGCGGTCATGCTTTATTTAGCGCACATTTGGCGAGTGAAGAAAAAGCTTGGGCCATAATGTCCCAACTGGTCGGTGCAATTTTAATTGCGCGTGCAGCCGCAGATCCACATTTGCAAAAAACTATTTTAAACGCCAATAAGATGATGATTCGGCAATATTTAGAGAGCCATGTGGCTGCATCAACGTGATTGATTTTTATGTGACAGTTCATGGAGTTAAAGACCGACAGTTTTCCGACAAACTGTTCATCTCTTTCATTTGAATTATTTAAAATCTGTATAAGCTTACCCATTTTTATGCTTTTCAATCGCTTAAAGATTGGACATAAATGGCACAATTCAAATAAAGTCCTCTTTTCAAGGTTCTGAGGACTGTGTATAACAATGAGCCATTAAAGGAAAATGATAAGCATAGGCAAAGAACGCAAAAAAACGTTAGACTATGCAACAATCAATGCAAGTAAATGTCATTCGAGACAAAAAAAGGTGAAGATTGATGCCGCTCAATACTGTTGAAGAGCTCGTAGCTGATATTCGTGCAGGAAAAATGGTCATCCTGATGGATGATGAAGATCGTGAAAATGAAGGCGACCTTGTTATCGCTGCGACCCACGTACGCCCTGAAGATATCAACTTCATGATTACGCATGCGCGTGGTCTTGTGTGCTTAACGCTCAGCAAAGAGCGTTGCCAACAGTTAAATTTACCACTCATGGTTGATGCCAATGGTGCGCAGCACGGTACAAACTTTACCTTGTCTATTGAAGCAGCAAATGGCATTTCAACAGGCATCTCACCTGCTGAACGTGCGCACACCATTCAAACAGCGGTGGCTGCACATGCTAAACCGGCTGATATCGTACAGCCAGGCCATATTTTCCCGCTGATGGCACAGCCTGGTGGTGTCCTTCACCGTGCCGGTCATACTGAAGCAGGCTGTGATTTATCGCGTTTAGCAGGTCTTGAGCCAGCTTCGGTGATTTGTGAAATCATCAATGAAGACGGCACCATGGCACGTCGCCCTGATCTTGAAGTCTTTGCTGAAAAGCATGGCTTAAAAATGGGAACCATTGCAGATCTGATTCACTACCGCATGACCAATGAACAAACGGTTGAACGTCTAGACCAGCAAACACTAGATACAGAATACGGTACATTTGAATTGTTCCGTTACCGTGAAATTGGTAATCCAGACATTCATTTAGCCCTTGTGAAAGGCGAACCAAAGCAAGGCGTGACCACTGTACGTGTACACGGTTTCAGCCCAGTTCGTGACTTATTAAAACTGAATAAACAAGATGGCGCTCCAGCGTGGAATCTCGATAAAGCACTCAAAGAAATCGCATCCAGCGATCGTGGTGTTTTAGTGTGGATTGGTCAGCGTCATTTACAGGACTTAGGCCCTGCTTTAGAAAATTTAACTGCACCGAAAAATGTTAAATCCAATGCAGCACTGTCACAGCAGTACCAAACCATTGGTGTCGGCGCACAAATTTTACGTGATTTAGGCGTGGAAAAAATGAAGCTTCTTAGCTCGCCATTACGCTTTAATGCACTATCAGGTTTTAACTTAGAAGTGGTGGAATACATCACCGCAAATCAAACATCAGAGAAATAATCGAGGTTGCTATGGCAGTTCGCCGTATTGAAGGTATGTTACATCTCGCGAACGAAGACCGTTATGCGATTTTAGTTGGTCGTTTTAATAGCTTTGTTGTTGAACATTTGCTAGAAGGTGCCGTTGATACATTGAAACGTCATGGCGTATCAGAGGATAATATCACTATTGTTCATGCACCGGGTGCTTGGGAACTTCCAGTGGTTGCAAAGAAACTTGCAGCTTCAGATCGTTTCGATGCCATCATCGCGCTTGGCGCAGTGATTCGTGGTAGCACGCCTCACTTCGATTTTGTTGCTGGCGAATGTGCCAAAGGTTTAGGCGTTGTTGGTCTAGACACTGGCTTACCAGTAATTAATGGTGTATTGACTACGGATAGTATTGAACAAGCGATTGAACGCTCAGGTACAAAAGCAGGCAATAAAGGTAGTGAAGCTGCCTTGACTGCTATTGAAATGGTTAACTTGTTAAAGGCTATTTAACGCTATGTCGCAAACACTTCAAGCAACTTATGCAGCAAAACGTAAAGCACGTCGCTTTGCTGTACAAGGAATTTATGAATGGCAAATGAGCCGCAATCCTGTGCATGAGATTGAAGCACGTACGCGTGTGGAAAATGCCATGCACAAGGTCGATCTCGGCTATTACCACGAGTTATTGACCGAGGTTGTTGCCAATCATGAAGCATTGGATGCGCTTTTAATCCCTGTACTCGATCGCGAAGTTGAAGCCTTAGATGGCGTTGAACTTGCAACCCTTCGTTTAGGCTCGTATGAACTCAAAGAACACCTTGAGATTCCTTACCGTGTCGTACTCGATGAAGCGATCGAGTTAGCTAAACATTTTGGCGGTGCAGACAGCCATAAGTACATCAATGGTGTATTGGATCGTTTAGCGACTACATTGCGTGCAGCAGAAAAGCAACAAGCTAATTAATTTATTAAGTAGTACGTTGTATGGCTGAGTTCTCTATCATTGATACCTATTTTAATCGTCACAGCAGTAGTGCTGTCGATTTAGGAGTCGGTGATGACTCAGCCTTGCTCACCCCTCCTCCACAGCAACAATTGGTCATCTGTACCGATACTCTCGTTGCTGGACGTCATTTTCCTCTCGACACCAACCCACATGCTATTGGCTGGAAATCTGTAGCCGTCAACCTTTCTGACATTGCTGCAATGGGCGCCAAACCGCATAGTATTTTACTGGCATTAAGCCTACCCCAAATTGATCATGAATGGCTCAAAGGCTTTAGTCATGGTTTATATGATTGTTGCGATCAATTTGGTGTGAGTTTAATTGGTGGTGATACCACACAAAGTCCTCATCTGACGATTTCAGTCACAGCATTAGGCTGGGTCGATATAGGCAAAGCAGTAACCCGATCAGGCGCTCAAGTTGGTGATTTCATTTGTGTCAGCGGTCAAGTTGGCGATGCTGCGTATGGATTACAGCATTTAGGACACCCACTGCAAAAGCGTTTAGATTATCCAACACCACGTTGCCAACTTGGTCAACAGCTCAAAGGCTTAGCTCATAGCATGATCGATGTCTCTGACGGCTTGGCTCAGGACTTAGGACATATTTTGCATGCCTCTAAAGTGGGTGCAGAAATCGAGTTAGATCAACTTCCTATCGACGACCATGTAAAACAATTACAACAAGAAAAGCAGTGGCAATACGCCCTCGCGGGTGGTGATGACTATGAGTTATGCTTTACAATAAGCCCGCAGAATTATCAAAAACTTCTGCAACTAAAATTAGATGTAAACATTAGTAAAATCGGTCAAATCACCCCAAATTTGGGAATCCGTTATAACAACCACGGTGTGGACCAAGTCATAAAATTTAAGGGATACCAGCATTTTGCATAAGCCAGCCATTAACTTTAAATCCATGTCTTGGTTTAACCGAGTCATCGCCTTTTGTGGCGTGGGATTTGGCTCGGGTCTTGCACCTAAAGCACCGGGCACCTTTGGCTCTGCTTTTGCTTTGTTGTTTATTCCAGGTTGGCTTGCAATCGGCTTTTTCAACTCCATTATAGTCATGATCATCATGTCGATTATTGGGATCTATATTTGCGGTCAAACCGCCAAAGTCATGGGCGTGCATGATGATGGCCGCATCGTATGGGATGAATTTGCCGGTCAGTCCATTACCTTCCTCCCAATTTTATATCTTGGGCAAATGAACTGGACTTGGGCATTGATTGGTTTTGCTTTATTCCGTTTATTTGATGTCTGGAAACCGTGGCCTATTCGTGTCATTGACCGTCAAGTCGGTGGTGGCTTTGGCATCATGTTCGACGACATTATTGCAGGTCTTTGGGCCGCGCTTTGCATCTGTATTTATTTTTATATTTTGTCTATGTAATAGAAACACCTAGGATTAAACATGTCTACTAGCGTTATTATTCTTGCTGCAGGTAAAGGGACACGTATGCGTTCTCGTTTACCCAAAGTATTACAACCACTCGCAGGACAACCTCTACTCGGCCATGTCATCAACACTGCGAAAAAACTAAATGCAGAAGAAATAATTACCATCTATGGGCATGGCGGTGAATTGGTTCAAAACGCGTTTGCACATGAAAATGTCAAATGGGTTGAACAAGCAGAACAATTGGGTACAGGCCATGCAGTCAAAGTGACTCTGCCTGTCTTAGCAAAAACCGGGATTTCTTTGATTCTCTCGGGTGATGTGCCTTGCATCACTGAAGCAACATTACAAAAACTATTAGATGCATCTGCTCAAACAGGTATTGGCTTAGTAACCCTAACGGTTAATGATGCGACAGGTTATGGTCGTATTGTACGTGAAAATGGCAAAATTCAAGCCATTGTTGAACACAAAGATGCCTCTGAAGAACAACGTAAAATCAAAGAATTTAATACCGGTATTTATGCCGTAAGTAATGCTAAATTGCACGAATGGTTGCCCCAATTAAGTAACAACAATGCGCAAGGTGAATATTACCTGACCGATATCGTTGCCATGGCAATTGCTGACGGTCTCGAAGTGGCATCTGTTGAACCTGAACGTGCGTTCGAAGTGGAAGGTGTCAATGACCGCGTACAATTGGCTGCCCTTGAACGTGAATTTCAAGCATTCCAAGCTAAACAACTGATGCAACAAGGCGTTCACCTGATTGATCCTGCACGTTTCGACTTACGTGGCACTTTGACTGTTGGTCAAGATGTCCGTATCGATATTAATGTGATTATTGAAGGTGATGTTGAACTCGGTGATAACGTTGAAATTGGTGCAGGCTGTATCATTAAAAACACCAAGATTGCGGC
Source organism: Acinetobacter amyesii (assembly GCF_023499985.1). Lineage (NCBI taxonomy): Bacteria > Pseudomonadati > Pseudomonadota > Gammaproteobacteria > Moraxellales > Moraxellaceae > Acinetobacter > Acinetobacter amyesii. The sequence continues at coordinate 45,381 of NZ_JAMCOU010000021.1, read as the reverse complement.
AGGTACTAAAGTTCAACCGTATAGTGTTTTTGACAGTTCCATTGTTGGTGAAGACGCTCAAATCGGTCCATTTGCACGATTACGCCCTGGCGCAAAATTGGCCAATGAAGTGCATATTGGTAACTTTGTTGAAGTTAAAAATACCACTGTCGGGTTAGGCTCAAAAGCCAACCACTTTACCTATTTAGGTGATGCAGAAGTCGGTGCAGGTTCAAACATTGGCGCAGGCACCATTACCTGCAACTATGATGGCGCAAACAAATTTAAAACCATTATCGGTGACTCAGCCTTCATCGGCTCAAATAGCTCATTAGTCGCTCCTGTCACTATTGGTCATGGTGCAACAGTGGGTGCTGGCTCAACCATTACACGTGACGTGGCAGACAATAGCCTTGCGGTAGAACGTTCGAAGCAATTTGCCAAAGAAAACTATCAACGTCCCCAAAAATTGAAGAAATAAGAGGATTAAATTATGTGCGGTATTGTCGGTGGCGTTGCAGAACGTAGTATTACCAATATTTTAATTGAAGGCTTAAAGCGTCTTGAATATCGTGGCTATGACTCTGCGGGTTTAGCGCTGATTAATAAAGGCCATGTTCTACGTGAACGTCGCGTAGGTAAAGTTGCAAATCTTGAACAAGCCGTTGAAGAAGCAGATATCGCAGGTTCGGTCGGTATTGCACATACGCGCTGGGCAACCCATGGTAAACCGACTGAAAATAATGCCCATCCGCATATTTCAGGCAATGTGGCTGTTGTTCATAACGGTATTATTGAAAACTATCAAGAGCTTAAAGATGATCTTGAAGCGCTTGGTTATATCTTTACATCACAAACCGATACAGAAGTTGTTGCACATTTAGTCAATGACGCTTTACAAAGCACCCCGAGTCTTTTAGAAGCGGTTAAAAGTGTGGTGCCTCAACTCAAAGGTGCTTATGCACTGGGTATCGTACATACCGACCATCCTGATGAATTAATCACGGTGCGTGAAGGTTCACCTCTCGTGATTGGTGTCGGTATTGGCGAGAACTTTATTAGCTCGGATCAATTGGCACTTTTACCAATTACCAACCGTTTTATCTACCTTGAAGAAGGTGATATTGCACGTTTAACTCGTAATACTATTGAAGTATTCGTCGATGGTAAATTAGTGAATCGTCCAATCAAAGAGCTTGATGCGACTGTCAGCAATGCTTCAAAAGGTGAATATAAACACTATATGCTCAAAGAAATTTATGAGCAGCCTGAAGCGATTAAACAAACGATTTCTCAAGCCTTAAATGGTAATGCGCTTCGTGATGATTTCCTTGCCAATGCAGCTCAAGATTTCAGCCAAATTCAACAAGTGCAAATCATCGCTTGTGGTACTAGCTACCATGCCGGCATGATTGCCAAATATTGGTTTGAACAACTGATTGACGTGCCTTGCCAAGTCGAAATTGCCAGTGAATTCCGTTATCGCTCGCCTGTGATTGTGAATAACACACTGTATGTTTGTATTTCTCAATCAGGTGAAACAGCCGATACTTTAGCTGCACTGCGTGATACGCAAAAGCGTGCAGCAGCGAAAAGCTTGAATATCACCACCATGACCATTTGCAACGTGGCAACCTCGTCGATGGTACGTGAAACCAACTACAGTTTGTTGACGCTCGCAGGCCCTGAAATTGGTGTTGCTTCGACCAAAGCATTTACCACACAGCTTGCGGCATTAATGCTATTGGTATTGAAAATTGGTCAAATTAAGCAAAGCATTTCAACTGACCGTGTTTCTGAAATTATTGCAGCGCTTTGGCATACACCGAAAGTGATTTTAGATACTTTACAAAATAATGCTGAGATTCTACGTCTATCGGAATTATTTGTTGAAAAAAATCACTGTCTATTCTTGGGTCGTGGAACTGAGTTCCCTATCGCTCTTGAAGGTGCTTTGAAACTTAAAGAGATTTCATATATCCACGCAGAAGGCTATGCGGCTGGTGAATTAAAACATGGTCCATTGGCACTGGTTGATAATGATATGCCTGTGGTGATTCTAGCTCCACAAGATGACATGTTGGACAAACTCAAATCGAACATGGAAGAAGTGCAAGCACGTGGTGGTGAGTTATTTGTCTTTGCAGATGAAAATAGCGGGATCAAAGCGAAAGATCGTCAACACGTGGTTTATGTGCCAAGTGTGAATGAAATCTTGGCACCAATTGTGTATAGCATTCCAGTACAACTGCTCTCATATCATGTTGCAGTGCTGCGTGGAACAGATGTCGATCAGCCACGTAACTTGGCGAAGTCTGTGACGGTGGAATAATTTAAGGGTATTAAAAAGGGCGCTTAAGCGCCCTTTTTATTCAGTTTTATTTTTCAAAGAATAATGATATTAGTTCACTTTTATTTCTTTGCCACGGATATAACCATCAACATAGAACTCCAATTGCTCCAATGCCCAATTAACATCGGCTTCAATTGCAGTTAAGTTATAAATTCGCTCAAAAATAGGCAGTAATTCCTCAAGCGGATAATGCTTTTCAAATGAGCGAAGAATACGACTATGATCCGTCACTTGAGTATCTTCCTGATCAATCAATAACTCTTCATACAATTTCTCACCAGGCCGTAATCCAGAATAATGAATTGCTATATCACCGATATCCGTTCCTTCTTCACGAACTTTTAAACCGCTTAAAGCGATCATTTGACGTGCTAAATCCTGAATTCGAACAGGATCTCCCATATCTAACAAAAATACATCACCACCTGTGCCGAGAGCTCCAGCCTGAATAACCAATTGTGATGCTTCGGGTATTGTCATGAAGTAACGAGTGACATCAGGATGTGTAACGGTAATCGGGCCACCTTTGGCAATTTGCTGTTTAAATAAAGGTACGACCGAACCTGAAGAACCTAGAACATTACCAAAACGCACAATACTAATTTGTGTTTGATTTTGCGCCTCAGCCATTGCTTGGCAATATAGCTCTGCCATTCGCTTCGAAGCACCCATCACATTGGTTGGGCGGACTGCTTTATCAGTTGAAATCAATACAAAGGTTTCCACGCCTTTTTTAACCGCTGCATTTACACTAAAAGCTGTACCCACAGAGTTATTTTTTAATCCTGCTAAAGGATTACATTCAACTAAGGGGACATGTTTATAAGCTGCTGCATGATAAACGGTTTGCACGTGGTATTGTTCAATGACTCGCTCAAGTTTAGCTTCATCTAATACTGTTCCTAAAATTGGAATAATTTCAATATTACAATTCAGACGTAGCTCTTTATCAATGCTATATAGTGCAAACTCAGTGAGTTCAAATATTACTAATTTTTGCGGGTGGTTTTTAATAATTTGCCGACACAACTCCGACCCAATTGAGCCTCCTGCTCCAGTCACCATGACCACTTTATTATGAATATTTTTAGCGAGCAGCTCAGGAATTGGTGGTACTGGATCGCGACCTAATAAATCAATAATATCGACTTCACGAATATCTGAAATTTGGATATCACCATCTACAAGCTTAGTTAAGCCAGGAATTTCAGTAATTTTGATATGAGCAGGTTCTAAAAATTGAACAATTTCACTTTTACGAGTACGTCCAACTGAAGGAAGCGCAATTAATATCTCATCTATTTTTTCATTATTAAGATGTTTAAGCCCTTGATCAGCACTATAAACTTTTAATCCACCAATAATTTGCCCTGTAAGTGACTCATCATCATCGATAAAAAATAATGGAAAATGCTCATCAGAACGATTTAGCATCGCCGCAATTTGTTGACCTGCGTAACCTGCACCATAAATCACAATTTTTCTTTTGGGCATATTCGTTTGTAAACTCGCTCTCACGATAAAACGAATTGCGCTACGACTAAACCACACCCAAGCAAACATTAAAAAACCAAACATCAATGGAATTGAAGTGGGTATAAATGCATGACTACAATACGCTAAAGCATATAAACCTAAGATTGTTAATCCTGTAGCAATTGCTAAACGAGTAAAAAAAACTTCGTTAAATGTACGAACAATAAAATGATAAAGTCCACAAATGAGTGACATAGCTACAGCAAGAGTACTTACCCAAAGTGAGCCGTATGCGATATTAGGAACAACTTCAGCCCCTAAATTAAATTCACGTAACGCATAACAAAACCAGATGAGAACTGGAAACGCTAAAAAATCTAAAATTACTAAAAATAATTGTTTGGCGTATCGAGGAGAATTCACCAAGGGCATAATGACTGATTTCACAGGATTAGTCTTCTCTATGCTATTTATATAATTGAACTAAAAATGTTTTTAGTCGATCTAGCATTTTTAAACAAATGTAAAAATGTAAGCGAGTTCAATTATTGAGACTCGCCACACAGAAAATGAATTAAATTTTTGAAAGTACACTTTGAATTGCGTGAATTGTTGTACTTAAACTACTTTCACTTAAGGTTGGATGCACAATAAACATCAGACTAGTTTCTCCAAGTTTTTGTGCATTTGGTAAACGCTGTTCAGGGCGCCAAGGCGTTCCATCAAAAGCATGTTCTAAATAAACCTCAGAGCATGAACCACTAAAGCATGGGACACCTTGTGCCGTGATTTCATTCATAATGCGATCACGTGACCAACCTTCAGGTAAATGCTCTGGATTCACTTGAACATAACATTTATATGCTGCATGTACATATTCCTCACTTGGCTGTGAGACAGTTATATATGGTGTTTCAGCAAAGGCTGCATAGATTTTCTGCATGTTTTCATTACGGACCTTGGTCCATTCAGCCATTTTTTTCAACTGAATACGCCCAATGACTGCTTGCATTTCCATCATGCGCCAGTTGGTGCCAAACGAATCATGTAACCAGCGGAAACCTGGCGGGTGCTGCTTGTTATAAATGCTGTCAAAGTTTTTACCATGGTCTTTGTATGACCACATTTTTTTCCATAAGGCTTCGTCATTAGTGGTAACCATGCCGCCTTCACCGCCAGTGGTCATGATCTTATCCTGACAGAAAGACCATGCACCAATATGACCAATAGAACCCGCAGATTTCCCTTTGTATTTTGCGCCGTGTGCCTGTGCACAGTCTTCAATAACATAAATGCCTTTATCGTGCGCTAGCTGCATGATTGGATCCATATCACACATCCAACCCGCCAAATGTACACAGATAATTGCTTTAGTATTTGGTGTTAAAACAGCTTCGATTGTACGTGCAGATATATTTTGCGAATCTAACTCTACATCTGCAAATATAGGGTTTGCACCAGCGGTCACAATAGAGCTTGCAGATGCTAAGAACGTACGTGAAGTCACAATCACGTCATCTCCTGCCCCAATACCCAAAGCTTTTAATGCGACATCTAGTGCCACCGTACCGTTTGCCAAAGCGACGGCATATTGAGTTTCTGCAAAAGCGGCAAATTCTTTTTCAAATTCACGGCATTCTTGACCCGTCCAATAGTTTACTTTATTTGACAGTAATACTTTGGATACAGCATCTGCCTCTTCTTGCGTAAAGCTTGGCCACGGTTCAAATGCAGTATTTAACATATCTATTTCCTAAATTGATTTTTTAAAAATCTTTATTTCTTCTCTAAAATTCGGGCTGGATTACCTACAACAGTAACACCTGCGGGAACACTTTTGGTCACGACTGCGCCCATACCAACCACAGCACCTTTACCAATCACTAATGGTTTATCTGGGGTACCTTGTTTGATCACCGCACCAGTACCAATATAGGCATGATCTTCAATGTGAATATTGCCATTACATTTTACACCTGGGGCAAAAGTAACATAGTCACCAATAACGCAATCATGCGCAACATAGCTATAAATGTTGGCATGGAAGAATTTACCAATTTTAATATTTGAAGTAATACATGTAAAAGGACACAGTAGATTGCCTTCACCTATTTCCACTTCATCTAGAATAACCGTATTCGCCGCTTGAATTTCTAAATGTTGAACATTGTCCTGATTTAAACGAGCCACCAATTTTTCACGTACTAGGCTATTTGCGATTGCAATTGTCACATGTTTATCGGTTTTAGAATCATTGATAAAATCAGTGTAGCTTAGTACTTTATATCCGTTTAAATCTGTATTTGCTTGACCGTCATCAATAAATACAAAATGTTCTTTATTTAATTCAGTAAATTGCGCACGTACTAGAGGCATAACCTCTTTACCAAAGCCGCTTGCACCGTAAACACCAATCAATTTATTCGACATTATTTTTCATCCTTATGTTTCGATCCTGTAAAGCGAGTCATGGTTGCCTCACCTTCTGCACTAATGTCATCTTTAGCAATGACCTTTTGCACAGTTTTCAACATGATTTTAAAGTCCAATACGGTTGACTGGTTTTCGACATACCATGTGTCTAATTTGAATTTTTCTTCCCAGCTAATGGCATTACGTCCATTCACTTGTGCATGACCCGTCATACCTGGACGCACATTATGGCGCTTTGCTTGTTCTTCATTATATAAAGGCAAATATTCCATAAGTAATGGACGTGGGCCAACCACACTCATATCACCTTTTATGACATTCCAAAGCTCTGGCATTTCATCCAAGCTCGTTGAACGCAGCATTTTACCAAATGAGGTCAAGCGCTCACTGTCTGGCAACGGATTACCTTGTTCGTCTACTGCATCTTTCATGGTACGGAATTTAATCATTTCAAATGGCTTACCATTGAGCCCTGGACGAACTTGACGAAACAACACCGGCGAACCTAGATTTTTTTTCACTTTATATGCAACGTATGCATATAAGGGGGAGAGGAGAATAAGTGCAATAGAGGCTATAATAATATCGAGTAAGCGTTTTAACATAAGAATTACCATATTCTAAATAAAGCAAACTTGCTTCTTAACTTTAAAATTACTCACATTCCCACCTTTTATTAACTAAACTTCCTGGATTATTAAAACTTAGTAGTTTGGCATAGTTACCTGCTGCAGTGGCATTTTCAGGAATATCTTTAGTGACCACGCTGCCAGCACCTATGGTGGCATTGCTACCAATTTTGACATGTTCAATGATGCAAACATTTGGTCCAATATAAACATTGTCACCAATTTCCGCTGCTTTACGCCCACTATTGGCACCAATGGTGGTAAATTGCGATAAATTCACATTATTGCCAATCACAGTTGTCGGATTGACGACCAACGGCCCGCCATGACCGATATAGAGACCATAACCAATTTTAGTGCTGGTATGAATATCAATTCCGTACTGCTTTTTTTTATAATAATAAATAGGATAAGCCAGTTTTGCCCACGCGCTTTGAGCGCTGGCTAAACGCAGCCAAAATGAAAAATTAAAACCACGATTGAAAAAATAAGTTTTCAAAAATGTTTTTAAACTGACTTGACCGGTATAACGGTATAAATCACTTTTTATATATTTTAAGGTCATCTGGATCGCCTCTTAAATTGGGTGAATCGCCTTTAATGGATACCCATTTCAGCCAGCATATGCTTATTCACTTGATGCACATCATATTTATTCAGCGCAATTTCCCGCGAACGCTGTCCCATATACTCAATCAGGCTCAAGTCTTCAATAAAGTACTGCATGCTTTGCACCAGCTCATCAACTGATTTCACCGCAACCAAATAACCATTTACACCATTGGTAACGGTTTCACGGCAGCCCGGCGCATCGGTGGTAATCACAGCACGGCCCATTGCCATGGCTTCTAAAACTGTACGCGGCGTACCTTCACGATAGGATGGCAGCACATATACCGAACTGGCAGCAATTGCTGGTCGCACATCTCTCAGTTTACCCCAATATTTGAGGCGACCATCGGCTATCCATTCATCAAGTTCTGTTTGGGTAATAGCCGAAGGATTATCATCAATCCAACCCACCAAATGAAACTCTGTTGATGGGTATTTTGCTTTGATGATCCGTGCAGCTTCGGCATATTCACGTACACCTTTATCACCGAGCAAACGTGCGATCAGCAAGAATGAAGCTTTGACCACGCCAGCATCATCTTTCGGTAAAGGAATGACATCAAAGTCTTGTAAATTCACACCTGAACCATTCACGACTACAGTGGGTTTATCAGCATCAAGCAAATGCATCTCTTGGAACAGTTTGAGGTCATCAGGATTTTGAAAAAAGACTTTGTCACTACGTTTTAATGCTTGCGCATATAAGCCATGCACTAGTTTTTGAAACAGGCTGCGCTTGCCCGATTCGATATTTTGAAAGGCATAACCCAGACCAGTAATTAAAGCAAAACGATGCGGCACTTTCGCCAACCAAGATGCCAACGTACCATAAATGACCGGTTTAATGGTATAGGACAGCACATAGTCAGGCTGAATTTGACGGATCTGCTGATAAAGATGTTTTAACAGTTTTAAATCCGCCAGCGGATTAGTGCCTGTGCGCTGCATGGGAATTTCATGCAGCCGATAGCCAAGCGCTTGCAGCTTTTGCTGTTCTTCAGGGAATAATGCGAACTCAGGCGCCATAATATGAATTTCATAGCCTTGTGCATGAATGGCTTCCAGCAGTTTCCCGCGGAAATTTAAAACAGAAGGCAGAAAACTGCTGATCATTAGAAATTTCAACGGCTTTGCTCCCAAACTTGCATATATTGTTGACTCACTTTCTCAATACTGAAATGTGCTTCTACACGCTCACGCACGGCTTGTTTCAACTGCAATTTTTCATCATTGCTTTGCTGTACATAATTTAAAATTGCTTGCGCCAATGCAGCCGAATTACGAGGCGGTACAATTTCGCCAAGCTCTTGCACAATATATTGCGCATCACCTACATCGGTGCTGATACAGGGCAAACCCGATGCCATTGCTTCTACCAAGACATTCGGAAAACCTTCAGTAATTGAAGTCATGAGAAATGCATCAATGGATTGATAAAAAGCCGGCATATCTGAGATTTGATCCAGTAAATGGACTTTTTCAGCGTCTAATTGATACTGATCAAATAGAGCTTTTACTTCCGCATTATCTAAACTCGCCCCATTGCCGGCAATTTTAAACACGATATTTTGATCTTTCAGCAAACCCATGGTTTCAAATAAATACGGATAACCTTTTGCCGTATGATAACGTCCTGCAAAACCAATTACAGTTGGCTGATGTAATTCAGGATTCGGCTGAAATTTATCGAGGAATACCCCATTGGCGATCACTTTGCTATTTGGGTTTTGAAAGCCAAACGCTTGGTGCTGTTGCAATGAAGAATGCGCACAATAAATCACGCTGTTCGGTTGTTTTGATAAAATTTTACTTAAACCTAAAGCAATCTTGGTACTGATCGATTCATCTTTCGGTGAAGCAAGCGAGTGATGAATGCCCCACACGATTTTCGGTTTTTTAGCTAAGCCAATGCCGCTCAAACTGGTTAAGGCATTGGCATGGTACATCCAGCATTGCACGGTTTGCGGTTGTAACTGTTTCAGCAATTTACGTAATTTTTGAATGGTACTCAAGGTATTGATGCCATTCCAGCCTAAGGCATAATGTGACTGACAACGATCGAGCGTGCTTTGATAGATGCTCGATGTTTTCATCAAACTGATGATCACATGCTGATACTGATCTTCAGTACATTGAATCAGGCGTGCCAGCATCATCTCTGCACCGCCGACCCCTGCAAAGTTGGTGATTACATGTACCATCAACGGTTTGCTCATGTTGCAGACTCCATCATGTTTAAGTACTGCTTTAATACCGTTGCTTTGTGGAATTGCTGAATATGCGCTTCAAAATCAGCTTCTGAATAATGTACATAATCGGCAAAAATTGCCTGTTGCATGGCTTGCGTCAAACCTGCCTGGTCATTGCATTCGACCAATAAGCCAAATTTAGCATGGTCTAAAATTTCCATAGGACCACTTGGGCAATCTGTACTGACCACCTTCACCTTAGAAGCAAGTGCCTGAATCAGTACACCCGGTAAACCTTCCCAATTTGAGCTTAAAACAAATAGAGACGCATATTTAAAATAGGCATACGGGTTTGAATCAAAGCCCGGTAAATCTACGACATCTTTTAAGCCTAAGTCCGATACCAAAGCTTCAAATTCAGCACGCAGTTCACCCTCACCTAAAATAATTAGACGGGTTTCAGAATGCTGATCATATAAGGCTTTAAAAGAATGGATCAGAAAGCCAAAGTTTTTCGCTTCAGTCAGGCGACCTACCGCTAAAATCACTTTATTGTCATTATTAAAAAAGCGATGCGTGACGGGCACTTTCAGTTTTTCAAAATAGGCATCATCTAGCACAGGGTTATAAATGGTGCTCAGATTATTTTTTTTATAGCTGTAGTATTCACGAAAATCTGCTTCAACCCCTTTGGAGACACAGACCACTTGCTGTGCCATGGGATAAGTCCAATTCACCAACGTTTTTAAAATAAATTTACTAACACCTTGCAATTTCAAATTTTTAGATGGTGTCGACACTTCACGGAAAATTAATGCTGTTTTAACACCTGCCAATTTTTTAGCAATACCTGCAACAATATTGGTATGGGTTTGTGTTGCCACCAAACAATCATACTGTTCAGCTTTCAGCTTCATTTTTAACGGTGTGATGCTATTCATCACTCGACCGCAATTAAAATTCACCAATTCAATTTTCGGGCTGACTTCAAGTAAAAGTTTGGATTTTTCACCAGTAACATCACACACGCCTAAATGAATATTTAAGCCCTGCTCGGCAAAGCTATTGGCGAGTTGAATGACTGTACGTTCTGCACCGCCACCGCCCAAACTTGGCAAAAAGAATATGACTTTATTCAACATAATCAGACCTAAAATTTAAAATGGGAGAATACTAATGCAGAGTTTTTGAAGCTTGAATCTTTATCGCACGTTCAACCCGCTCACAGTAATCTGTGATACCTGCGAGCTCACTATCACTAGCACAGGTGCTTTGAATTTTGGATTGATAGTCTGTAAAACTTGAAACCACTTTGGCTGGCACTCCAATAGCCACACTATTGTCTGGAATATCTTTTGTGACCACAGAACCTGCACCAATGACCACATTGGAACCAATGCTCACTCCAGGCATGACAATTGTATTTACACCAATAAATACATGAGAACCAACTTGAATCGGGGCAAACCGTTGATAGCGTTTGCCTTGCGAATCTTTCACCAAACAGGTGCTGCCATCATGGGTGATAAATTTCACGCCTGAAGTTACAGTAACATGATCACCAATGGAAATTAAAAAAGGTTCAGAGCCCCAGTTTTTAATATAAATTCTACAATTCTCCCCAAGTTTTACTCCTTTGTATCTTGCAAAAGCAATACTCCCTTTAAATATAAAATATATTAAATCAAATAAAAAAGTTAGCATATAAAATTAATCCCTTATACTCAGTGTTTTATATTTTATTAAATGAAAAATATAAAACAATATTGGAATATATATAAATGGAAGCACAATAGATGCTTGCCTAAATCCGACTCCAACCTCTGTACTATATATAAAAACATATAATAGTATAAAAAAAATCATAGGAACTACTGGAACAAAAAGTGTAAATTTACTTCTTATTAAGACAAAAATATTTATACACATTGCAAATATACAGACAAAGAAAGACACCTTAAACCAAAATATTAAATAAGCAGGCAACATAGGGTCAATTGAAAATGGTAAAGGAGAAAAAAATAAAACCAAAGTTTCATTAATAAAATTAGAAAAATTAGAAAAATTAATTCTACCTAAATTTCTAAATATTATTCCAAAAGCAATATAATCAAAAAAAACAATGATTGCAAAGGATGCAAAAATATATTTAAAAATAGAAAGAATATTTTTTCCTTTCAATTGATCAATCAAAATATATAAAAGCATACACAAAACTACATTCACACGATACACAGACAAGATTAGTAAAAATAATAATAATAAATAGTAGTTATTTTTTTTATATAAATATAGAACAATTGATAGTAGGGAGAATATTGAAATATCTCTCATTAGAGAAAAGTTAAGATAATAAAAAACAGGGTATAAAAAAACTAAAACAGAAGCAAATTTAATACTTTTTATGCTTATAAACTTATATTCCAAGCTCAAATATTTTGAAAAAAAGTATACACCAATACAAAAAATAAAATTGTGATACATAGACCAAAAAAACATTGAGTCATTAGAAAGAAACCTGATAAATGCAAGCACAAAGTAATGCCCAAAATGTACACTTTGAGAATAGTTATAATAGTTTTCAAAAACATATATCAAGCCATATGCCTTGAAATCCATTATTATCCGGTTTGTCGCTTCCAAAAAACGCAATTCATCATAAGGTGTTACTAGAAAATCACCAACTAAACCTGTTCCATATAAATAGAAAGACCAAGTTGAATAAATAATAAAAAAACCCATGCAAAGAAAAGCATTTTTATTAATTTTCATTTTAAAGTAAGCCCCGAATTATTTAATTTTCTTAACAGGAACACCAACATAAATTCCTTTTTGATCAATATTTTTAGATACCAAAGAACAAGCACCGATTATTGTATCATCCACTATATTTACGCCATCAAGAACCGTAACCCTAGCACCTAACCAAACATTTTCACCAATTACGACACCCAACTTGGTAATTGCATCTTTAATTAAAACATTTGGATCATCAAATTTATGATTACTCGCAATAATTATAGATTGAGTACCTATTCGAGTATTATCATCAATTTTTAAACCACCACACCCATTTAGAAAAGATTTTGAATTAATACTAACATCTTTGCCAATTTTAATTTTCCCACCAAAACACTTGATGTAACTGTTTTCACCAATAAAACTATTATCGCCTATCTCTAAAACTGCATTTGACTCAACAATTAAATTGACATGATCACCAATATAAACATTCTTTCCGATCTTGACCTGACCACTTATTTCAATACTACAATTTTTTCCAAAGTAGCGAAATTTAGTGCGAAAAGCTATATTATAAAATTGCTTTCGACATTGTGCAGTTATCCAATTCATCAGTTTTAACAATTTAAAAAACATCAGTTTTTTATTCTCCACACAACCATTAAAATGGCAAAGTTATAAAAAATCAGCGCTATCGGCACTGCTAATAACATATAAATTTTATTATCCAAGCACAGATATAGCCCAACGAATAACGCAAATTTAATGAGCAATTCTACGATTTGTAGTTTAAATAAAACTTGGCTATTTCGCTTTGCGATTAAATAGGCTGAAATTGGTGGGTTACAAAACACAGCCCAATATCCCAAAGCTAATATTTGGAAATAAGTCGAAATGCCAACCCATTCTGATCCAAAAACCCATAAATAAAGTGGTTCTGGCAAGATAAAGAAAATTGCAAATAATGGCAGTGACACAAAACTCAATAAGACGCTACTTTTCAGTGCAGCTTGATTGGATTTTGTATCTTTAAATTTACGAATAAAATATTGACGTAAAGTTTGTGAAATCAAATTGATAGGCACACGTAGTGTTCGTTCAACAATGGCATAGAAACCTATTGCCTGCACACCCACAAAATGCGACACCACATAGTACGGCAAATTATGTGAAAAACTATTCAGTAATGCATGTGGCGTATTGGAATAAATAAAATCTTGATAATTTTTAAATGCCTGCCAACTGACCTGATAGAGCTGATATTTCAATATGTAGATCAGCATTGCCACAATCATTAGGATTGAACTAATATTATAGCTATTAACCAAACTAATATGTATAAATAGCGGTAAACTTAACTGCACCACTACAACAATCGCGCTCCTAAAAATATTTAAGCCTGCACAAAAGTATTCTTTATGTGCTGCGAATTTATAATTATAAATACTTTGAAGTAAAGTGTTAGCAAGTACACCTGAAGCTACAGCAAATGCCATTTCAACATTTAGAATCAAACTAATGACAATACCACTGATGATTGCAATAGCCGTTGAAAAAACTGCACCCTCAAAAATCAGGCTTTTTTTATCCGAGTCATCTGCCACTAAAATCGCTTGATCCAAACGTAAATTAGCAATGGTTGATAATACACTGACTATCGCCAAGGCAACTCCGTATGCACCAAAGTCGGCAACCGAATAGAGGCGTGTTAAAACAGGAAGGGCGATAAAAGTAATTATCGCACCTGCCAGTAAACTCAACGTAATCAGTCCAATTGACTGATATTTTGCGAACAATTTCGCAATCATCTGGTTAAAATCATTTTAAATTATTGACGTACCAACGCATGGATAATTGTATGCCTTCGGCAATTTTAAACTGCGGTAGATAACCTAAACCATGTTCAATTTTTGCAATACTGGCTTGTGAATGACGTACATCACCTGCTCGGAACTCACGGTATATAGGGTCACGCTCAAAGTTGACATCATTAGTTGCAAGCGCCACCTGAATGGCACGATACAAATCATTTAAGGTAGTACGATCACCCACAGCCACGTTATACACTTGATTTTTGGCTTCATCTGATGCAGTCGCTGCCAAGATATTGGCTTGGACAGTATTATCAATAAAGCAGAAATCACGGCTTGTTTCACCGTCACCGTTAATGTACACATCCTCACCAGCGATCATCGAGGCTGTCCATTTTGGAATAACTGCTGCATAGGCACCATTCGGATCTTGACGCTTGCCGAAAACATTGAAGTAACGCAGGCCAATGGTTTTAAAACCATAAGTCCGTGCAAATACTTCAGCATACAGCTCATTAACATATTTGGTCACAGCATAAGGCGACAATGGATTACCAATGTTTTCCTCAACTTTTGGCAACCCAGGATGATCACCATACGTCGAACTACTGGCTGCATACGTAAAACTAGACACATGAGCATCGCGTGCAGCAGTCAACATATTCAAAAAACCGCTAATATTGGTGTCATTGGTGGTAATTGGATCAGCAATCGAACGTGGTACAGAGCCTAAAGCAGCTTCATGCAGCACATAATCCACACCTACACAGGCTTTTTGGCAGTCTTCAAATTTGCGAATATCACCTTCAATGAATCTGAATTTCGCCCATTGCTCCGCAGTGACCAAGCTTTGCACTTCATCAAGGTTATGCTGATGACCCGTGGCAAAGTTATCCAAACCCACCACAGTTTGGTTGAGCTTAAGTAAAGTCTCTAAAAGGTTTGAGCCAATAAAACCAGCCACACCAG
Source organism: Acinetobacter amyesii (assembly GCF_023499985.1). Classification (NCBI taxonomy): domain Bacteria; kingdom Pseudomonadati; phylum Pseudomonadota; class Gammaproteobacteria; order Moraxellales; family Moraxellaceae; genus Acinetobacter; species Acinetobacter amyesii. The sequence goes on along the minus strand of NZ_JAMCOU010000021.1, from coordinate 30,188 downwards.
TTACAAGCCATGTTTTAGGCGCTGTTTTTAGGTTTTCACATACCTGTTGATATTGATTCATGATGGTATGCTCCTTACAAACGTAGATCAGATTCAGCTTGAGATAACACGTACTTCAAGTCATAGAGCACATGATCTTCTTTACCCAACGCACGGATCGTCTCTACACCCATGTCTTTAAATTGTTCATGCGCGACTGCCAAAATCACAGCATCATATTCACCTTGTGCAGGTGCTTGTACAGGCCGAATTCCATATTCATGTTCAGCTTCAGCGGCATCTACCCAAGGGTCATATACATCAACATTGACATGATATTCCTGCAGTTCTTTCACAATATCAATGATGCGGGTATTACGGATATCAGGGCAATTTTCTTTAAAACTTAAGCCTAAAATTAAGACTTTGGCCTCTTCTACTTGAATGCGTTTTTTCAGCATGGCTTTAACCAGCTGAGTAACCACATAAGCACCCATACCATCATTTAAGCGGCGGCCCGCTAAAATAATTTCAGGGTTATAGCCAATTGCTTGCGCCTTATGAGTCAAGTAGTACGGGTCAACACCGATACAGTGACCACCAACTAAACCCGGACGGAATGGAAGGAAGTTCCATTTGGTACCTGCTGCTTGTAATACCGCTTCAGTATCAATGCCCATTTTATTGAAAATCAATGCCAATTCATTAATTAAGGCAATATTCACATCACGCTGGGTGTTTTCAATCACCTTCGCTGCTTCTGCAACCTTAATGCTGGCTGCTTTATGCGTGCCTGCTTCAATAATCAGGTTATAGACTTGATCAACATAATCAGCGACTTCAGGTGTTGAACCTGAGGTGATTTTTAAAATATTGGTGACGCGGTGTAGTTTATCGCCCGGGTTAATACGCTCAGGGCTATAGCCTGCAAAGAAATCTTGATTGAATATTAAGCCTGAGTTTTTCTCTAAAACAGGAATACAGACTTCTTCAGTTGCACCTGGATATACCGTTGATTCGTACACCACGATATCACCCTTTTTCAACACTTTTGCAATGCTTTCTGAAGCTTTAACCAATGGAGTTAAATCCGGCTGCTTAAATTCATCAATTGGCGTTGGAACGGTAACAATAAAGAAGTTACAACTTTTTAAAGTATCCAAATCAGCTGAAAATTGTAAATATTCTGCTTTTTTTAATTCTTCAGGTGAAACTTCTAAAGTGTGATCTTGACCACTTCTTAATTCATCGATTCTTTTTTGATGGATATCAAAACCAATAACTGGGTTTTTTTTACCAAATTCAACAGCTAAAGGTAAACCTACATAGCCCAACCCAATAACTGCTATTTTTAGTTCCGAGAGTTGCAACATTCCAGAGCCTTATAATTTATGATTTAATCATGTGAAAAACGCCTCATAATATAGCAGAAATTGCCCTTATATTTTTCTGGAATTATTATTTTTCGTAATCAAAAATTATAACTGCAAAATTCAACGTTTATTTTTTATCCAATATATTAATATTTGATTTTTAACACCAATTTCCTAAATGAATTTATTATTTATTGATTAACAAATATGTGTTTTATTTCACACAATAATCATTACACTGTAGCAACACATTTTGACAGCAAATCCTAGGATGTTTACTTTACATAGTATAAAATGCTGCGTTATATATTTTAAAAATCAGGCGATTGCCTTTTTTACAATTCAATTATTTTTATAAGTAGGATTTCGAGTGAGTTACTATCGTTATAGCTTCTTGTTAGCACTCAGTTTAGGTATGACGGGTTGTGCAATCACATCAGGTCTTCAAACATATGATTTACCAAAAGAAGGTGTTTTCCAAACAGATCTAGGTTCAACTGTAAATGTCATCAAATTATCACAAGACAATTTAGCAGCCGTTCAACCCGCACAGATTAATCAACAAAATTTTGCTCACCTTTTCAATCAACAACAACAACAATATCGATTAAATTCTGGTGATATTTTATCCATTTATTTATGGGCATATCCGGAAATAACGCCACCTACAAATACCATTAGTAATGAAGAGGCGATAAAATCAAACGGTTACCAAATCGACCAAAATGGTTATATTCAATTCCCTATTATTGGCCGATATAAAGCTGCCGGAAAATCCCTAACAAAAGTTAATCAGGAGTTACGTAGCCAACTTGCCCGCTATTTAAAAACCCCAGATGTGATTGTTCGCGTTCTTTCCTACCAAGGCCAGCGTTATTCTGTCCAAGGTAATGTAATGAAAGGTGGTCAATTTAATCTCACCGACCAACCTACAAGCGTATATACTGCACTTGGTCTTGCTGGCGGTGTGAATACGCAATTTGGCGATAATACGTCTATTACCTTGGTACGCCAAGGACAAACTTACAACTTAAATAGCATTCAGTTAGAAAAGGCTGGCTATTCACTACATAATCTACTCATACAGCCTAACGATACAATTTATGTCAATTCACGCGAAAATCAGAAAATTTATGTAATGGGTGAATCTGGTAAAAATCAATCCCTACCAATGCGTGATCAAGGAATGAGTTTAAGTGATGTCTTGGGCGAAAGTCTTGGGGTAAACTCGCTTTCTGCAAGTCGAGGTAAAATCTACGTAGTACGTAGTGATATGAATAGTCCGATGACCGAAATTTATCATTTGGATTTAACCAGTATTGGTGACTTTGGACTCGCAAACCAGTTCAGAATGCGTAGCAACGATATTGTATATGTTGATGCATCTGGCTTGGCACGTTGGCAGCGCGTGATCAATCAGGTGATTCCTTTCTCAAATATGATCTATAACATCGACAGAATGGGTCAATAATGTTATTTAAAAATATTCTGGTGGTGTGTGTAGGTAATATTTGCCGAAGTCCTATGGCAGAATATCTTCTGAAAAAGAATCATCCCGATCTGAATATTTATTCAGCGGGAATCTCAGGCATGGTTGGACATCCAGCAGATGAAAAAGCTCAACACTGTATGCAAAAAATTGGCATCGATATGAGTGGACACATTGCGCAAAAATTAAATGCTGAACTGATCAAGAAATCAGATTTAATTTTAGTCATGAGTTCAAATCAACAAAAGCATATTGAACAAACATGGCCATTTGCAAAAGGAAAGACTTTTCGTTTAGGCCATTGGCAAGGTAAAAATGTGCCTGACCCATATCAGCACGATCAAGCTTTTTTTGACCAGACCTCAGAACTGATCCAATCTTGCATTGCAGATTGGACTAAACAAATTTAACTTTTGATGTACGATTATGAGCCAAAATACCAATACAGAAGATACAATTGATTTAAAGGAATTATTTTTCTCTCTGATTGCACAGTGGAAGTTAATTGCTCTATGTGTAATTTTAAGTCTTGTTTGTGCTTTACTTTATTTAAGAACCACCCCCGACACTTATGCAGTCAATGCTTTAGTACAGGTCGAAGAGAATAAAGGGGCTTCTGCTGCCTTATTAGGTGATCTTTCTAATATGATTGATCAAAAACAACCAGCGCAAGCAGAAATTGAAATTCTTAAATCACGTTTAGTTCTAGGCACCGTGATTCAAAACTTACATCTAGATTTAAAAATTTCGGGTACTGAAAACTCTTTCACTGATCGCTTATTTTCACCGCATGAATATGCCACCGAATATAAAAATAAATCTGTCATTTTCAAAGATAATGAGAAAAGTTTTGAAATACGCCAATTTGATATTCCTGCACAATATCGTGACAAGAACCTTGGTCTCCAATTTCAAGATAATAAATTTTCTTTAATTGACCTCCAGACTGAACAAACAATTTTAACAGCACCATTGAACCAAAAAAGCTCTTTGCGTACAGCAGAAGGTCTTTGGGAAATCTCAATTTATAGCAAAGATCAATTCAAAGATGACTATTTAATTCAAAAACAGTCTTTACCTGCTGCAGTTGACAGTATTTTGGCAAATTATTCTGTTGCTGAAAAAGGTAAAATGACGGGCGTGCTTGGCCTTAACTATCAAGGCCAAGATAAAGAACATATTACAAAAGTTTTAAATGCCATTTTAGCAGCCTACAGCCATCAAAATATTGAAAGACGTTCGGCTGAAAGTGCACAAACATTAAAATTCCTAGACGAACAACTCCCTGAATTAAAACAGCAGCTTGATGTCGCAGAACGTGAATTTAACAAATTCCGTCAAGAGTTTAATACCGTCGATGTAACCAAAGAATCTGAACTATATTTAACTCAAAGCGTCACTCTTGAAACTCAAAAAGCTGAATTAGAGCAAAAAGTTGCTGAAGCTTCTGCGAAGTACACTAGTGAACATCCAGTGATGCAGCAAATGAATGCCCAATTAGGTGCAATCAATAGCAAAATTGGTGAACTAAATACCACCTTAAAAAAATTACCAGACTTACAACGTCGTTATTTACAGCTCTATCGTGAAGTTGAAGTGAAACAACAACTTTATACAGCGTTGTTGAATTCTTACCAACAGCTTCGTATTGCCAAAGCTGGTGAAATTGGTAATGTCCGTATTGTGGATACTGCTGTAGAACCAATTCAACCGATTGCACCAAAAAAACTACAAATCTTGATACTTTCAATTTTTCTCGGTGGTTTCCTCGGTACATTACTTGCACTACTACGTAACATGCTACGCTCAGGAATCAAAGATTCTTCAGAAATTGAGAACACCCTTGATCTTCCGGTTTATGCCACTGTGCCACGTTCCCCTGTTCAAGAAAGCCGTATTAAACTCTTGAAGAAGAAGAAAACAATTCCAGTTCTTGCAGTTAAAAATAGCGATGATATTGCAATTGAAAGCCTGCGCAGTATGCGTACTGCCATTCACTTTGCACTGACATCTGCAAAAAATAATCTGATCATGATTTCAGGGCCTGCACCAGAAGTCGGTAAATCTTTTGTTTCAACGAACTTAGCGACTATTTTGGCGCAGAGTGATAAGCGCGTACTGATTGTTGATGCCGATATGCGTCGTGGTTACTTAAATAAATACTTCAATCAAGACAATCAACCTGGTCTTGCAGAGTTTTTAAATGGGCAAAGTGGCATTGACAGTATTGTTAAAACAACAGAAATTCCAAATTTAAGTGTCGTAACTCGGGGTAAGAGCCCTTCTAATCCATCTGAACTTTTAAGCTCTGGGAAATTCAAAGAATTCTTAGATTTAATTTCACCGATGTTTGATCATGTGATCATTGATACCCCTCCTGTACTTGCGGTGACAGACGGTATCATTATTTCGCAATTTGCTGGCGTGAATTTGGTGATTGCTCGTTATGCGAAAACGCAGTTGAAAGAGTTAGAGTTAACCGTTAACCGCTTTGAACAAGTGGGTGTGAAGGTCAATGGTATTATTCTAAACGACATTCAACGTAGCTCAGCAGGCTATGGTTATGGCTATAACTATTCCTATGGTTATAAAGCTTCAAAAGACCAAGACTGATTCAGCGCGTTGTAAAAAAAGCCACCGAATACGGTGGCTTTTTTATGTGCGAAATTTATGTTGCATGCCTCTTTCTGTATAAAAAATGTTTTATATATTCATACCGTTATAGTATAAAAATAAGAACATGACTATGATGATCTTTCCTGCACCTTACCTGATCGTAGAGATAGGTAAGCGCTGAACAGGAAAAGTCTGCTAGAATTTCAGCAACTTTTTACATATAAAATAATTGTGGGAAAATATATGAGTAAGGCCCTACCTATCGCTGTCGCTGTATTACTCGGCGGTGCCGCACTTGTTCCTGTTTACTATGCAACTAAAACACCTGCTACGCAATCAGCAACATCAACTCAACCAGCTGCAAATGCTTCTGCTGTCGCTAAAATCAGTTATGCACTTGGTTATGAAGTTGCCCATCAAACGCCTCCAGAATTAGATATTGATAGCTTTGTCACAGGCGTTCGTGCAGGCCATGCTCGTGCAAAACCTGCATATACTGAAGAAGAATTACAAAAAGCATATGCTGAATTCCAGCAAGAAATGCAAAACAAACAACTTAAAAGCAATAAGCAAGCACAAAGTAGCAGCGATAATTTCTTAACAGAAAACAAAAGCAAAGCTGGGGTTAAAACTACAGCTTCTGGTTTACAGTACCTAACAACGAAAGAAGGTACAGGTAAACAACCGCAAGCCACATCAGTTGTTAAAGTCCACTACACAGGTAAGTTAGTAGATGGCACAGTATTTGATAGTTCAGTACAGCGCGGCGAGCCAATTGAATTTCCGTTGAACCAAGTAATTCCGGGTTGGACTGAAGGTCTGCAGTTAATGAAGGAAGGTGGCAAAGCTACTTTATATATTCCCTCAAACCTAGGTTATGGTGCTCAAGGTGTTCCAGGAACAATCCCACCGAACAGTACTTTAATTTTTGATGTAGAACTCATTGAAGTTAAATAATAAAACCGGTACAGGAGAGCTTTTCGCTCTCCTGCTTTATTTTGAGACTCGGTCATGAAATTACAGATCAGTATGTTGTGTTTGACACTCTGCTCAAGCACTGTATTTGCCAAAGATGTCAGTAATAAAAGTAGTGCTGCAGAACAAGTGGGTTATAGTTTTGGTTATTTAATGGGACGCAGTAATGCTGAATCCATTAAGGATTTGGATATTGATGCATTTGTTGCAGGTTTAAAAGCAGCTTCTAAAGGTCAAGCTTCGTCATTAACAGATGAAGAAATGACCCGTGCCTTAACCCAATATAAAAAGCAAACCGAAGCGAAACAACTGATTGAACTGAAGCAAAAAGCGGATGCGAATGCCACCATTGGTGCCGCTTTCCTTGCTGAAAATGCAAAAAAAACGAGCATTCAGGTCACGAAATCTGGCCTGCAGTATCAAGTCATTCAAGCCGGCAAAGGTAAGTCACCCAAAGCCAATTCAAATGTGAAAGTTCACTATGAAGGGCGCTTAATTGATGGCACTGTTTTTGATAGTTCAATTGCACGCAACCAACCTGCGATGTTCCAAGTGAGCCAAGTCATTCAGGGTTGGACAGAAGGTCTACAGTTGATGAAAGAAGGTGCAAAATATCGCTTCTTCATTCCTGCCAATTTGGGCTATGGGCAAATTGGTTCAGCAGACGTCATTGAGCCAAACAGCACACTGATTTTTGATGTAGAGCTCATTGAAGTTCTCCCGAAATAACAATACTCCCTTCAGGAGCATCGACAAATCTCGGTGCTCCTCAATATTTCTTCGTACCATTATTTTCTTTTACAATTTTTTTGATTGATTTGACTTAAAATTCACATTGATATCTTATATTTATTTCACAAAAACTCATTTCCCTTTATTTTAAATCTTCATTAACTGCGTAGCCGCACATAAGGATTTGACCATGACCGTTAAAATTAAGACGCGCGAAATTCAATATACAGCAGCAGATGGAACTCAACTTTTTGGCTATTTTGCTGCTCCAGAGTTAGACACTGCGATCGCAGGTGTGTTAGTTGCCCCTGAATGGTGGGGACGCAATGAATATACCGAACAACGTGCGCGTGAATTGGCAAAACAAGGCTATGCTGCTTTCGCTTTGGATATGTATGGTGACAAAAAAGTCACCACAGATGCCAAGCAAGCTTATGAATGGATGATGCAGACTTTTGATCATGCCGATACCATTGTGACCCGTGCGTCTGCTGCATTAAACACTTTGGCACAGCAAAAAGAAGTAAATGCAGATAAACTCGCAGCCATAGGCTTTTGCTATGGTGGAAAAGTCGTGCTGGATTTAGCTCGTTCAGGTGCTGCATTAAAAGCTGTGGTGACCTTCCATGCAACACTTGCTACAGCGACTCCTGCACAAACAGGACAAGTTCAAGCAGAGATTTTAGTGCAACATGGTGAGCTCGACTCGATGGTGAGCTTAGAAGATGTTGCGACCTTTAGAAATGAAATGGATGCTGCCCAAGTGAAGTATCAAATCAATATTTTTGAAGGTGCAAAACATGGCTTTAGCAACCCGATGGCGGATGAACGCGCCAAAGCCAACGGCGTAGATTTAGCTTATAACGCTACTGCAGAACAACAAAGCTTAGCGGCCATGTATGCCTTGTTAGCACGCCAGCTTGGTTCTTAAAGCGCTAAGAACCAATACCAATATTTAATTTATAAAAATGAGGAGAGCACAATGACAGATCTCAATTGTCCATATTGCAATTTTGACGAATATGACGTTATTGCAAAAAATGATTTTGGAGTTGTACTTCCTGAACCACACACACTGTCTAAAGGACATGCTGTCATTGTCCCGCTACGTCACGTTGGTTCTTTTTTTGAAATTACTGATAAAGAACGTAAAAGTTTAATGTCCTTACTTGAACAAGCACGTAATGAATTAAATTTACGTTATCAACCTACTGGCTTTCATATTGGGTTTAATGATGGACAAGTTTTTGGCGAAGCTACTGAACATGTGCACATTCACATTATTCCACGTTATGAAAACCAAACGTTGGCGCTTGATTCCCGCTGGGGCTTTAAAAGCTAAAATTTAAAAATTGACCCTCACTAAGGAGCTTCGGCTCCTTTTTTGATAGCCACTATTTTTGCATTTCCCCTGATATACAGATTTCGTTTTGAACAAAAAAGAATGCCTATAGAAAGATGTATACTAGGCAGGTTTTTTCAATTTTGACTGTATTGCATGTTTAACTTTTCTGATGCCCTTCTCGACTGGTTTGATGTCCATGGTCGTCATGACTTACCGTGGCAAGTGAAGGATGACCCTTACAAAGTGTGGGTTTCAGAAATTATGCTGCAACAAACCCAAGTCAAAACTGTCCTACAATATTTTGATCGATTTATTCAACGGTTTCCGACTGTTGAAGATTTAGGCCATGCCTCTTGGGATGATGTGGCGCCCTATTGGGCTGGCTTAGGCTACTATGCACGGGCTCGGAACTTACACAAAGCCGCGGGTATTGTTGCACATCAGGGACATTTTCCAAGCAATCTTGAGCAGTGGATGGAACTACCGGGCATCGGCCCGTCTACCGCGGGTGCACTGATGTCTTTAGGTTTAAGACAATATGGCGTGATTATGGACGGCAACGTCAAGCGAGTATTGTCTCGTTTCTTTGCTATAGAAGATGATTTATCGAAACCTGTACATGAACGGGCCATGTGGCAACTGGCGACAGAGCTCTGCCCCACTGAACGCAACCACGATTATACCCAAGCGATTATGGATTTGGGTGCAACGGTATGCACGCCGAAAAAACCACTCTGTTTATATTGTCCCATGCAACAGCACTGCAAAGCACATGCTCAGGGTTTAGAAACTGAATTACCTTATAAAAAGCCTAAAAAGCCTGTTCCAGTGAGAGAGGCTCAAGTCATGCTGATTCAATCTGCAGGAGAATGGCTGTGGATACAACGTCCGAATAGCGGTCTATGGGGCGGTCTGTGGTGTTTACCTATTTTTGATCAACCCCATGAGTTTCAATCCCACACTCAGCAACTTGGACTGAAACCTACCACCACTCAAGTGCAGATATCACATAGCTTTACCCACTTCACTTGGCTTTTAGAAGCTACTGTATTTACCGTTGCTGCCGATCAAAAAGAGCATTTAGCGATTGAATGCAACGGACAGTGGTTTAGCCCGATACAAGCCACTGCACTCGGTATTCCAACCGCCATGAAAAAACTCATTTCTACGCTAGAACTCGAAAGCCATTCTATGCCATAGTTTTTAACTGCTCATCAATTGAATAGGGACAAATGTGACTCAAGAGTTTTTGCTTCGCAGAGGGTTGTTCGGCGGTATTGGTTTTATGTTGCTTTTACTCAGCGCCTGTACATCAACTCCCCCCAAACCATCTGGTAGTACATTGCCTGCACATGAAGTGAAAAAATTACAAAACATGCGTTTACCCAATCAATTGCCTGTTCCTGTTCATCAAGTCAAACGAAGTGCGCTCAAGGATACTTGGGGCGCAGCGCGTAGCCAAGGGCGGAGCCACGAAGGCATTGATATTATTGTTCCACGTGGAACAAAAGTCCTCAGTGCTACAGAAGGTTTAGTTGCTGACTTACGTAATAACAATTTGGGTGGTAAAGTGATATGGATTATGGGGCCCGCAGGCTCTTGGCATTATTATGCGCATCTTGATGGTCATAAGCGTGGCTTAAACGTCGGCGACTATGTCAAAAAAGGTGATGTCATTGGCTATGTAGGTAATACTGGCAATGCTCGACATACTGCACCACATTTGCATTATGGCATTTACTTGGGTGGTAAAGGTCGCAATGCCGTTAACCCCTATCCGTATTTACGTTAATTTTAGGAAACATACATGTCAGAAGCGTTGATCAATCGTCTGGTGGAATTTGCAGAATCTGGTAATCAACAAAAAATCAGCCTCAATGGACAGTCTTATCAGGGCTGGATCATGGAGATCACTGAAGAAGCATTACTCATCAGCACCGGCTACGCAGACAAATCAGGTAAAGATGTATGGATTCAATTTGCCGATCTCGATCAAGCGGAACTGTTGTATTGGGACAATAAAAACGATCAATGGACTGTCTTTAAAATTTAAGTCAAAAGGAGCATTCAACATGACGATACAACGCTGTGCTTGGTGCTCCGAAGATCCTTTATATATTGCCTACCACGACACTGAGTGGGCTAAACCTAGTTTTGATGAGCAGCATCTCTTTGAAATGCTATGTCTTGAAGGACAACAAGCGGGGCTGTCTTGGATCACTGTGCTGAAAAAGCGGGCCTGTTATCAGCAGCATTTTTTTCAATATCCCATTGCCGAAATCGCAGCGTTGAATGACCTACAATTACAAGAAAAATTACAAGATTCAGGTTTGATTCGCCATATCGGCAAACTCACTGCCATTCGTGATAATGCAAAAGCATGGCAACAGTTAAAAGCCCAAGGGATTCATCCTGTAGAATTTCTTTGGAGTTTTGTCGAAGGTCAAATTGCCAATAATGATGTCGTTGAATATCGTAGCGCCCCTGCACAAACCGCTCAAAGTCAGGCAATGTCCAACGCATTAAAAAAGCATGGTTTTAAATTTGTCGGCCCGACGACTTGCTATGCTCTGATGCAAGCTATCGGCATGGTCAATGATCATGAAAATCACTGTGACTTTAAATACACGCACGAAGAATGACCTCAAAAGCAGAAAGGATAGAATAATGAGTGACAATACAATCCACGCCTATGCAGCAATGAACAGTGGTGAAGCCCTTGTTCCCTACCAATTTGATGCAGGTGAATTACAAGCCCATCAGGTTGAAGTCAAAGTCGAGTATTGCGGTCTTTGTCACTCAGATATTTCTATTATCCAAAATGATTGGAAATCTTCGGTTTATCCTGTGGTCCCAGGGCATGAAGTAATTGGAACCATTACCCAACTCGGCAGCGAAGCCAAAGGACTCAAAGTCGGACAACGTGTAGGCATTGGCTGGACAGCAGAAAGTTGTCAACACTGTGACCCGTGTATCGATGGTCGCCAAGTGCAATGTACCGGAACCAAGACAGCGACGATCGTCGGTCATGCAGGTGGCTTTGCCGACAAAGTCCGTGCTGGCTGGCAATGGGTTATTCCCCTTCCAGATGATCTCGACCCAACCAGTGCTGGCCCTCTGCTCTGCGGTGGGATTACGGTATTTGATCCCATATTACAGCACCAAATTCAGGCCATTCACCATGTTGCCGTGATCGGCATTGGTGGTTTAGGTCATATGGCGATTAAACTGCTCAAAGCTTGGGGCTGTGAAATTACTGCGTTCAGTTCAAACTTAGATAAAACCGATGAACTTAAAGCCATGGGGGCTGACCATGTGGTGAATAGTCGTGATCTTGCTGCAATTAAAGCACAACGTGGTAAGTTCAATTTGATTTTAAGCACGGTCAATGTGACGTTGGATTGGCAAGCCTATCTTTCGACTTTGGCACCGAATGGAAGCGTTCACATGCTTGGCCTAGCACTTGAGCCGATGCAAATCCCCGCAGGTATGCTGATCAGCGGTGCTAAATCGGTTACTGGCTCATCAACAGGCTCTCCTGCAGCACTGCGTGAATTACTTCGATTCGCCGCACGTCAAAATATTGCACCTCAAATTGAAATGTATCCAATGTCTCAGGTGAATGAAGCGATTGAACGTTTGCATTCAGGAAACGTGCGTTATCGTATCGTGTTGAAAGCTGATTTTTAACGGCAAAAATCTAAGCCCCAAAAGCCTGCTGCATGCAGGCTTTTTTTGTATGCTTTATGGACTCATTAATCTAGATGACATTTGTGTTTCTACATTCCTTACGCACCCAATCTGCAAGCAACAAAATGGCCTGCTGAATATCTACAGACAACTCATGCCCGGCATTTAGACGAATACAGTTGTTATAACGATTGTCCTCACCAAAAATTAAACCTGGCACAATATTGATGCCATGTTTTTGCGCATGGTAATACAGCGCCAAACTGTCTATTTGTTCAGGCATCTGCAACCACAGTGCATAACTGCCTTGAGGCCGATTTAGACGGATATCAACCCCTTGAAAAGCATCGTAAATATACTGACGATACTGCTCTACTTGCACCATTAATTTAGGACGCAATTCAGCAAGATGTTGGCGATACGCACGACTAAAAATCAAATCTGCAAGTCCTAACTGCAAAGGCGTATTCACCGAATCATTTTGCAAAAGTAATTTCGGACGCAAATGTTGCAAATGTGGTGGAAGACAAAACCACCCCACCCGATAAGAAGGCGATAAAGATTTTGAAATCGACGCACAATAGATCACGTAGCCCGCCCGATCCCAATATTTGATAGGCAATGGTCGCTTTGCATTGAAACTACACTCAGCATAAATATCATCTTCAATCACATAACATTGATATTTTTCAGCCAGTTGTGCAATTCGTTCCTTATCTTCATTACTTAAACAAAAACCCAAAGGATTTTGAAAATTTGCAGTCAATAAGCATACTTTCGCGCCTGAATCCCGCATCGCCTGCTCTAAACGATCTAAATCAAAACCTTCCGTATTGGCAGGAATTTCAACAATTTTCCGCTTCAATAAAGCCAATAATTGCAATTGCCCGTTATAGTTCGGCGTTGGAACAATGACACTCTCCCCTTCCGCACTTAGATTTTGCAACATCACTGACAAAGCAGGCATACAACCATTGCTGATGTAAATATCATCCTTAGGCATGTAAAAACCATCTTCAGCCCAATGTGCCGACAAAGCTTCACGCAATTGTGGATGACCTTGCCGATTGTTATATAAAAAATCTTCTGGTTTACAATGCTTTAATGCCCTTTGGATTGAACGTCTGATTGCTTCAACAGGAACAAAATTGGGGGACAACTGAATTGAACCCAAATGAATCAGGCGACTATTTGCAGATGCTTCATGGATCTGAATTTGCAATTCTAAATTCGAAATTTCACGAGGTCGGGAATCAAAATCAGGATGATTCGGCACGGCAATTTGCTGGGCTTTCTGTGAGGATTGTACAAAATAACCAGACTTTTCTTTGACATAAATGAGGCCTTTGGCTTCAAGTAATTCATAGCAGCGTTTCGCGGTATTTAAACTGATCTGATGCTGCTGTGAAAATTGACGTAGCGCATAAAGACGCTGCCCTGCGGCCAATTCACCACTATAAATTTTCTGTGCCAACTGCTGCGCAAGCTGCTGATATTGAAAAGCCATCTGTACCCCTTTTTTAATCATTCTTGTATCTGTACCCATTAAGTTAACAGATTTAAGCTGAATGCATCAGGTTGATATCTCAAAAATAACGATAGGGGGAAAATTAAATGAATGACTTCACGCAGCTTCGAGCGGGTCTAATCATCATCAGTACACTCACGCTTATGGCGTGCCAACCCAAACAGCACACTCAAGCCCAAAGCCAGCAAAATTTTATCTGTAAATCTTTAATTCAAGGCTTTTTAAGTGCCCAAAAACTGACGCAATATGAACTTGAACAGATCCAACCGATCACCAGCGGTGGGTTACATCAAAAGCTATATATCTATAAAGCCAAGTCTGAAAACGGCATGAATATCATGCCGCAGCAAGCCAAACTTCGCTTTGCCTGTGAACAAATGACCGCGCGGCAATTTCAAATCAAGTTACATCCGCATCAATTTCCAGAACAGACCTTACTCAGCATCGAACTCCCTGAGGCACAGCACATGCAGCAGTTGACTGCATTTCGTCTGCCTGAGCAGCGAAGTCATTGATCGTTCATATTGAACTGAATCATTACTGGTGCTTATTTTAAAATTTCGGGAAAGGTCGCAACAGTTTTGCTTTTACCCAACTGCACTTTCATTTTTTGTAGCATTTGATAAGGCTGTTGCTGCACGAACATATTCACGAAACTGAGCGGAATGGAACCTTCCGGATTGGCATAGCCATAGGTTGACACTTTGACTTTTTGATTGCCTAAACGCTGGAAGGTCCAATCGCCCTCATAGTCGGTGAGGCGTACATAATTGGGATTGATCGGATAACCTTTTTTCACCGCTTTATTTTGGATGCTAATGATGCCTTGTGCATCTTTACGCATTTTGCCTTGTACCACCAAATCACGGTCTTTCAAAGGAAAAGGAAAATCCAGCACCATATATAAGCTGAATTCGCCTTTTTGGTCATCACGGGATAAGACTTTGACACTGCCCATATAAGGGACCCAATTCACTGCATTTTCCACATCTAAAATCAGGGAAACCGCTTTTTCAATGGGCACATCAAAACTGGTTTCAGCTTTGTATTGAAAGACAGGATTTTGAGCATTTTGGTAGGTCCAAACTTTAATATTATTTTTATTAATCGTGAGTTTAGCATTATCCATAGTTTTCGCTTGTACTGCCGCAGTGAATGCGACAGCACAGGCCATAAAGATGACTTTTTTCATTCCATTGATCGTCTTATTTTAATTTTATGCTGTTGTTATAACGGATTTTAACGCACTTTTATACGTCAATATCGTTAAAACCCAGTACATCTTTCATATCGTACTTACGTGCTTCACGACCAACTACCCATGCAGCTGCACGTACTGCACCAGAGGCAAAGTTCATACGGTTGGTCGCTTTATGGGTAATTTCAACACGTTCGCCATCCGCAATAAACATCGCAGTATGTTCACCGACAATGTCACCACCGCGAATCGTTTGGAAGCCAATGGTTTGACGTTCACGTGGACCCGTATGACCTTCACGGCAATACACAGCATCTTGTTTTAAGTCACGTCCTAAAGCACCGGCAATGGCTTCGCCCCACATTAGCGCTGTACCTGATGGTGCATCAACTTTATGGCGATGATGGGCTTCAATCACTTCAATATCCACAGTATCGCCAAACACTTTTGATGCCAATTCAAGAAGTTTGATTGAAACGTTTACACCGACAGAATAGTTCGCTGCATAGACCACAGGGGTTTCTGTTGCTGTTTCATCGAGATAAGCTTTTTGCTCATCATTCATACCTGTGGTACCAATGACAATCGCAACGCCTGCTTCACGGCAAAGTTTAAGATGCTGTGCTGTTGCTGCAGGTGCAGTAAAATCGATCACGACATCACAATCTTTTAAAACCTCAGCTAGGTTACCAACAACCTTTACGCCAACCGCGCCAATCCCTGCAAGTTCACCGGCATCCGCACCGACCAAGCTACTTTCAGGACGTTCTACCGCAGCAGCTAATTGATAACCAGCTTGCTGAACCGCCTGAATTAAGATGCGTCCCATACGACCGCCTGCGCCCAAGATACCAATACGTGGAGCTGCTGACATAACATTTTCCTAATGTTGATTCGAAATTGGTCTTACTATATCAAAACTCCATGCGCAGGCTAAGTTGCAAACAAAAAAATCCTGCATTTTCCGAAGGACTTTTGCAAATCAACTTCTACCACAGACGCTGACTATTCCCTCACCAAGTTTGGGTATTTTCACGGTATGATAGGCACGTTCTATTGATCTTGAATATTCATGAAAACCCTATTGTATCTTTGTGCGGCAGTCTGTATTGCACTGGCATGGCTGATTCCGATTCATTACCGACCTTGGGCCACGTATACCGGTGAGCTTTATACCTTCTTTGCTCTGTTTGCCTTAGCGGCAACCTTCTTTAAAGAAAAGCTCATGGTGGCAAAAATTTCCTTGCCCCTGTTGCTCTTAGCGCTGATTCCCTTCATCCAACTGGCTTTTGGGCAGGTGTATTATTTTAGTATTGCCTTACTCTGTATGCTGTTTGTGTTCAGCTTCTGGCTGTGTATCAATCTAGGTTTTAGTCTCTCGCAAGGTACAGAAAAACGCGAAAAAACCTTCCTATACCTAAGCTATACCTTTGTTGCTTCTGGGGTCATGACCGGACTCATCGCAATATGTCAGTGGTTAGATTTCGACTCGTTTCTTCCTTTTGTGATGAAAATTAGTGGAACTACGCGCCCATTTGCAAACTTTGCTCAGCCGAATAACATGGCCACGTTTCTGCTCATGTCTTTGTTAGCCTGCCTATATGTTTATGAACAGCAAAAAGTTAAAACGCGCTATTTGGTCGCTTGTGCAATTCCTATTTTAATTGGGGTCGCGCTCAGCCAATCTCGCACCTCTTGGGTAGCAAGTATCTGTGTCCTAGTCTATTTGGCTTATGCACAGTACAAAGATTATATCCGTCTCCGCTGGTTTTACAGCTTGGCATGGTTTATCGGCTTTGTGGCACTGATTGTATTGATGCCAAAATTAAGTCAAATCATGAGCCAAATATCCGACATGAATATTCAAGAAAGTCGTGACGTAGTCAAACGTGCTGGTGGAGATATGTCTCGTTTAGCCATTTGGCAACAAATGGCGCATGCCGTAGCTGCACAGCCTTGGTTTGGCTATGGTTGGCATCAGACTAGTAGTGCTTTTGTCTCGATCTCTGACACGGTGCAAGGGCCTGTATGGATTCGTAGCTCACACAATTTTATTTTGGATTTCTTATTGTGGAATGGCGCCATTATTGGTGTGCCGTTCTTGGCCTATTTCGCCTATTGGGGCATTCAATTACAGAAGTTAGCCAAGTCTGCATTATCTGTCATTGGCCTATTGATGGTCGGTGTCTTCGTTATTCATGCCATGTTGGAGTTTCCGCAAAACTACGCATATTTCTTACTGCCTGCGGGTTTTATTATCGGGATTCTTCAAGCTGCGAAATCACAGACGGCTACATTGAGTCTGTCTCCGTGGTTTATCCGCATTGTTTTCGTGATTGGTGCCGTGCTGATTACGGTGATTTATCGTGATTATGCCAATGCAGCAATTCAGCTGGGTCAGGCATCAAAATATGAAAAAACGCCGGAGAAAATCACTAATCATGAGCCGATCTATTTACTCACAGAATTTAGACATCGGGTAGCGATTATTCGTTTAAATCCATATTCCATCGTTTCTGAACAAATCATTCAGGATACTGAAAAATTGGTTCGCAGCTACCCAGCGAAATACCACATCATTAAATATGCACGTTTATTGGCATTTAATGGTCGTGAGGCTGAAGCACGTCATCAGCTACAGCGTCTTAAAAATATCTATAGGCTGGACATGAGCTATGAGAGTTTATTAGCGCCTATATCACAGCCGAAACCTTAAAACGCTCATTAAAAAAGCCTGCAATTATGCAGGCTTTTTTATAGCTAAGTTCACATCACAGCGAACTCAAGCAAATCATATCAATTAATCAAATAAACGGTCGAAGAATGATTTTTTCTTCGGAGATGATTTATTGTCATCGCCATCCATCGTGTCTTGTAACTCTTTTAACAACTCACGTTGACGAGCCGTTAAGTTCACAGGCGTTTCCACCACAATACGGCAGAGTAAGTCACCGGTCATGCTGGTACGTACAGGTTTCACACCTTTACCACGTAAGCGGAACAATTTACCGGTTTGAGTCCCTTCAGGCACTTTCAAGCTCACACGGCCATCGAGTGTCGGAATTTGAATTTCTTTACCCAATGCAGCATCCGCAATGCTTACAGGCACATCCATATATAGGTCAGCGCCATCACGTTGGAAGATTTCGTGTTCACGTACCACCACTTCTACATATAAGTCGCCTGCTTGGCCATCACGGATCGCCTCGCCTTTGCCACTTAAACGTACGCGGTCGCCATTGTCCACACCTGCAGGAATGGTCACTTCTAAAGTTTGCTGACGGTCAGAAACCCCTGAACCATGACATTTATTACATGGGTTCTTAATGATTTTACCTTGACCACGACAGGTGCTACAGGTTTGCTGCACAGAGAAGAAGCCCTGTTGCATACGCACTTGACCTGCACCATGACAGGTTTTACAGGTTTCAACGTCGTTTGGATTTTTAGATCCTTTACCATTACAGGCATCACATGGCGCTGGCGCAGTAAAGGTAATAGTTTTTTTCACGCCTTTTACAGCTTCCTCAAGGGTAAGCTCCATAACATAGCGTAAGTCTGAACCACGGCGTGCACGTTGCTGACCACCACGGCCACCACCGCCAAATGCGCCACCGAATATGTCACCAAACTGACTAAAAATATCTTCTGCACTAAAACCACCACCGAAGCCGCCGCCGCCGCCCATGCCGCCTTCAAAAGCTTGATGTCCCATACGGTCATACATACTACGTTTTTCGCTGTCCGATAAAACTTCATATGCTTCTGCAGCTTCTTTGAATTTTTCTTCAGCTTCTGGGTTATCTGGATTACGGTCAGGGTGATACTTCATCGCCAACTTACGGTAGGCTTTTTTAATTTCATCATCACTTGCGGTTTTAGATACACCTAAAACCTCATAATAATCACGTTTAGCCATGTCTGGCGATGCTCCTCACGGAATTTAATTTAATACTTAACTGTGGTCTGAAATTGGGGAATCAAACCATTTTTTCAAGGGGTAGGCAGGAAAAAAATAAATCGACTTAGAAAACAGCCTTATTTTTAACGAATTTGGATAGACCTTGGATCCATGCATTTAATAAATACAAAAAGGCAATCGCAGCAAAGACCACACCAATTACCGTGCATGCAGTCACCCAAAGATAGGTGTCCCAATAATAGAAAAATAAAGGAATAAACCACAGTGCGGCAAAAATGGCCATCATGGAATAAATCACGACGGTGCGCATGACCCAAAGCGCTTGGGCTTGGAGCCAAACTTCTGCAGAATCGATTTGAGTGACTTTGCGTGCAAAGCCGTAGGCAAATACACCACTAATCAGGGTAAATAAAGCGAAAAACATGAAGACATAAGAAATCGCAACATAACGGCGATACTTAGCTAAACTCTCTGCTGTCATCTGTGATTCAACCCCGTACACCACAATATGCCGCGCTGCACTTGTGGTTGTTTTACTTTTTAAAAATGTCTTTGTAGATCAGGTGCTACTATAGAGAAAAATTCAATATTTCGCACCCAATATTATGACACTTTTAAGGATTCTGCTGAGTTTTTTTCACTTTAAACCACTGTGCATATAGCGCAGGTAAAAAGAACAAGGTCAGCAGGGTCGCCACGATCAATCCACCCATAATCGCCACGGCCATTGGACCGAAGAAAATACTGCGAGAAAGTGGAATCATCGCCAATACAGCGGCCAATGCAGTCAGCACAATTGGACGGCAACGACGTACCGTCGCATTGATAATCGCATCCCAAGCCGACTCCCCAGACTGAATATCTTGTTCAATCTGATCAATCAAAATCAGTGAATTGCGCATAATCATTCCAGACAGTGCAATCGTGCCGAGCATCGCCACAAAACCAAAGGGTTTATTAAACAATAACAGGAATAACACCACGCCAATAATGCCCAAAGGTGCTGTTAAAAATACGATCATCGCCCGTGACATGCTGCGTAATTGAATCATCAACAAAGTCATGACAACTGCGAGAAATAATGGCATGCCTGCATTTACAGAAGTTTGGCCTCGTGCTGACTCTTCCACAGTGCCGCCTACTTCGAGTAGATAACCATTCGGCATCTCTGCACGTAACTGATCAAATGAATCTTTTAACTCACCCACCACCGTTGCAGGTTGCAATTTACTGCGAATATCCGCGCGCACAGTAATGGTCGGTAAACGGTTACGATGCCAAATCAAACCTTCTTCAAAGCTATACTCAATTTTCGCAATCTGCGCCAATGGCACTGAACCACCATTGCTGGTCGGTACTGCCAAACTGCTGAGCGAACCGACATCCAATCGCTCCGCTTGATCACCACGCATCCGAATTTCAATCAGCTCTCGTTTCTCACGATACTGATTAATCACCGCACCACTGATTGAACTATTCAGGAAATTGGACAGATCTAAGCTGGAAACTCCCATTTGACGTGCGCGATCTTGGTCGATGTCCAGTTTAATAACTTTGCTTGGCTCACCCCAATCCAAATGCACATTGGTGGTGTTCGGGTTTTCACTGACTTTTGCAGACACACGTTGTGCCCACTCACGCACTAAGCTTAGATCTTCACCCGACACGCGGAACTGCAATGGATAACCCACAGGTGGCCCATTTTCTAAAAGTGAAACCCGTGTACGTACTTCAGGTAAGAGCTTACGAATTTCTTCTGCTAATGACTGGCGGATCTCATTACGATCATCTAAAGATGAAGCCAATACCACAAACTGAGCAAAACTGGCTTGGGGTAACTGCTGATCTAGAGGTAAATAAAACCGCGGCGAACCGGTACCCACATAAGCCACAAAATTATCAATGCCTTGTTTTTTCGACAAGAACGCTTCGACTTTTTTTACTGCCGCTTCTGTGGCTTTCAGCGACGCACCTTCCTCAAGCTTTAAATCCACTAAAATTTCAGCACGGTTTGACGGTGGGAAGAACTGCTGTGGTACGGTTTTAAACATTAAAATCGATAACACAAAAATGCCCACCGTCGCTGCAATCACCGTCTTGCGATAAGTCACACAAGTGTCAACCCAACCACGGAAACGTTGATAAAACGGAGACTGATAAGGATCATGATGTTCGCCGGCATGATGCACCATCGGCTGAGGTTCAGGTTGTTTGCGCAAACGTGCCCACAGGCGCTGATACCACGGGGCTTTTTGTACCAAATCTTTGTTGAAATCGGGCAGTAATTTATCCCCCAAATAGGGAACAAACAGCACTGCTGCAAACCATGACACCACCAATGCGATAGTGACCACTTGGAAAATCGAGCGAGTGTATTCCCCTGTGCTCGATGCGGCTGTGGCAATCGGCAAAAATCCTGCAGCCGTAATTAGCGTGCCTGTTAGCATTGGAAATGCAGTCGTCCGCCATGCATGTCCGGCGGCTTGTAACCGGCTATAGCCCTGCTCCATTTTGATCGCCATCATTTCGACAGCAATAATCGCATCATCCACCAATAAGCCGAGTGCGAGAATCAATGCTCCCAAAGAAATCTTGTGCAAACCGACATCAAACATCTGCATACCGGCAAAGGTCATTGCCAAGACCAATGGAATGGAAAATGCAACGACAAGACCTGTACGGAAACCCAAGGAGAAGAAGCTCACCAATAGGACGATAATCACCGCCTCAGCGAGGACTTTCATAAACTCATTGACACTGCGCTTCACGGCTACAGGCTGATCCGACACTTTTTTTAGTTCCATGCCCAAGGGCAAGGTTTTTTGCAAGCGGGCAAATTCTGTTTCTAGGTTTTTACCCAAAGCCAGAATGTCGCCACCTTTACGCATCGACACGGCAATGCCTAAACCATTTTCACCCATAAAACGCATACGAGGCTGCGGTGGATCACTAAAGCCACGATGTACATCTGCCACATCACCCAATTGAATCGTTCGTCCATTCACCAATAAGGGCATCTGACGCAGTTCATCAATGTTTTGTAAATTACCACTGACACGCACTTGAATCCGGTCTGAATTGGTTTCAAAAAAGCCGGCACTCGCAACCGTGTTTTGCTGCTGCAAGGCTTGTTGAATCGCCGTCACGGGTATGCCCATTTGCGTGGCTTTGGTGTTGGAAATTTCAATCCAAACTTTTTGATCTTGCAGACCAATCAAATCCACTTTCGCAACGTCTTTCACTCGTTGTAACTGGAGCTGTAAACGGTCGGCATATTCCTTCATGGTGGCATAGTCAAAGTCTTTGCCGGTCAGCACATAGATATTACCGAAGGTGTCACCAAACTCATCATTAAAGAAAGGACCTTGCACCCCAGATGGCAATTGATGGCGAATATCATTGACCTTTTTACGTACGGTGTACCAAACATCGGGGACTTGCTGCGAACGTAGACTGTCCTTGGCCACAAAGGTCACCATGGATTCACCCGGACGTGAATAAGCCATGATGCGTTCATACTGCCCCGTAGTCATCAGTTCTTTTTCAATCCGATCGGTGACTTGTAGCGAAACTTCTTTGGCTGTTGCACCAGGCCAATAGGTTTGAATCACCATGACTTTAAAGGTAAATGGCGGGTCTTCACTCTGCGACAATTTGGAATAAGAAAATATCCCAACGATGCCCAGCAGAATCATAAAATAAAGGATTAAGCCTTTATTTTTCAGTGCCCACTCAGACAAGTTAAAATTCATTATTTAACTCCTGCCTGAATGTGTACCGCTCGATTTTCACGATCAACGGGTTGTATTTTTTGTTTTTCGCGGAGCAAATGCACGCCGCCAACCACAACAAAATCCCCTGCTTGCAGACCACTGAGTACGGGCACGCTGTCACGTCCGTATTCGCCTAAACTTACTGGAACTTTACGTACCGTATTATCTGCATTGACCACCATCACATATGCCTGCTGACCACTCGCAGACACACTCGATAACGGCACATGCAAAACATTCTGCTGTGCTTTGGTTAAAAATACCCGTGCACTTTGCCCCAGTTGAATGGCACTATTGCCTTCACGCAGTGCCACCTTGACACTATAAGTACGAGACTGATCGGCAGCAGGACTAATTTCACGCACATAGCCTGCAAATTTTTCCTGTGGTTTAGACCACAAGGTGACCCATGCATCCTGCCCTGTTTTAATTTCAGTAACCGCTTGTTCAGGCACACCAATGACCACGTCACGTTCACCAGCTATCGCCAATTGAAATGCCGGTTGTCCTGCTGCAATCACTTGACCAATCTCAATATTGCGCTCAGTAATGACCCCAGTTTTATTGGCAATTAATTGGTTATAACCGGTCTGATTACGACTCACATCATAATTTGATTGAGCTTGCTTTAAGTTCGACTGTGCTGCTTTATATTGGTTTTCCACCGCATCGTACTGCGAGCGACTCACGGCATTGACTGGCAATAATTGCTTAAAGCGTTTTAGTTCATCTTCAGCAATTTGTGCAGCGGAACGCGCACTTTCAAGCTGCGCTTGTGCTGCATTCAGTTGCAACTGTGCATCTTTGACGTCTAATTTTGCCAAGACTTGCCCGACTCGGACTTGGTCTCCAACATCGACATAGCGCTCAGTGATTTGGCCGCCAACCCGAAAAGCTAAAGCTGTTTGCTGGCGGGCTTGTACATCACCCGCATAACTTTTTTGTTCAAAATGTGTGGCGCCCGGCTGAGTCACCATCACAAATGGCACTTCCTGTTCCGTTTGGGCTTTATCCTTGCTGCATCCCCATAAGGTCACACTGCAAACGATAATCATGCTGACAACTGTGGTCTTAATCGTACTCATGAAGTTCGCTCTTAATAAAAAGTCTTTTTTAGGGCAGAATATTATTCAATTAATTTGGTTATTTTTTAATTAATAAACCATGCGGTACATTAATTAGATTAATTATCCTAAATCAATGACCTTTTCGCCTTTTTTGGAATTTTTTCAGCAAATGAATGTCGGCCGCCCAAAAGACTTAGAAAAACGACAACGGATTTTAGAGTCTGCAAAACAATTATTTTTAGAAATGGGCTATCACGGTTGCAGCATGAATCAGATTGCGCAACATGCAGGGGTCACCAAACTGACGGTCTATAACCATTTTCAGGACAAAGCCACTTTATTTACCAGTGCAATTGAAGACACCTGTGAAAATATTTTGAATACCCGCCCGCGACATCTGCACAGCGAAAGTCATTTTATGCAGGCTTTCGTTGAAATTTGTGAGTTGGGGCTGAACATCATGAATTTGCCAGAAGCCATTAAACTGGACTTATTACTTTTGGAGTTGGCTGCCGAACACAGTCCCTTGGTCGAACAGTTTTTCCGTGCCTCACATTTGAAAATGCGCCAAGTCTGGGAGAATTTCTTTCAAGACGCAGCAGCTTTAAATTTCATTCAGCAGGATAATCCTGCCCGACAAACTGAACTGATTGTGTCGCTACTGATGGGCCTACGCCATCAAGAAGTCTTATTGGGCATGCGCCCAGTACCTGAAGCAGCAGAGCGACAGGCCATTATTCACTCTGCTATCGACATCTTTATGCTGAAATATCAACTCAGCGCACAGAGCTAAGCATTTTCTGAAATATTTCAACGCTAAACTGAAACAAATGGCATAGCTATTGCTCATTTACCTAGAAAAGTCATCCGACTTTTGTCTGTACCCCCTTTTGCCACAGCACTTTCGGGGTATAGTCGAGACAGGAATACGCGGAGAAATAACAAATGATTCAACAAATTGATGCTCCATTACGTGAAGACGTGCGCTTACTGGGCAATTTATTGGGTGAAACCCTAAAGCAGCATGCAGGACAAGATTTGTTTAATCAAGTAGAGCAAATTCGTGCTTTGTCTAAAGGCGCGCGCGATGGACAAGTTGAAGCTGAAAAACAGTTAGAACAATTATTTTTAAATTTAAAAGATGAAGAAATTTTGCCACTGACCCGTGCATTTACGCACTTTCTCAACTTTGCCAATATTGCCGAACAGTACAATGTGGTGCGCAGCCGTCGCCAAAGTGAGTTTGATGAGCAAGCACCTTCACCGAATCCACTCGATCATTTATTTGAAAAATTTAAAAGCAATAACATCAGTGCGGAACAACTGTTCCAACAAATTTGTGAATTAAAAATTGAACTGGTCCTGACTGCACATCCAACTGAAGTCAGCCGTCGAACCTTGATCCAAAAATATGATGGTATTAATGATTGCCTGTTTAAAATGGATCAACAAAAACTTACGCCACGCGAACGCAAAGCCGTACTGGATGATTTAAAACAACTGATTTGCTCGGCATGGCAAACGGATGAAATTCGTCAACATCGCCCGACGCCTGTCGACGAAGCTAAATGGGGCTTCACGACCATTGAACAGACCTTGTGGAATGCTGTACCCAAATTCATGCGTGAATTGGATGGCATGGTTCAAGATCATTGTGGCAAGACGTTGCCTTTAAATGTTGCCCCTGTGCGCTTTGCGTCATGGATGGGCGGTGACCGTGATGGTAACCCAAACGTCACCCATAATATTACTCAAGAGGTGCTGTGGCTTTCACGTTGGAAAGCTGCCGACCTGTATTTACGCGATATCGAAGACCTGCGTTGGGAACTTTCGATTCAGGAGTGCAGTAAAGAACTCAGTGATGCCTTGGGTCATTTCCACCCTGAACCGTATCGTGAATATCTACGTGATGCGCGGGAACGCCTCAAAGCCACTCGTCACTGGTTGGCACTAAAACTCCGTGGCGAAGATGCTGACGATAGCCAAGTCATTAAAAGCCGCCATGAGCTGCTCGATCCACTATTGGTTTGCTACCGTTCACTGATTGACAGCGGTTTACCTGAAATTGCCAATGGTCAGTTACTCGACTTTATTCATCGAGTGAATTGCTTCGGTATCGAATTACTCAAACTCGATATTCGTCAGGAATCCACGCGTCATCGCCAAGCGATTTCTGCCATTACGGAATATTTAGGTTTAGGCAATTTTGAAACATGGACGGAGCAAGCCCGTCAAAACTTCTTGATTCAGGAACTCCAAAGCAAACGTCCACTGTTACCGAAGTTTTTAAATGAGCCGAAACAAAGTCTGATTGAACATCCAGATGTACAAGAAGTCTTTGCGACCATGCGCACTTTGGCAGAACAGCCACCTGAAAGTTTAGGGGCTTATATTATTTCCATGGCCGAACATCCGAGTGATGTCTTGGCTGTATTGTTACTGCAAAAAGAAGCCGGCATCAAACAAGCGCTACGTGTCGTGCCACTGTTTGAAACCTTAAAAGATTTGGATGGTGCAGCCCGTACCATGAATACCCTATTCAATATGCATTGGTATAAGCAGCATATTCAGGGTAAACACGAGGTGATGATTGGCTATTCAGACTCAGCCAAAGATGCGGGCTTTATGTCGGCAAACTGGGCGCAGTATCGTGCACAGGAAGAATTAACCGCAGTTGCGAAAAAACATGATGTACAACTGACATTATTCCATGGCCGTGGCGGTTCAATCAGCCGTGGTGGTGCGCCGACACAGCAAGCCCTATTTTCACAGCCACCGGGTTCGATTTCAGGAGCGATCCGTGTCACAGAACAAGGGGAAATGATTCGCTTCAAGTTTGGATTAGAAGGCATTGCCTTACAAAACTTAGAAATTTACACCGCAGCGACCTTAGAAGCGACCTTATTACCACCGCCTGAACCGAAACAGGAATGGCGTCAGCTCATGCACAGCATGACGGATCTGTCTGTACAGGTATATCGTCAAACCGTGCGTGAAAATCCGCATTTTGTAAAATACCTACGGACTGTAACGCCAGAACTGGAACTACAAATGTTACCGCTCGGCTCACGCCCAGCCAAACGTAAAGTTAGCGGTGGGATTGAGTCATTACGTGCGATTCCGTGGGTGTTCGCATGGACGCAAATCCGTTTGATGCTTCCTGCTTGGCTAGGTACTGGTGCTGCGATTAATCAAGTGATTGATCAAGGTCAAAAGCAGACACTCGAAGAAATGTTAGAGCAATGGCCGTATTTCCAAACGTTAATTGATATGTTGGAAATGGTCTTGTCTAAGGCTGATGGTCATGTGGCGCTGTATTATGAGTCTCATCTGACGGATGACTCAGACCTCAAACAGTTGGGTGAAGAGTTACGTCAGCGTTTACGTGATGCGGTACAAACGCTATTAGCACTCAAAGGTGAATCGAAATTACTCAGCAGTAACGATGTGCTCGACCAATCCATGAAGGTGCGTAAGCCTTATTTATTGCCGCTACATTTACTACAAGCCGAACTGATGAAACGCCGCCGTGCATACCTTGCCGAGCGTCAAGCTGAAAATACCCCAGTCGACCATGCGTTGATGGTTAGCATCGCGGGTATTGCGGCAGGTTTGCGTAACACTGGCTAAATCTTCCAAGTTTTCAAAAAGCACACAGAACTGTGTGCTTTTTTTTTGACCAGTCATATTGGTTTTAATTTATTTTGGAATATATAAAATAAGAAAAATTTATGAAGAATTGGCTCTTATCCTATTTGATTAATTGCATGATTTAATGCCTTTTTTACACCCTTAAAACTTTTACCATTTGGTAAATTTACATGTAAAGTCATGTAATTAGTTTGAACAAAATATTTTTAAAAGAGATTAAATCTTCTAAAAAACAAGAGTATGATGTGCACAATTTATCTATTGAGTGCTCATTTTATGTCCAATTGGTTTCCCAAATGGCGCCCGTACGAAGGCAATATTGATGCACGTCCTGTAGGTACAAATGAGTACCTACCTCCGGTGCAAAGTGTTGTATTGGGGATACAACATGCCTTTGCAATGTTTGGTGCAACTGTCCTTGCGCCATTTTTGATGGGCTTTGATGCCAACCTTGCGATTTTAATGTCGGGGATCTGTACCATCCTGTTCTTCTTTATGACAGGTGGTCGTGTACCAAGTTATTTAGGCTCTAGTTTTGCCTTTATTGGTGTGGTCATTGCCGCAACAGGTTATGCAGCGTCAGGTACTGGCGCAGCAAATGCCAATATCGCATTGGCTGCTGGCGGGATTATGGCCTGCGGTATTTTATATGCCATTTTTGGTTTTATCGTGATGGCAACGGGTACCCGTTGGATTGAAAAACTCATGCCGCCTGTCGTTACAGGTGCAGTGGTGATGATCATTGGTCTCAACCTTGCCCCAGTGACCATTAAAGGGGTTGCCGGTAATAACTTTAATATGTGGATGGCTTTAGTAACCGTACTATGTATGGGTTCAATTGCTGTGTTCACCAAAGGTTTATTACAACGTCTATTACTCTTAGTTGGCCTTCTACTCGCTTACTTGGTGTATTACATCATTTCCAATGTCATGGGTCATGGCACACCAATCAACTTCATTCCAGTACAAGAAGCCGCTTGGTTTGGTGTTCCTCAATTCCATTCGCCTGTTTTTGATTTCAATGCCATGCTGATCATTGCACCGATTGCTTTGATTTTGGTGGCTGAAAACTTAGGTCACATTAAAGCTGTGGGCGCGATGACAGGTGAAAATCTGGATCCGCACATTGGTAAAGCTTTTGTTGCTGATGGTGTTGCAACCACGCTTTCAGGCGGTGTCGGCGGCCCAGGTATGACCACTTATGGTGAAAACATTGGTGTGATGGCAGTGACTCGCGTTTACTCAACCATCGTCTTTGTCTTTGCAGGTGTCTTTGCCATTTTCCTTGGTCTTTCTCCAAAGTTTGGTGCGATTATTCATACCATTCCGCAAGCCATTTTGACAGGTGCATCGATTGTTGTATTTGGTCTAATTACCATTGCAGGTGCGAAAATTTGGATTGAAAACAAAGTCGATTTCTCAAAAAATAAAAACCTGATGGTGGCAGCAGTCACGATTATTTTAGGTACAGGTGACTTTGCACTTCAATTCGGTAACTTCAACTTAGGTGGTATTGGTACTGCTACATTTGCAGCGCTGATTTTGAACAGGTTCTTTAGCTTGGGCGACAAATCAGAATAAGCCCCAAGACATTTAAAAAAGAATACAACATTCATTTGAAAAGCGGCCGAAAGGTCGCTTTTTTTTATAGCTACACTTTCGGTAAGATAAGGCATTAGCCAAGGAATACACCCTATGCGACTGGATTTGTTCGACCTTCAATTGGTGCTGCACATTGTAGACAGCGGCAGTCTGACCAAAGGCGCTGCTCGTTCTGCCATCTCGCTACAAGCAGCCAGTGAACGGATTAAAAAACTCGAACAGCATTACCGCACAGCCCTGTTCACTCGCCAAGCCAAAGGGGTCAAACTGACTCTTGCCGGTCAAACCTTAGTTGTACATGCACAGCGCATCTTAGGTGAGGGGCAACAATTAGAACACGCGATGCTGCCCTTTGCCCATGGGCTAAGTTCCAATATGACCTTATGGTGTAATTCATCTGCACAAAGTGAATATTTGCCGGTCTTGCTGCCACGTTATTTACTGGAAAATCCCAATATACAAATTGAGCTGCATGAAGCAGAGTCTAAAGACATCATTGCAGCGATAGAGCAAGGTAATGCACAACTGGGCTTAATTTCAGGTTTCTTTAAATCTGCACAGTTACCAACACTTGAGTTTGCAAATGATCCTTTGGTACTGATTTGTCCTATAACTCATGAATTGGCCTCGATATCTAGCGTCAAACCCGCAGAGATTTTAAATTATCCCTTTGTCGGTTTGATGCAATATCATTCCTTACAACAATCGATCGAGGCTCAAGCCAAATTATTCGGCTGTGAAATTCAGTATCGGTTACGTTTGCCGAACTTTGCCGCGATCGCGCAAGTGGTGGCGAATGGTGTGGGCATTGCCATCATGCCAAAACGTGCGGCCCAACGATTACTCAGTTTGTATGCCTTTGCACAAGTTGAGCTCAGCGGTGAATGGGCCAATCGAAAACTGCTCCTTACCGCACGTAATTTTGATGATTTACCCTTAAATTATCAGCATTTCAGTCAGTTTCTACTGTCACAAAAATCTACTTTAGATGGCCAAGTCTAGGCTTTAAATCACGCCAAACTGGTGCAACATCATATAGCCACCGAGGGCAATCAACCCGATAAAAAACACCTTACGGAATTTTTGTTCTGGAATGCGGTAACGAATTTTTTTCCCTGCCCACATCCCAATGAGCGCTGGAATCAGTGCTATGGCTGACATGGCATAATCAATCGGGAGATCTTCCACTGGATTTTGCTGTAAGAACACTGCCAAACAAATGGTTGATGTGGTAAAGGCTAAACCGAG
>NZ_JAMCOU010000022.1:0-59469 GCF_023499985.1 Acinetobacter amyesii | reverse complement strand
TCCTCCTGTTTATGCCCCGCTAATGGCGGGATAGTNAAAAACNTTCCCGCCACTTTTTTTTAATAAATGAGTGGGAAAAATCATGTCTTTATATTTTACGGCGTTTATACGTCTAGGCTTAGCTGTTGGTATTTCGATGGCCTTACAAAGTACTTTTGCTAAAAATGTCAGCAATTTCGAATCTGCATTTGCCAAGGTACAATACGACCAAGCACAAACAGATATTTGGCTACTGCCAGTGCTTTACCGCTGCCTTAATACAGCTCGATCTCAATTACGGTTCATTCATTAGACAGAATGGATCGTATGGACTCAGGATTTATCAATATTTAAAATCAGCAAATCAGCAAATCAGCAAATCAGCAAATCAGCAAATCAGCATAAGCCGATATTCACCTGCATTTTCAACAGGTGCGCGGTGCACACAAGGTAAAACTGGCTGTGTAGGATGATCCACCGCTAAACGCCATAGATGACCATTGCCTAAATTTACAGGCACAGCATTGTCTTTGAGTTGATAATGTAAATCAAAAAAATATTCCTTTAAAAAGTCATCAAACTCTGAGTCAGGGCCATCGTATAAAGCTTTGAGTTGCTCTCGTATTTCAGGAATTAAGATTTTTTGTGTGACTTGATCATTTGGCACAATATCACTAGAAGCACCATAATACGTACATAAAAAGGTATCGGTAGCGATGGGTGATCGATCAACATGAAAAGAATAAACATCGGTTGAGATGAAATCGAATTCATCATCGCGTTCATAACATTTGAGCAAATTCAGCGAGGGTGATGCACCAAATGCTGTTAATTGTTGCATGTCATTTAAAATGATTTCTCTGGCTAAATGACCTTGCGCTGAAAGCTTTAATTCCATCAGATCGTCTATAGAAACTTCAGTAATATTTTCAATCAGTTCGAGTTTTTCGACTATTTCTTTAAAGTCGCCTTGTAAGCTGCGTTGCCAGCAAAGCGCATTCATTTGACCTTCAAAATGACGATGAATCAATTCAGAAAATGTAGTAACTACACCAATTTGAGGATGCTGGGAAAAAGGATTGCACATAAATAGGGATCAAATTAAATCTGAGACGAAGATACTGCTTTCAAGGAATAACTAGAAGGATTCAACAGTTTTATTTTATCTTAAAACATAAACTGCTATACAAGATTATTCGAGCTTAGGTATTAATCGTTACGCTTTTTGTTTGGCTTTTTGGCGTAAGACATACAAATATAAATTTTCTACTTTTTCACGTGCCCAAGGTGTAGTACGTAGGAATCGTAGTGATGATTTAACGCTTGGATCTATACAAAAACATCTAATTTCAATTTTGCGGCTTAAGCCTTCAAAACCACCATAGTAATCCAACAGTTCATCCAAGATGTCAGCAAGTTTTTTGCCGTGTAAAGGGTCATTGGAGGTGCTCATCTTAGATCAATCATATTTTGGGAGACGATCATTATAACCTGAGCGAGTTGAAAAAAGTGGGAGCTTGAACTGAAATGTGATTCATATTCAATATTTAACATATTTCCGAAGCCATTTTGCAAGACTAAGATTTCTTAAAAACAAAGTAACACTCTAGATAAGATCTTGGGTATGAGATTTATAAGCGTAAGATCAATAAAAAAAGAATTAACATTCATAAAATAATTAATTTAAACAATTCATTTTTAGTTAGTCAGCCTATACTTCTTTTGACTGTTAGTATATGCAGAAATTTATAAGCATCGGTCAAGAAAAAACTCGGATTGAAAAGTCCGAGTCAGGTCTTATTTTTAATGACATGGTGTGCAAGTCATTTTAAAAATCTAAACGCTAAGATTATTTCCAAACAAATGGCGATTTCTTTTGTGCATTCTCAGCTTCATCGGTTGGTTCCAGTGTAATACCTGTGCGGTCTTTAAGTACACAGATTGCAATGAAAGCAATAACAGCCATAACCGTCAGATAGGTGCTTACCAAGAAAATGCCGTTAGCTTTAGTGATTAAAGCTGCAGCAATCAGGGGAGCAAATGCACCACCAATGATTGAACCCAGTGCATAAGTAATCGAAATACCAGAGAATCGAATAGATGCAGGAAAGAGTTCAGAATAATAAACAGCTTGCACACCATAGGTGATTCCAATTCCCATAGCGAGTATTGCTAAACCAAGCATAATGTATACATATTCACCAGTGCTAACCAATGGGAATAAGAATAGTGCAGTTAAAATTTGGATGATTGAACCTAAAATATAAATAGGTTTTCGACCAAATTTATCGGACATGACTGCTGAAAGCCAAGTAAAAAATGTCCAAATGACTGCAGAAGTACAGACTAAACTCAAAATTGTTGGTCGATCTAACGCCATGCCATTTGGATTAGTAGTAAAACTTTGAATGAAACCGCCTGCTGTCATATAACCAAGTGAAGTTGTACCAGCAGTAAGAAGGGAAGCTGTTAAAATAAGTTTTTTATACTCAGAAAATAGTTCCCGTATTGGTTTTTTTGCTGTGCCTTTACGCTCTTTTAATTGTTCGAACACTGGACTTTCTTCAACTGAGCGACGAATCCAATAGCCTAAACCAAATAAAATAATACTGAGTAAAAATGGTACGCGCCATCCCCATTCTAAAAATGCATCACCAGGAGAAACATAAGCGGTCATAATCACCAGAACAAAGGATGCAAGTAACAAACCTAGTGGTACACCTAACTGTGGAAATGAACTAAATAAGCCACGTTTTTTGGTAGGAGCGTGTTCAACAGCCATTAATACAGCTCCACCCCATTCACCACCTGCAGAAATACCTTGTAAAATACGCAATAAAATTAAAATAATCGGAGCTGCGATACCAATATTCTCATAGGTTGGAAGTAAACCAATCATGGTCGTTGTCCCACCCATCAAAAGCAAAGTCATAGCGAGTACAGCTTTACGTCCTAATTTATCGCCAAAGTAACCTGCAATAAAGGCACCAAATGGTCTGAAAATAAAACTAATACCAATCGAGGCGAAGACTAATAGAGTTCCGAAAGCAGGTCCGGCAGGTGTAAAAAAAAGTTGGTTAAAAACTAAACCTGCAACAGCAGCATAAATAAAATAATCATACCACTCGATGGTGGTACCAACGATGGTTGCTAAAGCAATTTTCTGTGTCCTCGATTGTTCGGGGATATCCATTGCAAGTTCTGGTGTATTCATTTCTATTTGCGAATTATTCATGCGAAATTCCTTTTATTCATGTCCATAAAACTACCTACTTTGATTAAAATGGCAGGTTGCTTGATGCAACCAACTGTTTCTAAAACCATTGTTTTGTCATTCATTTTGCAACTTCCTGTGCAAAGCTATTATTGAAATATATTTGATACATTTATTATTTATTTTAGTTTTAAAAAGTATCATTAATCGAATTTAGGTTGAAATTCATTATTCGTCAATGTTATTTACAAAAAAAGATACAGATAAATCTATAATATAAAAAAAAGGAATCATATTGATTCCTTTTTTGGTTGAGTCGAAATTATGCATCACGCTCGACAAGCGTTAAGATGTCATAGGTTGCAACCAATTCACCACGTTGGTTTTTCACTTTAATGTCCCACACCACCACGCCGTGAGGTTTTTGTTCTGGATCACGCAAGGTTTTTGGTGTTTTTTGCTTACAGGTCAGTTCCACTTGAATGGTGTCGCCAATTTTGACGGGCTCTACAAAACGTAAATTATCCATACCGTAATTGGCAATAACAGGGCCTGCTGCGGCATCTACAAATAAACCGGCTGCTGCAGATACAATAAAGTAACCATGCGCAACGCGTTCACCAAACAATGATTCTGCAGCGGCAATTTTATCCATATGTGCATAGAAATAGTCGCCACTCAAACCACCAAAATTAACGATATCTGCTTCGGTAATGGTGCGTCGTGCTGTTAGTAAACGCTCACCAATACGCAGTTCATCAAATGACTTTTTAAATGGATGCACGCGATCTTCAAAGACTTGTGCACCTGCTGTCCAGCGATGACCAATTTGGGTTAACACATTTGGTGAGCCTTGTAATGCTGTACGTTGCATATAATGTTTGACTGCACGTAAGCCTCCTAATTCTTCACCACCACCCGCACGCCCAGGTCCACCATGAACTAAAAGTGGTAGGGGGGAACCATGACCTGTACTTTCACGTGAACTTTCGGTATCTAGAATATGCAGGCGACCGTGCCATGGTGCAATTTTTGCGACTAAGCTTTCAATATTTTCATCCGCATTGCGTACAATGGACGCCACAAGACTGCCTTCACCTTTGGCAACCAAGGTTGCCAACTCGCTTTCTGTGCTATACGGCATCAGTGTCACCACTGGGCCAAACGCTTCAACCTGATGGACGTACTGTGCATCAAGCGGTTGACGGCAAAGTAAAACTGCAGGTGGATATAAGGCTGATTTTTCAGAATATGAACCATTTATAGTGATATCTTGGCGTAAATGGCTGCCAAAAATAATCTCAGCATCTTGTGCCAATATTTCGACTTTTTCTGCTACATCGAGCTTTTGTTTATAGCTCGCCAAAGCACCCATCGTCACACCTTCTTGGCTTGGATCACCCAATACGACTTTTTTCAGCTTCTCAATTAAACGCTGTTGCACCGTCTCTAATAAGGCCGTAGGGACAAATGCTCGGCGAATCGCGGTACATTTTTGTCCGGCTTTGGTGGTCATTTCACGGAAAATTTCACGGACAAACAAATCAATGCTTTCATCTGAGGCTTGGGTTGTCAGGATGGCACTGTTGACTGAATCCGCTTCCATACTAAATGGAATGGAATAGGCATTTAAATGCGGATGTGCACGTAATTTTTGTCCCGTTGAGGCAGAACCAGTAAATGTCACGGTGTCCTGTTCATTTAAATGTTCAAAGAGATCGTAGGTTTGACCGCAGATCAGCTGTAATGCACCTTCAGGCAAGAAACCACTTTCATGAATGGCTTTCACCACCGCATGGGTCAACTGAGCACCTTCGGTTGCAGGTTTTACAATACACGGCACACCCGCCAATAAAGTCGGTGCAATTTTTTCCAACATGCCCCAAATCGGGAAGTTAAAGGCATTGATATGTACTGCTACGCCGGCTTTGGGACTCAGTAAATGCTTAGCACCAAATGAACCATGTT
Organism: Acinetobacter amyesii; assembly: GCF_023499985.1. NCBI lineage: Bacteria > Pseudomonadati > Pseudomonadota > Gammaproteobacteria > Moraxellales > Moraxellaceae > Acinetobacter > Acinetobacter amyesii. The sequence continues at coordinate 54,308 of NZ_JAMCOU010000022.1, read as the reverse complement.
TAGACAGTTGAATAAAATCATCCTCAATCCAAACTTTTTCATCGCTCAGCTCACGGCGGACTAAACTTGAGTAGGCAAATAAAGTGCCGATACCGCCTTCGATATCAATCCATGCATCTTTACGGGTACAGCCCGTTGCTGCGGCAAGGGCATAGTAGTCTTCTTTACGTTCCAATAAGTACTGTGCAATTTGCTTCAATGCATTGGCACGTTGATGAAAGGTCCAATTGGCAACACTTGAACCATGCGTTTTGGCATATTGCACCACGGCTTGAGTGTCAATGCCATGACTACTGACTTGGTAAATGGCTTGACCTGAAATGGCGTGAAATACTGTACGTAAGTCTGCTGATGCAACGTGTTCTTGTCCAAGAACCAATGAACTTAAGCGCAGTAAAGATTCCGATGGCTCATATTTGCCATCCACTGAAATGGTATTGTCTTGTGAATTTTGCTCAAGATCCAACATCGATATAACTCCATTTATGATACGTTGTTAATATTAAATTTATAATATGTGTTTCATAAATTGCATTCAAAAAAACAGATTGTCAATCAAATTCCCTGTTAAAAAAATTATTTTTTAGTATAAAAAAAATATTAATTAAGTAAAAACAATATCTTATTAATAGATGTTAAAAATATTTATATGATACCAATAAAAAGCAATTGAATTATTTTTTGTATCGTATTAATTTAAATCTAACGACACTTGGGATAAGTGAGACAACATGAACACGCAACAACAAAGATTTGATGACAACATTGTCAATAATGTATCGATTGAGCCAAAGGATTGGATGCCAGACGCTTATCGTAAAACTTTAATTCGCCAAATTGGACAACATGCACATTCTGAAGTGATTGGTATGTTGCCAGAAGGCAATTGGATTACCCGTGCGCCCACCTTAAAACGTAAAGCGGTATTACTTGCCAAAGTACAAGACGAAGCAGGTCACGCGTTATATCTCTATAGCGCAGCTGAGACCTTAGGCGCAGATCGTGACGATATGATGGATAAACTGATTGCAGGCCGCATGAAGTATTCATCAATCTTTAATTATCCAACCTTAAGTTGGGCAGATGTCGCAGCCATTGGTTGGTTGGTCGATGGCGCGGCGATTGTCAATCAGGTTGCTTTATGCCGTACCTCGTATGGTCCTTATGCACGTGCCATGGTGCGTATTTGTAAAGAAGAAAGTTTCCATCAACGTCAAGGCTTTGAAGCCATGATGCGTTTAGCAGAAGGCACACCTGAACAAAAACAAATGGCGCAAGATGCAGTCAATCGTTTTTGGTGGCCTGCACTCATGATGTTTGGTCCAAGTGATGACAATTCACCGAACAGTGAACAAAGCATGAATTGGAAAATTAAGCTGTTTAGTAATGATGCCTTACGTCAAAAATTCGTGGATAACACCGTGCCACAAGTTTTACAGCTTGGTTTAACTGTGCCAGATCCAGACCTGAAGTGGAATGAAGAGACCGGTCATTATGAGTTTGGTGAAGTGAATTGGACTGAATTCTTTAATGTGATCGCAGGTAAAGGTCCATGCAACCATGAGCGTATTGAAGCACGTCGTAAAGCATGGGAAGGCGGCAAATGGGTTCGTGATGCAGCAGCAAGCTATGCCAAAAAACAACAGCAATTCAATGATACGCGCAAAATTGCATAAGCATTTAAGTCATCAATGACATACAGGAAGTTTAATCATGGATAACAAAAACAATTGGTCTTTATACGAAGTCTTCGTACGTAGCAAACAAGGTTTAAGCCATCGACATGTGGGTAGCTTACGCGCACCGGATGATGAAATAGCCTTACAAAATGCGCGTGACGTGTATACCCGTCGCAACGAAGGTATCAGTATTTGGGTGGTCAAATCTGAGTTAATTACTTGTTCACAACCAGATGAAAAAGCGGAGTTTTTTGAACCACATTTGGATAAGGTTTACCGTCATCCAACCTTTTACAACATTCCACACGGCATTGAGCATATGTAATTGGAGGATCACAGCATGACCAATAAAGTTTTATCCGAATTTCTATTACACATTGGTGACAGCCAACTGATTTTGTCACATCGTTTAGCAGAGTGGTGTGGGCATGCACCTGAACTTGAGCTTGATATTGCACTTGCGAATATTGGCTTGGACTTATTAGGTCAGGCACGTACTGCGCTTTCACTGGCAGGGAGTATTGAAGGTTTAGGACGTGATGAAGATCGTTTAGCGTACTTCCGAACTGAGCGTGAATATCGCAATTTACTGCTCTGTGAACAACCCAATGGCGACTTTGCACAGACCATCGTACGTCAATGGTTAATGGATCATTATCATGCCTTGTTATTTGCCGCGTTAAGCAATAGCAACAATGCCGAACTGTCTGCCTTTGCGATTAAGTCTCTCAAAGAAGCGAAATATCACCAACGTTTTTCAACAGCTTGGATGGAGCGCTTAAGTCTGGGTACGCAAGAAGCACATGACAAGGTGCAACATGGTTTAAATCAATTGTGGCGTTTCACCGAAGAGCTATTTGCACTGACTAACGATGAAAAACAATTGGTAGAAGCCGGCATTGTTCCTGACTTAACAATATTACCTGCGAAATGGTTAGAACTAATTCAATCGGAATTAACGCGTTTCGAGCTACAACTACCACAAGAGGGAGCCTACCGTAGCGGAGCCAAGCAAGGTTTGCATACTGAACATTTAGGTTATGTCCTTGCCGAGTTGCAATATTTACAACGCAGCTATCCAGAGATGGTGTGGTAATCACAGCGTTCACAGGGAGTGAGTGACATGAACCGAATTCAACACGTTGAGCAGCAATGTTGGGAGATTTTACAACAGGTGTCTGACCCAGAAATTCCGGTGTTATCGGTCTTGGATTTGGGCATGATTCGTGGTGTAGAACTCAATGCAAGCCAAGAGATTGTGGTCCGTTTGACCCCAACTTATAGCGGTTGTCCTGCCACTGATTTACTCAAAGACGAAATCAAAACAGCGTTGTTGGCGCATGACATTCACCCTGTCAAAGTAGTGGTGGATTTATCTGAGGCATGGACCACGGATTGGATGAGTGAATCAGGTAAAGAAAAGCTACGCGAATACGGTATTGCACCACCACAAGGTTCATCTCATCTGTGTGGTACGCATGTGGCGCTGACGGATGGCGTGGGTTGCCCACATTGTGGCAGTGCACATACACAGCTGTTAAGCGAGTTTAGTTCTACTGCATGTAAAGCCTTATACCGCTGCAAAGACTGCTTAGAACCCTTTGATTACTTTAAATGTATTTAATCTAATGGACATCGATGTGCGCTGAACAGCACAGCAATAAAATAAAAGAAGGATTTTAACAATGAGTCAATTTATTCCCTTAACCATTAAATCAATCCAGCCGCAAACGGAAAATGCCATTTGTATTTCTTTTGCTGTGCAAGATGAACAAACCTCAGCGTTTCAATATCAACCAGGTCAACACCTGACTATTCGCCATCTCACAGAGCAAGGTGAAATTCGTCGTTGCTATTCGATTTGTAGCGATGTGCAAGAAGATATGAGTATTGCCATTAAAAAAATTGATCAAGGGCAATTTTCAACATGGGCAAATGAACACCTCAAAGTAGGGGATGTGTTAGAGGTGATGCCACCTCAAGGGGTATTTTTCCAAAAAGCAGCAAAAGTCGGTGGACAACATTATTTAGGCTTTGCTGCAGGCAGTGGAATTACGCCAATTTTATCCATCGTGAAATCAGTGCTGAATCGTCAGCAAGATGCCACATTTACACTGGTTTATGGCAATCGTTCATGGAAACAAACCATGTTTGCTGAACAAATCATGGATCTTAAAGATCGCTTTCATCAGCGTTTGCAACTGGTGAATATTTTTTCACGTGAATTGAATGACAGCGAGATCTTTAACGGTCGTATTGATACTGAAAAGCTCCAGCAGTTGGCCAAAGCCGGTTTGATTCGTACAGATACTGATCACTGCTTTGCCTGTGGTCCAGAAGAGATGATGACGGCCGTTGAGGAAATTTTGCCGACGCTAGGGATTGAGCGCAGCAAGATTCATACAGAACGTTTTAATACAGGTACGACTACAAAAGCATCAGCACAACAAGTTGCGCAACGTAGTGAAGAAAAGGTCAACATTATTTTAGATGGTCGTGAGTTGATCATTGAGGTATCAAAACAAGATGACAGCATCCTCGATGCCGCATTACGTGCAGGTGCAGATTTACCTTATGCCTGTAAAGGTGGGGTGTGTGCCACCTGTAAGTGTAAGGTACTTGAAGGTGAAGTCGAGATGGCCATCAACTACAGTCTTGAAGAGGATGAAGTTGCAAGAGGTTATGTCTTGAGCTGCCAAGCCCGTCCAACCACTGCCAATGTACGCTTAAGTTTTGATGAATAACGCCGTGTGGAATGAAAGTATGGACATGCAATATCTCAAAAGTAGTTCTCCAAAAACCGGTGTGGTGCTCATTGAACTGAATCGCCCTGAAAAGCGCAATGCCTTAAACAATGCCACATTGCAAGAGCTCGCGGATTATTTAACAACCTTAGATACAGACCGTGAAGTGCATGCAGTCGTGATTACAGGTCATTCACAATGCTTTGCTGCAGGTGCGGATTTGAATGAGCTTGCCCAACTTGATGTGGTCAGCATTCAACAGGATCAACGACCACAGTTGTGGAAGCGGATTGATGAGTTTTCAAAGCCTTTAATTATGGCCGTCAACGGTTATGCCTTAGGCGCAGGTTTTGAGTTGGCATTGCATGGTGACATTGTGTTGAGTGGTGAAAATGCACAATTTGCTTTACCAGAAATTGGTTTAGGCATGTTGCCCGGTGCAGGTGGAACACAGCGTTTGGCACGTCTCGTCGGTCAGCAACTGTGTATGCGTTGGGCAATGACAGGTGAAATGATCAGCGCCCAGACCGCATTGCAACACGGGATCAGCAGTCAAATTTGCCCAACAGCTTTAACGGTGCAATATGCCGTTGAATTGGCAGAAAAAATTGCCAAGCAAGCACCCCTAGCGATTCGTGTGATTAAACAGTCGCTAAAAAGTATTCATGAAGTGACCCTAAGCCAGGGTTTAAAACTCGAGCGTCAACATTTTGTGTGGTTGGCAGCAACCCAAGATCGTCAGGAAGGCATTCAAGCTTTCTTAGAAAAAAGACAACCCGCATTTAGAGGTGTGTAATGGATTACCAAACAATTATTGTCGAAGAAAAAAATGCAGTCGGTTATTTAACGTTTAATCGTCCAAAGCAACTCAATAGCTTTAATGAAATCATGCATCAAGAAGTTTCAGGAGTTCTCAAAGCATGGGCAAAAAATGCTGAGATTCGTGCAGTGGTGATTTCTGCGGAAGGTCGAGGTTTTTGTGCAGGACAAGATTTAAGTGACCGCGTGGTTGATCCAAATGCCGATGCACCTGATTTAGGCCGCTCGATTGAAATGTATTATAACCCACTGATCAAACTGATTACTGAAATGCCGAAACCAGTGCTGTGTGCAGTGAATGGTGTAGCAGCGGGTGCAGGTGCCAACATTGCTTTGGCGTGTGACATTGTACTGGCTGCAAAATCAGCATCCTTTATTCAAGCCTTTTGTCGTTTAGGTTTAGTTCCAGATTCGGGTGGAACATGGTTTTTGCCACGTTTGGTTGGTCGTGCGCAAGCAATGGCTTTGGCTATGCTTGGCGATAAGATTCCTGCTGAGCAAGCACAACAATTGGGCATGATTTGGCAAGTGGTTGAAGACGAAAAACTGAAAGCCGAAGCCAGCAAATTGGCAGAACATTTAGCGACACAACCCACTTATGGTTTGTCATTGATTAAAAAAGCCATTCATGCTGCAGCAGCTAATAGCCTCGATGAGCAATTGATTTTAGAACGTGATTTACAGCGTTTAGCAGGGCGTAGCAGTGACTATCGTGAAGGCGTACAAGCCTTTATGCAAAAACGTACACCACAATATACAGGATGCTAAATCATGGCAGAACTTCACTTACAGCATGCCCCTGTGGCAGTGATTGGTGCCGGTACCATGGGCATCGGCATTGCACAATTGGCGGCCATGCATGGCCATCCGACCCATGTGTATGATGTCGATCCACAACGTGTAGAAAGTGCTTTTGCTGCACTAAAACAGCAATTACAAAAACGTGTAGATGCCGGAAAAATGGCGGCTGATCTCTTGCAACTGACCTTGTCCAATTTAAACGTGGCAGCGGATTTACACGCATTAGCAGACAGCCAACTGATTGTAGAAGCGATTGTAGAAAACAAAGACGTTAAACAGAAGCTATTTCAACAGCTTGCTGATATCTGCTCGCCTGAGACGATCTTTGCATCCAATACATCTTCAATCTCGATTACTGCGATAGCTGCCAATATTCCACATCCAGAACGCGTGGTCGGTTTGCATTTCTTTAACCCAGCACCAGTGATGAAGTTAGTGGAAGTGATTGCAGGCTTAAAAACAGACCCAGCAATTTCTGATGCTTTAGTCAGCTTGATGACAGCATGGAAAAAAGTGCCAGTACGTGCAAAATCCACCCCTGGTTTTATCGTCAATCGTATTGCACGTCCTTATTATGCGGAAGGATTTCGTGCCCTGCAGGAAAATGCCACCACACCTGAGCAGCTTGATTTTATCATGCGTGAATGTGGACGCTTTTCGATGGGACCGTGTGAGCTGACCGATTTAATTGGCCAAGACATTAATTTTTCTGTCACACAGAGTGTCTATGATGCCTTTTTTGATGAACCGCGTTATCGTCCATCCTTAATTCAAAAAGAATTAGTCGATGCAGGCTGTTTCGGTCGCAAAACTCAACAGGGTTTTTATGACTATCGAACAGAACATTCTAAAAAAGTGTATCAACTCCCTGTGATTTACAGTAAATCACCTGAAAAAATTGAGGTGGTGGTCAAAGGTGATTGGTCACATTCACAGGGTTTGATCGCGCTATTGCAACAATGTAAACATATTCATCTGCGTATTGAAGCGGCGCCAATGGCTGAAATTCTCATCGGTGATGTGTCTTTACGTTTATCAATGGGGCAATCTGCCGAAATTGATTATGCATCACAAAAAGTGGTGTTGATGGATTGGCATGGTGATTGGGAAAAAGCCAAAGCCATTGCAGTTACAGCTTCACCAGCGTGTACAGAGATAGATCAAAAAACGATTGAACAGTTGTTTATCGGTCTTAATATTATCCCGATTTGGTCACAGGATCATCCAGGCTTATATGTGCTGCGTAGCATTGCCATGTTGGTCAATGAGGGGTGCGAGGCTGTTTTACATCAAATTGCATCTGAACAAGACATTGATTCAGCCATGAAATTTGCTGTGAATTATCCTAAAGGACCATTCCAATGGGCACAAGAATTAGGATACAACATTATTTTACAGACTTTGCAAAATCTGTATCGTATTTATGGTGAAGAGCGTTATCGTCCTAATCTATATTTATTAAAAAAAGCGGCACAAGGAAACGTGTCAACTCAGCAGCCATTACGCGCTGCCAGTTAAGGATAAAATGATGCAAGACGTATTTATTTTTGATGGGATTCGTACCCCAATTGGGCGCTATGCCGGTGGTTTAAGTAGTATTCGTACCGATGATTTGGCTGCATTGCCGATTCAGTATTTGAAGCAACAACATCCAAATTTGCCTTGGACGGAGGTCGATGAAGTGATTCTCGGCTGTGCCAACCAAGCGGGTGAAGACAATCGTAACGTGGCACGGATGGCAAGCTTACTTGCCGGTTTACCTGACAGTGTACCAGCCATTACCGTGAACCGTTTATGTGCTTCAGGTTTAGATGCAGTGGGGCTTGCTTCACGTGCGATTAAATCGGGTGAAGCGCAGTTTGTATTAGCGGGTGGGGTGGAAAACATGTCACGTGCGCCCTTTGTTCAGTCTAAACCGACGAGTGCATTTAGCCGTACACCTGAAATTTTTGATACCACTATTGGTTGGCGTTTTATCAATCCGCTATTTAAAGCCAATTTTGGCGTCGACAGCATGCCTGAAACTGCTGAAAACGTGGCAGAAAAATACAATATCAGCCGTGCCGATCAAGACCAATTTGCCTACTACAGTCAGCAAAAAGTCGCAAAAGCACAGGCTGAAGGTCGCTTTGAGCGTGAGATTCTACCAGTCGAGATTAAAAGCAAAAAAGGTGTAGTGCGTGTTGCTCTAGATGAACATCCACGTGCAGAAACCACACTAGAAGCTTTAAATGCACTTAAAGCACCATTTCGTAAAGAAGGAGGTTCGGTCACAGCAGGCAATGCATCAGGTGTCAATGATGGTGCTGCATGTTTACTCTTAGGTAATAACGCCTTTGTTGAGCAGCATGGTTTAACTCCCCAAGTGAAAGTTTTAGGGATCGCAAGTGCTGGTGTAGAAGCACGTTATATGGGTATTGGGCCTGTACCTGCAGTGCGTAAAGTTTTAGCACAAACGGGCTTAACTTTAGAGCAAATGGATGTGATTGAACTCAATGAAGCCTTTGCAGCACAAGCTTTAGCTGTGATTCGTGAACTGGGTTTAGCGGATGATGATGCACGTATCAATCCAAATGGTGGTGCCATTGCTTTGGGCCATCCACTTGGCATGAGTGGTACACGTTTAGTCCTTACCGCAATGCATCAACTGAAAATTCAACAAGGAAAATATGCGCTGTGCACCATGTGTGTGGGCGTTGGGCAAGGTGTTGCCTTAGTACTCGAAAATATCAATTCAGGACGTAATTGATTGACATAAAACCAGCTGTCGCGATGACTGCGTAAGGAGTAAGACAATGAATAAAAATGCAATGGAACACATCGAAACCGCATCAGTAGATGAATTACGTCAACTGCAAGTTGAGCGTTTAAAAAAGACGCTCAATCATGCTTATCATAACAGCACGGTGTATAAGCAAAAGTTTGATGAAGCAGGTGTACATCCGGATGATTTTAAACATCTTGAGGACTTAGCAAAATTCCCTTTTACCACCAAAAAAGATTTACGTGACAATTATCCATTTGGCATGTTTGCGGTGCCTCAAGAGCAAATTGTGCGCGTACATGCTTCATCGGGCACCACAGGTCAACCGACGGTGGTTGGCTATACCGAACATGACATCAATATCTGGTCGGACGTAGTCGCACGATCGCTGCGTGCTGCAGGGCTAAGCAGTAAAGACACCATTCAAGTGTCGTATGGTTATGGTTTATTTACCGGTGGCTTAGGTGCACATTATGGCGTAGAGCGTTTGGGTGCTACTGTCATTCCAATGTCAGGCGGGCAAACAGACAAACAAGCGCAGTTAATTCACGATTTTAAACCAACAGCACTCATGGTGACACCATCGTATTGCTTGAATATCATTGAAGCTCTTGAGAAAAAGTTTGGTTCAGCCAAAGACTGTTCTATTAAAACTGGTGTATTTGGTGCTGAACCTTGGACCAATGAAATGCGTAAAGAAATTGAAGCGCGTTTAGGTATTGATGCCTTAGACATTTATGGCTTATCTGAGGTCATGGGTCCTGGGGTGGCAATGGAATGTTTAGAGTCCAAAGATGGCCCAACCATTTGGGAAGATCATTTCTATCCAGAAATTATCAATCCTGAAACAGGCGAAGTGGTGCAAGATGGTGAGCTGGGTGAATTGGTATTCACGACAATTACCAAAGAAGGCATGCCGGTTATTCGTTATCGTACCCGTGATCTGACACGTTTACTGCCAGGCACATCACGTACAATGCGTCGTATGGATAAAATTGTCGGTCGCAGTGATGACATGATGATTATTCGTGGTGTGAATGTGTTCCCATCGCAAATTGAAGAGCAAATTTTGCAAATTCCACAATTAATTGCCAATTATCAGATTCATATTTGTAAGCAAGGTCACTTGGATACATTGCATATTCGCACTGAAATGCGTCAAGATAGCAGTCCTCAATTGGCGATGCAGCTTGCAAACCAATTAAAATCACAGATTAAAACCATGGTGGGGATTAGTGTGAGTGTTGAAGTGCTGAATGAAGGGAGTTTACCTCGCTCTGAAGGCAAAGCGCAGCGCGTTTTTGATATTCGACAATCCGCTTAAATGAACATGCCTGACGATAAAGGTCGTCAGGCAATTCAATAGGTAAATGAAAACGCAATGAATCCTAAATTAAAACAAATTATTGATGAGTTTATTCAACGTGAAGCGCTCAGTGGGACTTCATTGGTCATGACCATTTTTGGTGATAGCATTTATCACCGTGGCGGTGTCATCAGTCTTGCGAGCTTAATTCAGCTAATGGACGTATTTGGCTTGAATGAACGTTCAGTGCGTACGGCGGTCTTTCGTTTGGTACAAAATGGCTGGCTCAGTTCAGAGAAAATTGGGCGCACCAGTTATTACCGTATTACGGAAAGTAGTCGTCAGCGTTTTATCATGGCCGATCAAAAAATCTATGGCTTTAGTCATAAAGATTGGGATAAAAAGTGGGACTTGGTGCTACTGAGCTCAGTTGAACTTGAAAACAAATTGGTGTTAAAGAAAGAGCTTGAGTGGTTAGGGTTTGCCAATATTGCAACTAATGTCATGGCTTATCCAGGCTGTGATCAACAAAAGCTGCAAAATTTATTACTTAGTCATCAAATGACCGATCAAGTGGTGGTGTTTCGTGCCGAAACCCTAGAACTTTGGCAAGAATCTTATCCTACGATTAAACGTATGGTGGTTGTGAATTGGCCCATTCAAGAATTACATCAACGCTATGAAAAATTCATTAGTGATTTTCGTGAGTTTTTCTATTTTGTCGAGCAAGATGAAGAAATAGATGCCGTCCAAGCCTTTCAAATTCGTATCTTATTGATTCATCAGTTCCGTCGTATTTTACTTAAAGATCCAAATTTACCATTTGAGTTGTTACCGACGGACTGGCTGTCGTTAATTGCACGTAATTTAAGTACCAATTTGTATCAGGCGGTATTTATGGCAGGCGATGAGTTTTTCTTAAATGTTGCACGTACGGCTGAAGGCAGTATGCCGCCTGCACACCCACAGTTTTATAAACGTTTTGGTGGTTTAAAACAGCCAGATTTGAGCTATTAAATTAGCGTCTAATTTAAAATTAACAATAAGGATATAACAATGCCGTGCTATGCCATTGATGGCGTGATTCCAGTGGTCGATCCTAAGGCTTTTGTACACCCAAACGCCGTGTTGATTGGCGATGTGATTATTGAGGCAGGGGTTTATATTGGACCTTTTGCTGCCTTACGTGCCGATTTTGGCCGTATTCATATTCAAAAAAATGCCAATGTACAAGATTCTTGTACCATTCATGGCTTTCCAAACAGTGTGACCTTGGTGGAAGAGTATGGTCATGTGGGGCATGGTGCTATTTTGCATGGCTGTGTGGTACGCAAGAATGCCCTCATTGGCATGAATAGTGTGATTCTCGATGAAGCTGTGATTGGGGAAAATGTGATTATAGGTGCCAACAGTACAGTTAAGGCAAAAGCAGAGATTCCTAATAATATGCTGGTATTGGGCAGTCCTGCACGGGTGGTGAGAGCCTTAACCGATCAAGAAATTGCTTGGAAACGTCATGGTACAGCGCAATATATTGATTTGACCGAACGTTGTCTCAACAGTCTGCAAGAAGTGAAGCCTTTACCCCATGACACAGCAGAACGCTTAACATATAAAAATTTTCAGGCAGATCATGTCTTAAAGCAACAGATATAAGCTCCTCACATATTTAATTCATCGCGGTCCAAACGTCTCTGGCATGTTGCAAATATCCGCTTTGATATACAGCGTTGCACCTGATTCGGTGACGTGTAGATCAATAACATAATCTGAAGGGAAGCGCATCCAGGTTCCCGTAGGATATACATGGTGTGCTGAGCTAAGCGCACCTTGCAAGGATAAAAATTTCAATGCCATGTTCAGCACTTTCAGCCATGCATTGATTGGGTTTTAATTTTTCCAAAAAAGTCTGTTCAACATTTGATTTAAATAAGGAGCAGATTTCTCGGCCTTGCTGAATACGTCAATGCTTTGGGTCATGAGTATTAATGCGTGTTGGAGTCACTTCATGTTCTGTCATTTGTATGAGTTTGACAAAAATTTGGCAACCCATTTCACTCGATACCCGATGGCTAGATTGATGTGGATTACGCATATACCATCCTGCAAGATAGTGTTGATCCTCATTTTCAGTAAATGTTCCAGTTAAGACCAAAACCTCTTCACCAAGGGGGGGCGTATGTTCAGTGAATGAAGTCTGTGGCGAAAATTCAACCACACTGGTTGCGCGCGCTTTTTCTGCACAAATTCGGTCAAGCATCATACGATTGACTTGACCGCCTGGAGATTTGACCCAATGGTAATCTTGCGGAGTGATGATAATAGGTTTTGAAAAATCAGCATGAAGATGCATAACACAATACACGTTTGTAAATTTAAAGAGAAAATAAATGTAACTTTTTCAACAACACTATATGAGTTTAAAAACTAATGCAAGTTTTTGATTTATCGATTAAAATTCATTAAAAAGGACTGAAATGGGAAGGGGGATGTCGGTTGCATGTAAAGGTGGGGAGGCAGGTCCGAGTAATCACTAGGGCCTTAGTACAAGGAGATACTATGATGATTCATGGCTCAATTTAGCGGTTCAAAAGTATCCTTACACCGCATAGCAAGATCAGCATTGTGATTATCTATAAACAAAATACCTGTTGCGACTTTAACTTCTCCACAGCGCCCAAAATTTTATAATTTCAAGCACAAGACGGAATTTCTTACGAGCAGATTGCGACTTTACATAGTCATGCTGTGATATCGACTTGCGTTAATTTGCTTTAAAAAGCATGCAGTTGCTTGGACGTTTTGGTGATTCTAAAGATCACTCTTATTTACTTTTCAGTCGATGTTACAGTAAAAATTAGACTAAGCATCATTGGTTTACCATGGTTATATACATGGGCTTTTTGTGTTTCTTAGGAATTGATCAAAATGCCAAATATGTGTCAAAGCATATTTTAAAATGTTATCAAATTTTTCAAATATGCTGGGAGGATTGCTTGGCGTTAATATGACGGATAACAAGATGACTCTGGGAAAATAGGGTCATTAGTAAATCCTAAGAAAAACGTCATGTGATAATTTTTTGGAATCAAAGCATTAAACAAGTGATTAATGTGAGAAAATAAGAATAGCTTTTGTGCCAATTAAAGAATCAGAGAATTACGTAAGCCAGACAATAGGTCAATATCGTATTTAGGTTTGCATAATACCTTATTTAACATAATATACATTATACGAAATGCTTCAACTTTATTTACAAAGATGATAATTCACGGCTCTTGCACATCAACTGTATTCAAATTGCTATGTTCCTAAGCTACGCTAAAAATAAATTTGTCCTGACACAATCCTTAGACAAGAAAAAGCCATAACAATTGTTGCTATGGCTGTTCACATGTATTTCTATATTTAAATCAGTCTTCTGTTTTCCTGATTGTTAATTTAGGAAGATTTCATTTCCTCACTGCTAAATGCTTTTGTCTTTTGCTCTATTTGATCCGGCTTTAAAAATGATGATGCAATAATCGCAATCACTGCAAAGCCTGAAATATAGGCAATAATTAAATTTGGGCTTCCATCACCAATACTTAGCAATTTCGTCGCGATTAATGGTGCTAAACCGCCACCTAGCACGCCTGCAAATTGAACTGAGATTGAAATACCGCTATAACGTATTTCTGCTGGAAATTGGCGCGAAAATAACTGTGACTGCGGCGCATACATCAAAGGAAAAACCACACCAATACCAATCACAATGGCCGTCCAAACCAATACTGGATCTTTAGTATTTAACATCGCAAAAAATGGATAGCTGTATAAAGCCAGTACGCATAAACCAAATCTAAACATGTTTTTTTGCCCAACTTTATCAGACAAATGTCCAAAAATTGGCGTAATAACCATGATGACTGCAGCACCACAAATCGTTGCAAACAAGATATCTTGCCTAGGAATATTTAGCTGTGTGGTGGTATAGGCTAAAGCAAATGTCGATGCCAAATAGAACCAAGCATTTTCAGCAGCTCGAGATAAAATAATCGTAATCAACTGCTTAGGATGATTTTTAAAAACTTGTTTTGCTGGAACTTTAATTGATTTGGTTTGAGCTTTAACTTTTTCAAAGTCTGGTGATTCAGGTACTTTTACACGAATGTACCAACCTACAGCCAGTAAAATAATGCTGGCTAAAAATGGTAGACGCCAACCCCAGCTAAATAACGCTTCTTCAGGTAACATTGAGACTAAGCCTAAAGCTACCGAAGCGAGCAATAAACCACCACCGGTACTGGCTTGCGGTAAACTTCCCCAAAAGCCTTTTTTACCCGCTGGCGCATGCTCTACCGCCATGAGGACTGCTCCGCCCCATTCTCCACCCATGGCCATGCCCTGTATAAATCTTAAAATAATTAAACAGACCGTTGCCCAATAACCAATGGTTTCAAATGTCGGTAACAACCCAATCATCACTGTGGGAATACCCATCAACATTAATGTGACCAATAACATTGATTTACGACCGATTTTATCGCCAAAATGACCAAAAACAATGCCACCGAGTGGACGACCAATAAAGCCTACAGCATAGGTAGCAAATGCTGCCAATACGCCCGTTAACGGATCAAGATTTGGGAAAAAAAGTCGATTGAAAATGAGTGCTGCGGCAGCACCATAGATAAAAAAGTCATACCATTCGATGGTTGTACCCACCATGCTGGAAATACCCGCTAAACGATGCGAGGACTTAGCTGGTGGAGCTGTGTTTCCCTGTACATTTTGCATTGTTATCTTCCTTATTCTGCAAGATATTTGTAAATTGCATTTTCACGATGCTTGATTTGTATGATGATTTTCTTCTTGAAAATCAATATTTTTCAGATCTTATATATGTTTAATTTACGCTGAGTCACTTGTTCATATCGAATAAGAAATTAAGTATGAATATTGACCAATGGTTTGAACCGTTAAAGTTTATTTAAATCACTGATTAAATAGATATTTCCTCCAATATTTTGTCTAAAGTCGGACTAGACTGTTGCCACTTTGGCTGCTTGTCTTTATCCACAATTAATGCGCGCACACCTTCGACAATATCGCCATGTTGAAACCAAACGTCTTGTAAATGTCGTTCAATTTGCATGCATTGCTTCAGTGAAAGACCTCGACCTAAATGTTGGAGCTGTAAACTGATCCTTTTTGCGATTGGAGACCGTTGTTCCAAGGTATTGCGTATTTTTAACGCCCACGCTTGAGCATCATTATGCTGTTCATTTTCAAGACTATTTTCAATGGCATCAATGCTCTCAAAACCAAAATGCTTACGAATTAAATCTGCATTTTGACTGAGTTCACTTTCCGCTGGTCGAGTAATATATTTCGCAATCAATTGTTCAATATTTTCCTTGCTTAGTTGTTTAGAATTTCTTAAATCTTCTTCTAATTGAACAAGTTGCTCACTCGGAACATGGTAGTCAATCAAATCTAGGTATAACGCATCGCTGGCACTGATTTGATCGCCCGTAGTTGCCATGTACACACCAATATCATCTAAACGTGATAAAAAGTGTGTCGCAGCCACATCTGGGAAAAATCCAATGGCAGTTTCAGGCATGGCAAATCTAGATTTTTCGCTGCTGACAAGCACATGACATGCTTGGGCTAAGCCAAATCCACCGCCAAGTACATAGCCATCGAGTATGACAATAATGGGTTTTTCATACGCACGAATGGTATTCAGCATTTCATACTCAGCTTGAAAATAAGCTTGATGATCTTCTTTACCATTCATATAACTATCATAGAGATAGCGAATATCTCCACCTGCACAAAATGCTTTGGGACTATTTGAGCGAATAAGTACAGCATGAATATTAGTTTGATCAGCCCATAGCCCTAATTGCTGTTGAATCCCTTGAATCATTTCCAAAGACAAGGCATTTAAACTTGCCACGCGATCTAAACTGATTTGGCCTAAATGTCCATGTTCTTCAATCATTAAGTTATTTGTACTCATATCCGTATCATCCTTTTTTATTTTTAATTGTTTTTAAAATTGGCTTGGCGCTTTTCAACAAATGCTTGCATGCCTTCTTTTTGGTCTTGAGTGGCAAAAATCGAATGGAATGTTCTACGTTCAAAACGTAAACCTTCTTGCAAACTGACTTCAAATGCACGGTTAATTGACTCTTTGATCATCATGGTTGCGACTACAGATTTTTCGGCTATTTTTTCAGCAGCTTTTAAGGTCTTTTCGACCAACTCCTCTTTAGGGAAGACTTGAGCAACTAAACCACTCTGCTCTGCTTCTACTGCGCCCATTTGTCTCGCAGTCAGACACATTTCCATTGCTTTGGCCTTACCAATAGCAATCGTTAAGCGCTGTGTCCCACCTATCCCTGGGATTACTCCCAAAGTCACTTCTGGTAAACCGAATTTTGCATTATCGGCACAGTAAATAAAGTCACACATGAGCGCTAACTCACAGCCTCCACCTAACGCATAACCACTGACAGCTGCGATTAAAGGTTTACGGCGCTGTGCAATTCGATCTGCCAGATGAAAAAAATCATCCAAATAAATATTCGGAAAACTCAGTTCAGCCATTTCTTTAATATCTGCACCAGCGGCAAAGGCTTTTTCAGAACCTGTAATAACCATACAACCGATGGTTGGATCTCGATCTAAATCATCTAAGGCTAAATTAAGGTCTTGAATTAATATGCTATTCAACGCATTTAAAGCCTGAGGACGATTTAAAGTAATAAGTCCAACACCATTGTTCTTTTCGAGCAGAATCGTTTCAAATTGCATGTGATATCCCTATATATGTTCAATATTTATAAGTAGGCTTTGTCTGAAGCCTTGTCGTTTTAAATGTCTTAAAGACAACGTTATAAGCTACGGGCAATTACTAAACGTTGAATATCACTCGTACCCTCATAGATTTGGCAAATACGTGCATCACGATATATACGCTCTATCGGGAAATCTTTGAGGTAGCCATAACCTCCAAAGACTTGTAATGCTGCTGAGCAAACACGTTCAGCCATTTCAGATGAAAAAAGCTTAGCCATAGACGCTTCATTTAAACAAGGTTGTCCTGCTTCTTTTAAACGTGCCGCGTGATAGACCAATTGGCGTGCGGCTTCTATTTCTGTCGCCATACTTGCCAATCGGAACGCAACTGCCTGATGTTCAAAAATTGGTTTACCAAAGGTAATACGCTCTTTGGCATATCGGGTTGCTTCTTCTAATGCTGCTCGTGCAAGACCAACCGCTTGCGCCGCTATACCAATACGACCGCCTTCTAGATTTGATAAAGCGATTTTCAAACCTTCACCTTCTTTTCCTAACATCAGGCTTTCATGCACTCGCACGTCTGTGAGTGCAATTTGACAAGTATCTGAGGCATGTAATCCAAGCTTTTCTTCAGTACGAATCACTTCATAGCCGAGTGTTTCTCTTGGGACAATAAAAGCACTCAGGCCTTTTTTCCCTGCACTCGGATCAGTCACAGCAAAAACAATAATGACCCCTGCATTATGTCCCGAGGTAATAAACTGCTTAGCACCATTAATCACCCATTCATTGCCATCTTTTACTGCACGAGTTTTAATGGCAGCAGCATCTGAACCCGTATGTGGCTCAGTTAATGCAAATGCACCGATCATTTTGCCTTGTGCTAAAGGCACTAAATATTTCTGCTTTTGTTCTTTTGTGCCAAATTTAGCAATAGGAACACAGCCTACCGAGTTATGTACACTCATAATGGTTGAGGTTGCCCCATCGGCCGCGGCAATCTCTTCTAAAGCCATAACATAGGCAAGATTACCTGTATCTGAACCACCCCATTCATCTGATACCAACATACCCAATAAACCCAGTTCCCCCATCTGCGCTAAAGCCGCTTTGGGAAAGGTACCGTTTTTATCCCATTCAGCCGCTTGAGGTTTAATTTGTTCCTGTGCGAAACTGCGTGCCATGTCCTGAATTAATAATTGTTCTTCGGTAAATTGCATCTTATCTTCCTGTACATCAATCAATTGCTTTCATCCAGTTTGAAAATGACTAGAACTGAATGAAAGCTTGATTTTGATCCTGATTGTTCGGCATTCATTTAGGGTTAATCGTTACGTCATTTAACTTGCATGCTGCGTAGATTGTTTAGCAATCTCTTGATTTCTTAATAAGAAACGCTGAATTTTTCCACTTGGAGTTTTCGGCAGTTCTTGAACAAACTCCACCAATCGTGGATAAGCATGTGCAGATAAGCGCTTTTTCACAAATTGCCCTAGTTGCTCTGCTAACTCTTCTGACGCTGTGACATGCTCAGCTAAAATCACAAAAGCTTTTACAATTTCTGTCCGATCCGGATCAGGCACACCAATGACCGCAGCTTCAATCACTGCATCATGCTCAAGTAAAGCGCTTTCAACATCGAATGGCCCGATCCGATAACCTGATGTTGTAATCACATCATCATTACGACCAACGAAGCTCATACTGCCATCTGCGTGTAATTCTGCGGTATCACCCGTGAGGTAATAATGCTTTACAAAGGGTGACTTACGACTTTCTTTATAGCCACCAAACCACATCATCGGTGATTGACTAATATCGACAGCCAGTACTCCTGGCGTTCCTGCAGCTAGCTCTTGCCCTTGTTCATCAACAACCGCCACGCGATATCCCGGACTGGCATAACCTGCGACACCTGCGCGAATATCATGTTGTAAACCATGGTGATTACACACCACCATACCAACTTCAGTCTGACCATAATGGTCAAAGATCGGTGCATCGAGGACTTGTTTAAACCAACGGAACACTTCAGGGTTAAGCGGCTCTCCAGCACTACTCACGACTCTAAATTTCCCTTTGAGTTTTGCCATTTGTTCAGGATCAGCCGCCATCATCATTCGATACGCTGTCGGTGCGCCTGCAAGGTTCGTCACTTTGTAGTCATCTACGATCTGACACAAACTATCAATGCTAAAACCACCTTCGTAAAAGAGTGTTGCATGTCCAAGTAAAAGTGGCCCAGTAATTCCGTAATACAAACCATAAGCCCAACCCGGATCGGCAATATTCCAAAACGAATCATCTTCACGTAGCCCTACCGCATTTTTCATATATTGACCAAAAGCGATCAAAGCTTTAAGCGGGACTTCTAAGGGCTTTGCAGGACCTGTAGTACCTGAAGTAAACATCAAAAGAAATGGATCATTGATGCTCTGTAGGACAATTTCACAATCTGTAGACTGTGCGTTTACTTCATCCCAAAAGTTTAAATCTCCCTGTTGTATCCCTTGACCCGCTGGATCTGCAACAGTAACGATTTGAGGACAATGTGCAACTTCATCTAATTTACTGCGATTACCAACATCGCTAATCACCAATTTGCTTTGTGCAAGGTGTAAACGATGTTCAATGGCTTTGGGGCCAAAGGCGGTAAATAGCGGTTGATATACAGCACCTATTCGCCAAGCCCCTAAAATCACCACAAGTAATTCAACTGTACGGGGTAATAAACCCGATACACGATCACCTTTTTGCACACCCTGTGACTTTAAAAAATTGGCAAATTGGCTTGACCACTGTTGCAGCTCTGCAAAGGTATATTGTTCTTTCCGCCCATCTTTGCCTTGCCAATAAAGTGCAACCTTATCTTGATCAATCGCATGACGGTCGCAGCATTCATAACATGCATTTAATTGCTCTAAAGAGCCTGATAACATTTCTTTGGCAGCATGATTTAAGTCAAATGCCTTTGCAACATCTTGATAATTCGACATCTTCTCTACCTCAGTCTCAATTTATTGTTATTCCGACACGAGTGTTAGTATTTTTAGCCATCCCTAGGCTAGATTGGTGTTCAAAGCGATTCAGCGTCCTTAGGTAAGTATTGCTGCACAATGCTTGAAAAATCTAAGTGTGCATTACCTTGTAAACACAGCTGTTGATACATCTGCTGAACCAGTCCACCTAAAATAATCGGCTGTTTGACTTGTCCTGCGGCTTCTACAGCCAATCCTAAATCTTTCAACATCAACTGCGTTGCAAAACCATCGGTATAGCCACGTCCTGCAGGTGCATTTGCTGAGATACCCGGCCATGGATTACATACATCCGAACTCCAGCAACGTCCGCTCGAACTATTCACCACACCTGCTAAGGCTTGAGGATCAATCCCCAGACGCGCACCGAGCGCCATACCTTCAGCAACGGCTGCCATGGAAATACCAAGAATCAAGTTATTGCAAATTTTCGCAATTTGACCTGCACCCACATCACCACAATGCACAATGTTTTTACCCATGTGGCCCAATACCGCTTTGGTTCTTTCAAAGGTTTGATCATCTGAACCGACCATAAAGGTTAATGTACCTGCCTGAGCACCAATAGTTCCGCCTGAAACAGGTGCATCACAGATTTTTATCTGATGTGCAGCACCTGCCTCGGCTATGTCCTTAATGGTTTGCGGATCAATGGTACTGCTATCGATACATAAGCTTCCTGCTTTCATTACCGCCAATACACCATTTTCTCCCAAGTACACCTCTTTGACATGCTTGGCAGCGGGCAACATGCTAATTACAACATCTGCTTGTTTCGCAGCATCTTGTGGACTTTGGCAAACGATGCCACCTGCTTCAGAAAAATACTGAATCGCAATTTCGCTTAAGTCGAAACCGTAAACCGTAAAACCTGCTTTGAGTAGGTTTTGGGCCATTTTCCCGCCCATGTTTCCTAAACCGATAAAGGCAATATTCATCCTTGAACTCCTAACTTAACGTAGGTTAATGGTGGTATTCACTTCACCTTTTTCTTGTGTATCTTCGAACCAACGACTGGTGATCGTTTTGGTTTGTGTATAGAACTGAACCGCTTGCTTACCATATGGACCTAAGTCACCCAGTTTTGAACCACGCGATCCTGTAAAGCTAAAGAAAGGTACAGGTACAGGAATTGGAATATTGATACCCACTTGACCAATATCGATATCGCTTTGGAATGTACGAGCCACTGCACCGCTTTGTGTAAATAGTCCAACACCGTTGCCGAATGGATTAGCATTAATTAATTCAATCGCCTGCTCTAGAGTATCGACATGAATAATGGCTAATACGGGCCCAAAGATCTCTTCGGTATAGATGCGCATATCGGTTGAAACTTGATTAAAAATCGTTGCTCCGACAAAGTTTCCTTGCTCATAGCCGATGACCTCAACATCACGACCATCCAGCAGCAACTCCGCACCTTGCTCTACACCGCTTTGAATTAAATCCAGTACACGTGCTTTTGCGCGAGGTGAAATGACTGGGCCAATATCGGTATTCGGTTCATGCCCTGCATTGACCTTCAGCGTTTTGGCTTTTTCAACCAGTTCATTAACCCATTCTTTACTTTCACCAACCATGACAGCAACAGACAAAGCCATACAACGCTGACCAGCCGCACCAAATGCTGCACCAACGAGAGCATTTAAAGTTTGTTCTTTATTGGCATCTGGCATCACAACCACATGGTTTTTAGCCCCCATCATCGACTGCACACGTTTTCCATGCTGTCCTGCAAGGTTATATACATGTGTACCAACGGCTGTAGAGCCTACAAATGAAATGGCCTTAATAGCTTGATGTGTGCATAAACGATCAACGACGTCCTTACCACCATGCACTACGTTCAATACGCCTGCTGGAATACCGGCTTCAATCGCAAGTTCAACAAGCATCATAGTCGATAATGGATCTTGTTCAGATGGCTTTAAAACAAAGGTATTTCCACTGACAATGGCCATTGGGAACATCCACAGTGGAATCATCGCTGGAAAGTTAAATGGCGTAATTCCTGCACATACACCCAAAGGTTGTTGCAAGGTATAGGTATCCACACCACGTGCAACACCTTCTATATATTCGCCCATTTGAAGTGTGCCAACCGAACACGCATGCTCAACGACTTCTAAACCACGTTGAATATCACCCTCGGCATCTGCTAGCGTCTTTCCTTGCTCAGCCGTCAGTACACGGGCAATTTCTTTCATATTGCTACGGATCAGATCTTGTAGTTTCAGCATAATGCGCATACGTGCTTGAACGGGTGTTAAGCGCCAAGTTTTAAACGCCTCTTGCGCTGAAGCAATCGCTGCATCCACTTCTTCCATAGTCGCCATTGGTACACGACCTAAAACCTCTTGAGTTGCAGGATTTAGAATGTCTTGCCACTCTGTAGTGTTTGACTCTACAAATTTACCGTTAATTAATAATTTAGCCGTCGCTGACTGAATATTTGACATTGTGTTCATGACCTCTCCATAGGCACTTATTGTTTTGTACTGACTTAGAAAATATCCAAAAGCCTTATATTTATATTTTCCAATTCACTTCAAACTAGCAAAGAAAATTTTGACTACCAATAGAGATTCACGCACGATTGATGTGCAAATATGCACAGGGATGACAATAACAATGAAAGTAGACTGGGATCATTTACAGTATTTTTTGGTTTTGGCTCGTGCGAAAACCCTAACCAATACCGCCCGTATTATCGGTGTTGAGCACAGTACGGTTTCTCGACGTATACATGCGCTAGAACTGGCTTTAGGCACACCATTATTTAAACGTGAAGCCACAGGTTATGAGCTCACTTTAGAAGGTTTGGCACTGGTTCCTCGCGTTGAACAAATGGAACAGGCTTTTTTACAAATCGAAAAACCTAACCAACCTATGCAAGGTCGTGTGCGAATTGGCACACCCGAAGGGTTTGGAACAGCATTTTTGACACAGCTCTTGGCAGAATTGTCCAAAAAATACCCCTTGCTGACTATCGACCTTATTCCTGTGCCGAAAATGATCAAGCTTTCACATCGTGAAGCAGATATTGTTATTTCCATCGATCGACCAAAATCAGGCCCCTATATCATTACTCGATTGGCAGACTATTGTTTAAAAATTTATGGCAGTAAGGAATACCTAAAAAACACACAACCCATTCATACATTAGAAGATTTAAAATCACACACTTTTGTGAACTATATAGATGATCTAGTCTATAGCCCCGAACTGTATTGTTTAGAGCGCTTACCTATTCAGCTCAATGCTAACTTTAGAAGTAGTAGTATTTTGGCACAACAAATTGCCGTGAGTGCGGGTGCAGGATTGGCAATATTGCCCAAATTTTTGGCTGAGGAAAAACCCGAATTAGAACAGGTCTTAGCGCAAGATGTTCGTTTTGTACATACCTTTTGGATGCTAACCCTAGTCGATTTACAACATGAGCCACGCATTAAATTGGTTTGGGACTTTTTGAGAAAAAGAACTGACCAATATCATAGTTTATTAATGGATTAAGAGATGAAGCTTCCTTCCAAACTATAACTGTTATAGAAATTTAGATGAATGTTGTATCTATGCTTTCAGGCGATATACCCCAATAATCACCTATAACCACTAGGGATTTAGAGTACATCTTATGAGCAATCAAGAGCCTAAAAAACCGCAAAAATATGCAGACAGTGAAATTTCAGATAAGGCCTTTAAACGTGCCATTATTTGGTTCTCGATCTATGTGCTTTTATTCTGTATTGGTGTAGCGTTTGTCGTTGGTGCAGATAATTCCTATCTACCTTAAACGATAATCTATTCACTTATGGCAACTCGCTATTGCATGTATATCTTACATTTCATGTTTGCTCATGATCAGTTCATAAAGTATTAATCGGATCATTAGGCCAAATAAATTGGTTTAAATTTGAATTTAAAAAAAGCTTGTAAGTCTAGATTTACAAGCTTTTTTGCATTTTTAAAGTGATCAAATTACAGCTATAAAAATTACTTTCCCCTCTGAATCGCTTATGCAGGACTCTGTTTTTTTAAACTTGGTGCTGTAGATGCGTTTGAATATATTCACCGTATACCGACATTTTTTCAAAGATATGCTCTGAATAAAACATGTCTTCTACCAAGACTTGCGCACGGTCAAACTCATATAAACCTAATCGTTGTAAAATTTGCGCATTAATAAACGAAAATTTTTGGCATAAATCGATATATTGCTGATCTTTATCTTTAAATAGTAGTTTTAACATATTGATTTTACTTAGATTGAAGTCAATCGGTTCAGCTTTATCCGCCAAGACATAAATTTCAACATCTAAAAATTCAGCGAGCTGTTTTAATTTTTGTAAGTCTATATGTAGATGTGTAATACAAATGATTTTGGAAACTTTCGGATTACATAAGCTATTGATCAAACTAAAATAGAAGTATTCTGCTGGCGATAGTTGTTCATTATGTAGCTCAATGTAGACATTGAGTCCCGATAAAACATCATCAACTTTAAATGCGCTAAGTTTAGCCTCAGCATGATAATAACGATTTAATATCGCAACATTTTCAGGGCTTTGCGGTGTAGCGTAGAGCACCTTCTGATTCAAATTCGCTAGGATAAATGGTGCAAATAAAAAAGCAGCATTTTCAGCCTTGGCGTGCATATGCTCCTGACAAATACTGACATAGCCCACTTGCTGTACTTGGCGCAAAATTCGACTGCGTAACAGCACCGCTTCTAAATTAGTATGCTGTTGTTGCAGCAGATGCAGCGTTGAATCTGTCAATGGAACATCCACCAGTAAATGTTGCAACAGTTCTAATTCACTGGCTTTAAACATACTCAACTCCCTAACTTCCATACCATTTGACGCCACAAGTGTTGTGGTCAATGCACCTTATAAAAAAATCAAGCTTAAAACTAGATACAGTGAATTTGAAAAAACATATAACAGTACAGACTCATCTGTTATAAAAATATAATGTAAAGTTTCTTTTACTGATATATTTATAACAGAATCTTGACTTGTTGATGACTATGTATAAATCGGAACAGCTCGCTCAGCACCTACGTCAACTGATTGAAAATGGCACTTTAAAAGCGCACGAAAAACTCCCTTCTTTACGTGAACAAGTACAGTTGTCCGGCTTTAGTTTAATCACGGTCATGAATGCTTATCAGGAGTTGGAATCGCGTGGCTTAATCTATGCACGTGAAAAATCAGGCTACTATGTAGCTCAAGGCTTAGTCGAAATAGAGGCTGAACAAACTCAAATCGTGTCTTTAAACACCCCCATTGAAATTAACTCTCTGGTATTTAAGTATTTAAAATCGATACAAGATGAAAAAATCGTTCCATTGGGTTCAGCCTTTCCAGCTCAAGACATTGTTTTTTCTAAAAAGCTAACCCAAATCATGGGGCAAATTTCCCGAAATCCCAAAAGTTACGATGCCATTGATAATCTTCCACCCGGTAATTTAGCTCTACGTAAGTTGGTTGCACAGCGTTATTGCATGCAAGGCATTGCCACAGATCCAGAGGATATTGTGATTACCTCAGGCTGTATGGATGCACTGAATCTTTCCTTACAGGCCATTGCCTCACCGGGTGATTATATTGTGTTACAGCAAAATATTTTCTATGGCGCATTGCAAGCTGCAGAGCGCTTAGGCCTTAAAGTGGTGACCTTACCTGAACATCCACAAGACGGTTTTGATTTAACCGCGTTTGAACATATTCTAAAAACTTATCCCGTCAAGATCTGTTGGTTGATGCTGAATTCGCATAATCCTGTGGGCTTTACAGTCAGCGATGAAATCAAGCAAAAAATTGCCGTGCTCTTACACCAATATCATGTGCATTTAATTGAGGACGATGTGTATGAAGAAATGCATTATGCGTCTAAGAAACCCGTATCAATGAAATACTTTGACCAAAATAATATGGTCTTACACTGCTCATCTTTTTCTAAAACGCTAGGCGCTGCATTTCGAGTCGGTTGGGTGCATGCAGGTAAATACTCACAAGCGATTCAACACTTACAGCTTATGAGCACGATTTCCGTCAATACCTTATTGCAAAATGCCTTGGTGGAATTTATTTCAAATTATCATTATGAAAAACATTTAAGGGTCTTAAGAAAAAGTCTACAGCAACACAAATTACAGTTTTACCGTTATTTAGAAAACCGTCTACCGACTGGATGTAAATTACAATATCATCCAAGTGGTTATTTTCTTTGGTTAAAATTACCGGAGAATGTTGAAAGTATGGCAGTCTATGAAGCCTTAATTCAACAGCAGATCGGTGTTGCTCCAGGCCGTTTATTTAACGTATCAGAAGCCAAAACTCAATATATCCGTTTAAATTGTTCCTTTGCATGGAAGGATGAGATTCAACAGGCTTTAGATGCCCTCCTTAGTACAATCTCTGCACTTTCCTCAGATCAGATGAATATTTGACAATTTTTATTGTCATTATTATGCTCAAACAGATATTGTTCAAATACATATATTTGTTGTTGAGATAACAACGAATTCATTCAACATTTACCAAAATTCAAAAAACAAATAGGTTCGTTCATGGAAGATCAAAAACACAGTCAACGCATACATGCCTTTAGTTCGGATGTACTCACAGATCTGGATGCTGTGGGGATTGCACAGCTCATCAAATCTAAAGAAGCCTCCGTGCAAGAAATAACTCAAGCGGCCATTGCACGTGCGGAACAAGTGAACCCGCATCTAAATGCCATTGAACTGGACTGTTTTCAACGTGCTTTAGAGCAAAATCAATATGTTGAACATGGTCTTTTTGCGGGCGTCCCTTTTTTCTTTAAAGATAATCTAGATTATCAAGGCTTGCCCTCACGCCATGGTTCAAAGGCCATAGGTTCAAAACCAGCCGATCGTAATCCTCAAATTAGCCAACAAATCTTAGATCAAGGTTTTGTCGTATTAGGAAAATCCAAGCTCCCTGAATTTGGTCTAAATGCCAGCACCGAATATAAAGATGGATCAGCCACCTATAACCCGTGGCATTTAAGTTATTCCTGCGGCGCGTCTTCTGGGGGTTCCGCAGCTCTCGTTGCAGCCGGTGTAGTTCCGATTGCCCATGCCAATGATGGCGGTGGTTCGATTCGTATCCCTGCTGCATGCTGCGGTTTGATTGGATTAAAGCCTAGCCGTGGCCGTACTTATGACAGTGAAGCAGCAGCTTCTCTTCCGATTAATATCATCAGTGAAGGTGTCCTAACCCGTAGCATACGAGATACTGCTCATTTCTATGCAGGAATGGAGTCAAGTTATTACAATAAAAAGTTGCCACGCATAGGCATGATTCATGGGCCTTCTAAACGTCGACTACGCATCGGTTTAGTCCCGCAATCGATTACAGGGCAAATAGATAGCGAAACAACTGCAACCTTAATGCATAGCGCAGCACTCTTAGAAAAATTAGGCCATCATGTTGAAGAACTTCAGTTACCTTTTTCCTTAAGCTTTGTTGAAGATTTTAGTGAATATTGGGGGATGTTGTCCTTTTTACTGAGTACCTTTGGTAAGAAAATTTTTGGCGCTGACTTTAATCCAAAAGAGTTAGATCACTTAACCGTTGGTTTATCGATGTTATATAAAAAGAACTTTTATAAAACCCCGCTATTTCTGTATCGATTAAAGAAAATGCAGCAACAATATCGTGAAATCTTTAAGCATTATGACGTTTTGCTATCGCCTGTACTTGCACATACCACACCTAAAATTGGCTATTTATCACCTCAATTACCGTTTGACCAATTATTTGAACGTATTCAGAACTATGTGACATTTACGCCTATTCAAAATGTAGTGGGTGCGCCGGGTATGTCGATTCCTATGGGAGAAACGCAAAACGACGGACTACCGATCAGTATGCAAATATCAGCCGATGTCGGTGATGAAAAAACCTTGATCGAACTGGCATATGAAATTGAAGAAGCTCAGCCATGGCGACGTATTCAAGATATGCCTCGAACTGCTTAACAAACTAATCAAAGGTTTAAAAAAGGGAGCTGATTGGCTCCCTTTTTTTATTCAAATCCGCAGAATAAGGCTTTTCAAGGGATCACTGTATTGGAATACAAGATGCTTAATTAAAATGATACGTCAGTCCTGCATATACCGCCCGACCTTCACCCGGTGTTAAACGAGCAGGATCTTTGCCGGCATCGTTATAGCCCGGTGTCACGGTAGATGCATATTTTTTATTGGCTATATTTCTGAAATCCAACCAAGCCATATACTGTTTTTGCGGTTGAATATAGCCGAACGATGCTCCCCAAATTTGCCAATCTTTTGCGTAGAAACTATTGGCATAGTCGGTTGTGACCTTTGCGGCATAAAGTGTATTCACCGCAGCATAAAAGCCTAAAGGATGTTCGTATTTCAGTTCAGCCTGATAGATGTGTTTTGGTATACCTGCAAGCTCATTTTTTCCAAATACCGCATCATTTTTATAGTGAAAATCATTCAAGGTATAGGCTTGTTTCAGTTGAACTTGTCCATATTCATCATTTTGCCAAAGTGAACTGTTTAAACCGACTTCAATCCCTTGATGAATGGTGTCTGAAGCATTCGATTCGGCAATAATCTTTTTAGGCTCTGTTTGGATTTCAACAGCCAACAGTTCATTTTTAACCTGTGAATAGTAATATGCAATATTCCACTCACCTAGTGCATGTTGACCACGCCCACCCAGTTCAAATGTATTCGCAGTCTGACTATTCAAATGAATCGGAGCGCTTTGGCGTCCCGTTGCTGCGCCACTACCATCTGGGAAGTATTGATCCGCCCCCCAAATTAAAGCCCATGGATGTGGTGCTTCTAAGCTTCGACTGACATTGGCAAAGAGCTGTGTTTCTGGTTGGATTTGATATCGAAAACCTAGCGATGGCAGGACATTCCATTCACGAATATTTTCTTTATGACTTTGCACAGGCCATGTCACTTCACTTTCACGATGGGTGTACGCCAATGCAACTCGACTATCGAGCCAAAACTGTGGGTGTAGTGCCAAGGCGTTGGCATAATGTAAAACATAGTCACCACCTTGGTAGGTGTAATGCCGCGTTTCTGTACCCGAAGCATAGGCGCCTTGCGCAACACGCAAGCGTTCAACGACCTGACCATCTGGCAAATGTGTGGTACTACGAAAACCTAAGGTGTTCTGACTTTCATGCCCCCACAAGGTTCGGTCAAATTGGTAGTTAAATAAGGTACTGATATCGTCATAGTCTACATCAGTACTATATAACCCTTCTTGCAAATCCATCGGATAATGATGATAGGCCAGACCCAACTGTAAGCGATCACCGGAGTCCAAAGTCATATTGGTTTTATTCGCCAACCAAAGACTTCCCGGCTGCGGGCGATTGTTATTTAGTGAGATATTTAGGGGGATTGCTTGTTTTGGATCTTGTTCAATCTGTTGCTGGGTTAGACGTCCCGGTGTTTGGTGTTTAGTTTCTCGGTAACGCAGATAAAAACGTGTATCTAGGTTTGGATTTATTTGATATCCCACATTGGCCGATATACCTTTACTCTGGCTTGAAGCATGATCTTGAAAACCGTCATCATCACTTTGCGTTAAGGAAAGATAATAGTCTAAGTCGCCAATTTGTTGTCCTGAATTGATTTCACTTTTTTGATAACCGTGGCTGCCCATTTCATGATGCACTGACAGTTTTGCTGCATTTTTTCCTGTCGGGCTTGCATAGTTAATTAGACCACCCAAGCTTAATGCGCCACGTGTTAAACCATTAGCCCCTCGTAAAACCTCTATATGGTCTACCCACAGCGGCTCAAGCAGTTCATAAGGTGTTCCTCCTGGCCCTGTAAATGGCAAATCATCTAAGGTCACATACAACCCTGAAGCATGCGCCCCCGGTGCACGATTGATCCCCGAGCCACGTATCGACAGTTTTACCCCTTCATTTCCTGAAGATGCTGCGTAAATCCCCGGTTGATTTTTAAATAAATCAGCATTTGTTCGCTTGGGTATATCTTGAATGTTTGCTACAACGATTGCATTGGTTGCACCATTTACTTTGGTCAGTGCTTTTTTTATTTTTTCATCCATTGAACTTTGTTCAACGTTGATGGTGATTTCAGGTAATACATTGCTATCTGCAACACTATACTGTGCCATTGCAGTAAGCATCATCAGGCTTAAAAGCTTAAGTGACGTGTTGTTATATTTGGAAAATTGAGGGACATCCATGATTGCGTCTTCTAAGTGAAACGAAATTTACGGCAAGGATTGTAGTGTGTTTTATCGTCATGTATGTATCAAAATATTTCAAAATTCATGATTTTTATCAATATCCTTCTTCGTATTTTTATATTCAAATGATTTGTTAAATGAAATAAAACAGATAATTATATTTTTTAGTCAAAAAATATAAGTTTCTAAATAAGATAAAAGCCCTCAATCAGTGAAGATCAAGGGCTAGTATGAATTGAGAGCACGCATTGAAAGATTGTCGGAAAGTCAGATGTTAAAACCTGAATATAATTTCAATCACGCTCTCGTTAAATTGATATTGAAATTTCTAAGGCAATTTAAATTAAACTATTCTCTGTAATAGCATTAGAAGTTGTACATCGCGACTGCATTGATTCGGTTATCTTCCCCCTTAGTACTGCCATTTGGTGCGGCGCCAAAAGCTTCACGTTCACCGTAGACATATTCCAGACCTAAACTAATCGGCTTAACAGGGCTGTAAAATACATTTGCCCATGCTTGCCACAAGTTTTTATTGGCCTTGGTTTTATCGACTAATGAGTTGACATAATCAGCATTATTATCTGCTTTCATATAACCATAGCCCAATGTTCCGCGCCATTGTGCTGAAATTTGTTGAGTTAAACCTACAGTAATCGAATCAAATTCATTGGTGGCGATGATGTCTTTATCCGCATTGGTCACAAAACCTTGGTTCGTCCATGACACAAAACTACTGTCGCCTTTGACATGGTAATAATCCGCTTTGAGCACTGTTTTATCCGTCAAATCTAGTTTTGCGCCTAGACCAAGCCCCCATGCAGTTTCTGTATCCGTATCCGTTTTCTTTTCAGCACCCATCGCACGTGCGCTCAACATGAGTGTATCTGTCATTTTATGGTTTAACCGCGCTGTTAATGCAGGCAAACGCATATTTGAGCTGTCATCCTTAGAATCTTCTGCAGCGAGTACTAGATTTGTCTCTGGACTAAATTTGTGACTATAGCGAACTTGCGGTGTACGTTTAACAGCACCACCGACATAGCCCAATGCATCAATGGTTTCAGGCATATAATCAGGTACAGCAAAGTTAGACCATGTTTGCCCCACCAGCCAATCACCATAGGTCAAATAGGCATGACGAATCCGCAGTCCATCATTTGCACCCAAAAAGTCGACTTCAATTTTACCGCCTACATCGCCCACTTGAGTCGGCGTTTTAAAGTCTAGGCCTAAACGTGTGGCAGCAAGTGTTGCTTTTAAACGATCTGAACTTTCAGCATTCCCTTCTAGCGGAACACTATTCATTTGGTTATACAGGCGAGATAAGCTGCCGCCTTCTGCCTGATAAGATGCATCTGCACGCACATTGCCATACAAGCTAAACTCAGCGCCCGATTTGGTATTTAAACTCAGGCTCGGTGTTTGAGTCTGTGCAGCAACTACAGGTCGTTGTTTTACGTCTTTGATTTCACTCGACAAAGTGTTTTGCTGTTGAACATATTGCTGCATCATGGCTTTTAATGCTTTGACTTCATCACGCAACTGTTCAACTTCAGCTTCGCTGACAGCCGCGTGTGTCCACATGGGGAACACGGCTGCACAAGCCAGTATCATCGGTTTCATTTTAAAGGTTTTTTTGACTAAATTTAGCTTTTGAGTTTTCATCCTGACCTCGATTTGGGCGATGCCCTTTCCTTATTTTTTTGTCACAATTTCCCACTAGTCCTCATGCTGTGCATCAGGGCCTGGAAACTAAAATTTTGGGGTAATGTTAAATCTTTAAATACCGGCTTAATTCGCTGGATTTTTAATGGCTTGTGTATTGATCTTTCGTGATTGACCTTGAGTTGATGCCTCTACTGACGCTTGTAAATTCACCATAAAAATTGCTAAAGAAGCAATGGCACCGGGAATGGCAATCACCAAGAAGTTCATTTGATGCGGCAAATTCATGGTTAACAGCGCACCAGTAAGTACCGGTCCAACGATTGCACCAATTCGCCCAATGCCCGATGCCCAGCCCATACCTGTAGAACGTACCGTGGTTGGGTAGTATTGTGCGACAAAGGTATAAAGTAAGATTTGTGAACCGATGGTAGCTGCACCTGCAACAGCAATTAAGGTATACAAAACCATTTGCGGACTGTTAAAGCCTAGTAAGATTAAAGCCAATGCGCCACACATGAACATGATGCTCAGTACTTTTTTGATATGGAATCGGTCAGCCAAAGCACCACCACCAATAGCACCTACCATTCCACCAATATTCAGTGCAAAGAGGAAAATCATACTTGCACCAAGCGAATAGCCGGCTTGAATCATCAATTTTGGTAACCAACTTCCAAGTGCATAAACCATCAGTAAGCACATGAAAAATGCAATCCAGAACATAAACGTACTGAAACTACGGCCTTGTTGAAATAATGCTTTTAACGGAGCGTTATCTTCTTCAGAAACTTCATTGAGTACAAATTGAGTATATGTTGTGAGGACTTGTTCAGGGGCAATTTTAGAGACAATCGTTCGAGTCGTATCTGTTTGATGCTTTGAGGTTAAATACATCAATGACTCAGGGAGGAATTTCCAGATTAAAGGCAGTGCAAGACATGGAATAATCGCAATATAAAACATGATTTTCCAGCCATATACTGGCACTAACCAAGCTCCCAATAATGCTGAAGCCATACCACCAATGGCATAACCACTAAACATTAGTGCAACCAAGGTGCTGCGTATACGTTTTGGCGCGTATTCCGTCATTAATGCGACAACGTTCGGCATAACGCCACCGATGCCTAGACCCGCAAGAAAGCGTAAAATACCAAATTCAACTGGGGTACTTGCAAAAGCGCCGCAGAAGGTAAAACCACTAAAAATACCGACACAGATCATAATGGTTTTTTTACGACCAATTTTATCGGACAGTGTGCCAAAACACATGGCACCAAACATCATGCCAAATAAAGCCGTACTTGCCAATAAGCCGGCTTGTACCGCAGATAATGACCACTCTTGCATCAACAGCGGTAAGGCAACGCCATAGATCACCAAGTCATAACCGTCAAAAATAATAATCAAAAGA
This sequence comes from Acinetobacter amyesii, assembly GCF_023499985.1. Classification (NCBI taxonomy): domain Bacteria; kingdom Pseudomonadati; phylum Pseudomonadota; class Gammaproteobacteria; order Moraxellales; family Moraxellaceae; genus Acinetobacter; species Acinetobacter amyesii. The sequence continues at coordinate 21,024 of NZ_JAMCOU010000022.1, read as the reverse complement.
CACCAAATCAATACACCCCAATGAAATGGCGTAAATTTGGCTTCATCAACCAAGGTATTAATATTAATTTTCTGGTTTTGCATAGCCCACCTCCTAATTGTGAAGCTTGTAAAATTCGCTTTTCACAATGAATAAGTTGGTGCTTAATGTCCAAAACCGATTAGGCATGTTTGTATACCTAAAAAGTTGAATACAAATTAATCCCTTGATTCCGCTTTATTTAAATAGATCATTTCATATGTGCAGTTCATCTGAACGTCTAGCGACAGCATACTCAAAACACAGCACGATCATAAGGAATCGCTTCTAAATCATATACTTGATAAACACTATCAAATAAACCACGAATATCTTCGCTTTCATCCATATGACGCACAGCCATAAATACAGGGCTAATCGCGGCTTCATCTAAGATAGGAACAAAGGTTAAATGTGTTAATTGCACACTTTGGGCACTCATTGGGGTGATACAAACCCCTTCGTTCGCTGCAACAAAGCCCAATGCCAGTTGTAATTCACGAACTTCACGTACTTTTTTAGGTTCCAAACCATACTCTGAAAATATGCCACGCACTTGGGTCGAAAAATTCGGTTTATTGTGATTTGGGTAAAAAATCAATTGCTGATCGATCAGATCTGCAAGATATACCCCTTCCTTTTTTTGTGCCAAAGGATGACTAGCATGTAAGGCTACTACTAAGCGTTCTTCGCGCAGTAAAACCCGTTTGATCGCGGGGTCTGAAATACGCAATCGACCAAAGCCGACATCTATACGACCTTCTTTCAATGCTTTGATTTGTTCTGTGGTGGCCATTTCCTCCATTTCTATTTTTAAATGTGGGTGTTGTTGTTTAAATAAATACAAAATATTCGAAAGTAAACCAAACAATAAAGAGCTCACAAAACCAATCGTCACGGTCCGTTCTGTCAAACCGATTCGTTTCGTCATCGATTTTATTTCTTCTGCATTAGACAAAAGTTTTAAAGCATGATGATAAAAAAATTGGCCCGCTTCTGTAGTCTTAAGCGGACGGCTACCGCGTTCAAATAACTGAATTCCAAGCTCATGTTCCAAATTTTGAATCTGCCGACTCAAAGGTGGTTGAGCTATATATAGTTTTTCTGCCGCTTTGGTAAAACTCTGCTCTTCAACCACTGCGACAAAGTATCTTAAGTGTCTTAGTTCCATGGCTATCGATACCTATTAAGTATAATAAAATGCAAATTTGATCTTCGACGTGAAGATTTTATTCTTTTAAGGTATATCACATAGACAGGATTAAGCAACTTTAATCCCATCCAACAGATCAAAAACATCGTGCAGCCCATTACCTGAAAGAAACTTCAGCCGCTACACGAAACAACTTAAAAAGTATTGTTAGACAACCAAACAAGGAACGTGGCAGCCAAAGACCTCTTTTATCGAGTGATAGCCACCCATACTTAAATGCATACTTAAGGAGATATAGTATGAACCGTCAAGAGATTGATGTTCTGGTTAAACAAATGAACGTAGATACAGCGACAGGGCCTGTTGACCAACGTGTACAGCAAGTTGTGGTACGTTTATTGGGTGATTTATTCCAAGCGATTGAAGATCTGGATATTACTCAAACTGAACTATGGAAAGGTCTAGAATATTTTACAGACGCGGGTCAAGCAAACGAATTAGGTCTTTTAGCCGCTGGTTTAGGTTTAGAGCACTACCTTGATTTACGTGCCGATGAAGCTGATGCGAAAGCAGGTATTACAGGTGGTACACCACGTACCATTGAAGGTCCTTTATATGTAGCTGGCGCACCTGAATCAGTTGGCTTTGCTCGTATGGATGATGGTACGGAAACCGATAAAATTCCAACTCTGTTTATTGAGGGTACAGTAACAGATACCGAAGGCAACATCATTGAAGGCGCTAAAGTTGAAATTTGGCATGCCAACAGCCTGGGTAACTATTCTTTCTTTGATAAGTCACAATCTGACTTTAACCTTCGCCGTACGATTCTTTCTGACCAAGACGGTAAATATGTTGCACAAACTACGATGCCCGTTGGTTATGGCTGCCCTCCAGAAGGTACAACTCAATTTGTTTTAGACAAATTAGGCCGTCATGGTAACCGTCCATCACATGTTCATTATTTTATCTCTGCACCGGGTTACCGCAAGCTAACTACTCAATTCAACATCGAAGGTGATAAATACCTTTGGGACGACTTTGCCTTTGCAACTCGTGATGGTCTGGTGGCAACTGCTGTTGATATCACAGACGAAGCTGAAATTGCACGTCGTGGTCTAAACCAACCGTTTAAGCACATTAGCTTTAATGTTGAGTTAGTTAAAGAACAAGCTGCTGCACCAAATACTGAAGTAGATCGTCGACGCGCTAGCGCTTAATTACTCAATCTAAGGAAGCCGAGCTGTCTCATCCAAGTTTGACAACTCGGTGACTATCCCCTCATTGGACAGTCGGAGAATGGACATGCCACGTATTCCTGTAATTAACACCAGCCATCTAGATCGTATTGATGAACTTCTTGTCGATAATTTTGACACTGGTGAATTTAAACTGCACCGCTCAGTATTTACTGATCAAGCGTTATTTGATCTTGAAATGAAATACATTTTTGAAGGTAACTGGGTGTATTTAGCACATGAAAGCCAAATTCCAAATAACAATGATTATTACACGACTCATATCGGTCGCCAGCCGATCATCATTGCACGTAACCGTAATGGTGAACTGAATGCCATGATCAATGCCTGCTCACACCGTGGCGCACAGTTATGTCGTTATAAAAAAGGCAACAAAGCAACCTACACCTGTCCATTCCATGGTTGGACTTTTAATAACTCAGGTAAATTGCTCAAAGTTAAAGACCCTGCTGAAGCTGGTTATTCAGATTGCTTTAACCAAGATGGTTCACATGACTTGAAAAAAGTCGCGCGCTTTGAAAGTTATAAAGGCTTTTTATTTGGTAGCTTAAATCCTGATGTGCCAAGCCTTGAAGAATTCTTAGGTGAAACCACCAAAATTATCGACATGATCGAAGGTCAGTCGGAAAACGGTTTGGAAGTTTTACGTGGTTCATCTACCTATACCTATGAAGGTAACTGGAAACTGACAGCTGAAAATGGCGCAGATGGCTATCACGTATCAGCCGTGCATTGGAACTATGCAGCGACCACTCAGCACCGTAAAGAAGCACAAGCGGCAGATAATATTCGTGCCATGAGTGCGGGTTCTTGGGGCAAGCAAGGTGGTGGTTCTTATGGTTTTGACAGTGGTCACATGTTGTTATGGACCCAATGGGCAAACCCAGAAGACCGTCCAAACTTTAGCAAAGCCGATGAATATACCGAAAAATTCGGCGCACCGATGTCGAAATGGATGATCGAGCGTTCACGTAACCTATGTCTTTATCCAAACGTCTATTTGATGGATCAATTCGGTTCACAAATTCGCGTTTTACGCCCGATTTCTGTCAATAAAACTGAAGTCACCATTTACTGTATCGCCCCTGTCGGTGAAGAGCCAGAAGCACGTACACGTCGTATTCGTCAATATGAAGACTTCTTTAATGCTTCAGGCATGGCAACACCTGACGATTTAGAAGAATTCCGTGCCTGCCAAGCAGGTTATGCAGGGATTGAACTGGAATGGAACGACATGTGCCGTGGTTCAAAACACTGGATTCATGGACCGGATGATGCAGCCAATGAAATTGGATTAAAACCACTATTAAGTGGCATCAAAACCGAAGATGAAGGTCTTTACCTTGCTCAGCATCAATATTGGTTAAAAACCATGAAACATGCCATCGCTGAAGAAAAAGAATTGGCAGAACAAGTCGCAAATGAACAAGGAGATGTCGCATGAATGCAACTGCACATTTAGACAGCGTAAGCATTGAAGCTGTATCTCAGTTCCTCTACCGCGAAGCGCGTTTTTTAGATGATGAACAGTGGGATGAGTGGCTAGCGTGCTATGCCCCATCTGCATCATTTTGGATGCCGGCTTGGGATGACGATGACCGCCTGACAGAAGATCCGCAGTCTGAGATTTCTTTGATTTATTATCCAGACCGCCAAGGTTTAGAAGACCGTGTCTTCCGCATTAAAACTGAGCGTTCATCTGCCACGATGCCAGATACCCGAACCAGCCACAACATTAATAACGTCGAGATTATTGAACGTGATGGTGACAAAGTAACGGTGCGTTTTAACTGGAACACCTTAAGTTTCCGCTACAAAACCAACTATAGCTACTTTGGCATGTCACGTTATGAAATTGATTTTTCAGGTGAGCAGCCAAAAATCCTCAGCAAATATGTTGTTCTGAAAAACGATTATATCAACCAAGTTATTGATATTTATCACCTCTAAAAGCTTATTTCACTAAGCAAGTTTTTACTTTCAGCCAGAAGGATATTTGGCTGAAAGGACACGTTATACCAGATTTTCAAAAGGATATTCAGCCATGTCAAACCATAATGTTGCACTTCAATTTGAAGATGGCGTTACTCGTTTTATTAGTGTTGCTCAAGGTGAAACCCTATCCGACGCAGCCTATCGTCAAAAAATCAATATCCCTCTAGATTGCCGTGATGGCGCCTGTGGGACATGCCGTGCATTTTGTGAGTCGGGTACTTACGACATGCCTGAAGAATCTTATATCGAAGACGCTTTAACCCCCGAAGAAGCTGAGCAAGGTTATATTTTAGCTTGCCAATGTCGTCCAAGTTCAGATGCGGTTTTCCAAATCAGTGCATCATCTGACGTGTGTAAAACTGAAATTCATGAGTTTCAAGGCACATTGTCTCGTGTTGAAAATATGTCGGATTCTACGATTACCTTTGATATTCAACTGGATGAAGATCAACCTGACATTAACTTCTTGGCAGGTCAATACGTCAATGTCGGCATTCCGGGGACTGAAGAAACTCGTTCGTATTCGTTTAGTTCAAAGCCGGGTAATCGTTTAACAGGCTTCGTGGTTCGTAATGTCCCTGAAGGCAAAATGAGTACTTTCCTAAGTGCCGATGCGAAAGCCGGCGACAAAATGACCTTCAAAGGACCTTTCGGTAGTTTTTATCTGCGTAATGTCGTCCGCCCAGTGGTCATGCTTGCAGGTGGTACAGGTATTGCGCCGTTTATGTCCATGTTACAAGTGCTTGAAGAAAAAGGTTCTGAACAACCTGTTCGTCTTGTATTTGGCGTAACCAATGACTTTGACATCGTGGCAAAAGACAAGCTCGATGAATTACAAAGCAAACTCCCGTGGTTCGAATACCGTACTGTGGTCGCTCACCCTGAGTCACAGCATGAACGTAAAGGCTATGTGACCAGTCATGTTGAAAAAGATTGGTTAAACAACGGCGATGTAGATATTTATCTCTGTGGTCCTGTGCCGATGGTTGAAGCTGTACGTGGCTGGTTAGATACAGAAGGCGTTAAACCTGCAAACTTCTTGTTTGAAAAATTCTCAGCGAATTAAGGGAGAATAGTTTAATGTCAGAACAAGCCAGATTTAGCAATAAAGTTGTGATTGTAACCGGTGCCGCTCAAGGTATCGGTCGTGGAGTCGCACTACAAGTGGCCCGAGAAGGCGCTCAAGTGGTATTGGCAGATCTTTCAGATTTTGTTGAAGATACGCTGAACGATATTCAAGCCCATAATGGCGATGCCATTATTATTAAAGCCAATCTTGAAACATATTCAGGCGCTCAATTAGTTGCTACCCAAGCCATTAAAAAATATGGCCGAATTGATATCTTGATCAATAACGTTGGCGGTGCGATTTGGATGAAGCCCTTCCAAGAGTTTTCAGAAGAAGAAATCATTAAGGAAGTTAATCGTTCATTATTTCCAACTATGTGGTGCTGCCGAGCCGTGTTACCTGAAATGATTAAAAATCAGCAAGGGACGATTGTGAATGTATCTTCTATTGCAACCCGTGGTATTAACCGTGTGCCATATTCAGCGTCAAAAGGTGGGGTCAATGGCTTAACCGCTGCACTCGCTTTTGAGCATGCCAAAGATGGTATTCGAGTCAATGCCGTAGCCACAGGTGGCACAGAAGCGCCACCACGGAAAGTACCAAGAAACGCAAACCCATTGTCAGATCATGAAAAACAATGGATGCAAGACGTAGTCGATCAAACCATTGACCGTACATTCTTGGGACGCTATGGCACAATTCAGGAACAAGTCAATGCCATCCTATTTTTGGCATCCGATGATTCATCTTATATGACAGGAACAGTCGTCCCTGTTGGTGGTGGAGATCAAGGTTAATCTCTAAAAATCATTGGTTAAATTCAACAGGCTCATTGACATAGTCGCATGGAGGCAAAAGCGATGGCACCCCTGTTAAAAACATTAAAAGAAGATTGGTCGATCTCAGCGACGGTTGCAGGATTTTTAGCCGTGCTGATCTCCTATTCAGGTCCACTGATTATTTTTTTCCAAGCCGCACAAAAAGCTCAAGTTTCCCCAGCCATAATGATTTCATGGATTTGGGGGATTTCTATTGGTGCAGCACTGGCGGGTATTTATCTCTCTATTAAATATAAAACCCCAGTGATTACCGCGTGGTCAGCGCCTGGTACGGCGCTTTTAGTCACCCTCTTTCCGAATATTTCACTGAATGAAGCCATAGCAGCTTATATCACGTCCGCTATTGTTATTTTTTTGATCGGCATCACTGGTTATTTTGACAAACTCTTAAAATGGATTCCTCAAGATGTCGCTGCGGGGATGATGGCAGGTATTTTATTTCAGTTTGGACTTGGACTGTTCATTGCTACAGATAGTATGCCGATCATTGTCTTTGGCATGTTATTGGTCTTTCTGATTTCTAAAAGACTATCGCCACGCTACGCGATGATTTGGGTCTTATTGACTGGAGTCGTTTTGAGTTTTTCATTAGGAAAAATTAATCCTGTTGATGTGAATTTTCAACTCGCTATACCGCAGTTTATTGCCCCAATTTGGACTTGGAACTCAACTTTAAATTTGGCGATTCCCTTAATCTTAGTCAGTCTGAGTGGTCAATTCCTTCCGGGGATGGCGATCATGAAACTCAGTGGATATGACACGCCAGCCAAGCCGATTATCACAGCGACCAGTATTGCCTCGCTCGCTGTCGCATGTGTCGGAGGCATTACCATTGTTTTAGCGTCTATCACCGCAGCCATGTGTATGGGCAAAGATGCACATGAACTGAAAGAAAAACGCTATATAGCCGGTATTGCCAATGGTATTTTTTATATTTTAGGCGGCTTATTTGCAGGCAGTATTGTCATGTTATTTAGCCTATTACCTAAAGAGTTGGTCGCTGCACTTGCAGGTCTAGCGTTATTAGGTGCGATTGGAACAAATATGTCGGTTGCGATGAAAAATGAGGCCAACCGTGATGCAGCGCTGATCACATTTTTAGCGACAGCCTCAGGTATGCATTTTTTAGGGCTAAGCTCAGTATTTTGGGGGATTTGTATCGGTGTCGCGGCACATGTCATTTTGACCAAACGAGTAGCCACACAAGCACCGATAATAACGACTCAAGATTCTAAAAGTTCATAATATCCAAACGCATTGTTAATACAAAGAAGATGGAAAATTACATCTTCTTTGTTTAATCAAAAATAAAATGCTTTCATTTAGACTTCGGTTAATTCAGGCAATTCTCGATGAGCGATTTCAAAAGCTTCTTGAACATCTAATCCCACAGCAGTCAATAAAAGCTCTACAACTTTGGCAATCCAGTGAACCCTTTAGGCAAATAAGCATAGCAACGCACAGATTCAATTTTTATGATGAAGTAATCGCCACCTAGCCTTAGTTTAAAAAAAACCATCTAATTTGAACCAACATAAACTTTATCAGCAGCGTAAATCTAAAGGTTTTTACCCCCTAAGAAGATTATTTATTGAACAGAATCATTTAACTAAATGATATACTTCAATCAAACTTCAAATGAAAAAAATCGTTAATTAAATTTATAAATGCTTGCACACTAGGTGATGAATTTGTACTGCGCTTACTCATATATAAGTTGATTGTTGGAAGGTCCGTATCTAACTTTTTGACAATAATATTTTCATAAGCAATATCTGCAATATAACTCGGTAAAATCGTACACGACTGTGTGATATTGATTGAATTAATGTTGAATAAAATATTACTGGCGCGTTGGATGATTTTTAAGTTGATCTTTTTGTCTTCTGCAAATTTTAAAATCTTATGATGCAAAACTGACGACACTTCCTCAGCCGGAATAATAAAATCTATTTCTTCTAAAGATTTGACTGATATTTTATTTTGATTTGCAAATGGATGCTGATTATTCATCAAGAAAATCAAAGGCTCTTCAAATATCAACTGGCTCGAAATTTCATGGTTATTAACATCTGCCCTTGATATGGCGATATCAATACGCCCATTATGTAAATCACTGACGATTTGCGTGTCATTTAAGCTCAAAAGTTCAACTTTTAAGTCAGGAAACATCTCTGTGAGTTTCGGAATAATAAAAGGAAAAATTTTCATTTCTGCAACTGGTACAAAGCCAATGGTGATCTTTTGGTCTTTGGCTTTTTTGACTTGGCGCGTCATTGCAACTGCTTTATCGGCACTTTCTAAAATGTTTTTGGCATGTTCTAAAAACACAATTCCTTCATCGGTCAGTTCAACTTTACGTTTAGAGCGAATAAATAACTGTACGCCAATAAACTCTTCGAGATCTTTGATTTGTTGGCTAAGAGAAGGCTGAGCCGTATAAAGTTTTAAGGCCGCTTGGCTAAAATTAAGTTCTTGTGCAACCATGACAAAATATTTTAAATGTCTTAATTCCATTTAAGTCACCTGTGTAGTCCAATCCTTAGGACGTTTTTAATACAATTCTGTTAGCAAGCTAAAATAGTCTTATATTTTGTGGTGAAGTGTTCATTTTTTATTTAAATATCATTTTTTCTCATATTTTACTTCTAAATAGTTCAAAATTTTTAATCAATTGAACTCATGCTAAATTTTTGTGATTTCAAAATAGCGACTTCTCTAGCACCGCAAAATTCAGTTTAGAAATACATTTTCAAATATATATTTTGACAAAAACAAAAAAAAAGGGATCATGTTGCATCATCCCTTTTTTACTTATCTTTGAATTATTTACGCTTTTTCTTACCACTGAGCAGATCTATGGCTTGGGCATAACGTGTAGGTGCAATCCGCTGAATTAAATCAATGATTTTGGCGTCATTGCCGATTAAAACACGACGTTTATTCTGTTTCACTGCATCTAAAATCACTTTTGCTGCAACTTCAGGCGGTGTTTTCAGCACTTTATTAAAGGCTTTCGTGGCTCTATCTGGGTTCATACCCAACGCGCGAATACTGTCACTCATATGTGCGCTATTTGCAATATTGGTTCGAATTCCACCCGGATGCACGCAGGTAGCGCTCACTCCGACATTTTCCAAATCTAATTCTTGACGTAAAGATTCTGTAAAACCACGGACTGCAAACTTCGTTGCATTATAGGCACTTTGAGTCGGTTGAGCTGTCAAACCAAATAAGCTGGAAATATTCACAATATGTCCATCGCCACTTTGTCTTAAGTACGGTAAAAATGCTTTTGTCCCATACACCACGCCCCAGAAATTGATATTCATAATCCACTCAATTTCATCATAATGCATACCTTCTACTGTACTGGCTAGCGCGACACCCGCATTATTAAAGATCAAATTGACCTGACCAAATTCAGCTTGGGTTGCAGCCGCCCATTGCTCGACAGCGGCACGATCAGATACATCTAACTGGGTCTGAGTTATTTTCACACCGGTGTGCTTAATCATTTCAGCCGTTTGTGCAAGGCCGTCGAGGTTGCGATCACTTAATGCTAGATGCGCACCTGATTGAGCCAGTTGAATGGCTAATTGCTGTCCAATACCTGAACCTGCTCCAGTAATGGCTGCGACTTTGTTGTTAAAATTTTTCATCGTTATTCCTATACACACTTAATCCAGTTCAGTGATCAAGCCGCATTTTCGTATTATTCATAGCACAAGCTTAACGAGATCTAATCTATGAATGAAATGATTTTATTTAATTTTAAAATATGAATACTATACATAGTTTTTTAGCGGTATTTCTTCAAATCAAATGAATGTAATTCGTCATGATTAGAGCAAAAATTAAAAGCTTAAATGAGCCTTTTAGCTCCTGCTTTTTTGCGGATTGTAGCTCCAATTTTTTTAAATCAAATTGCGTTTGATATTTATAAAAGTGATACAAACCCCAAATGTTATAAACAAAGCTCAACATTTATTCTATTTTTCTACACGATCCAGATTCTAGATATTCAAAATCAGTATATAAAATCCACAATATATACTTATTTTTTTGTGAATATAGTCCTTGAAGAAAGCAAGGCTGATGCTTTGTAATTTTCCAAGTCTTGTGTATCCACCCTTTGGAAGATCAGGGATGCACATCTCTTACTATGTTCAATAGAGGTTCTAAAATGATAAAAACAACTCTTAGCCTAATCGGTTTATCACTGATGTCTAGCTTAGCATTGGCTGCTGATCCATTGCATGGTACTAAATGGAAAACCATCGATGACCAAACCAAAAAACCTTTATCTGTAGTTCAATTTAACGAAACCTCAAATGGCGTTTTATCTGCAAAAATCGTTGATGTACTCACCCCGGGTGAAGCAGAAAACTGCCAAAAATGTGTAGGTAAATTCCACAATAAACCATTACTCGGTGTACAAATCGTGAACGGTTTAAAAAATACCGGTAAAAATACCTATGACGGCGGTAAAATTACTGACCCCAAAAATGGTAAAACCTATAGCTTCAATGCGAAAATGTCGAATGACGGCAAGACTTTAAATGGTCGTGGCTATATTGGTGTATCTGCGCTTGGACGCAGCCAAACATGGATACGTGTAAACTAATCCTTAGTGTACAAATTCAAAAAGCGGCTCGATTGAGTCGCTTTTTTGCATGAATACTTCAAATATAAAATTATTCGAATATAAAATTTAAACGGTATAACGTTTGCTTAGCCCCCATTCGGCTAATATGCGACGATAGGTTGTGGATGAGCGATCTGCTTCGAAATGCGCCTCCATACTGATATCCAGTGGCAATTCCTCAGGTTTTTGACTTTCCACCATGTCCTGATCTTCAGCAAAAATTTGTGCATTAAAATCATAAACTGCTTGTAAATCTCCTGTGGTATCAAAATTTCGAGTTAAAGGCACAAATAAACGGGTTTTATTATGTGATACAGGACAACAGGCATTTAAGATTTTCAACACCCCATTTTCAGGAAAATCGATGGTTAAAATTGCTGAAAATGGCGGATAGACATCAAATGTTCTTTTCCATAAAAAATCTTCTGGCGCTAAATGTTGTAAGCCATGCGGATAATTACTCACATCACTGAGATATTCTGTATGTAGTCCATAGTCCGTACGTACTGTGGAATATTTTTGTACTTTAGGATTTTCACGGTCTGCAAAGCTCTCATGATGCACCCATGCGAAATGTGCAACATCAATAAAGCCTTCGAGCTGACGCCCACTTGAACCACCAATATCTACATAAGGTGGCAATATCGATTGGTGCTGCTCGGTATCCCACGTGTCTAAATCTGGAAAATTGGCCGTAGATTCGTCTCGGTTAAATAAACTGGTCCACACCAATCCATATTTCAATACAACTGGAAATTTAGTTAATGAAAAACGCTCTGAAATTTGAGTCAGCTCTGGCTGTGCGGGAATTTTTACACACTTTCCTGCGCCGTTATAATGTAAACCATGATATGGACAAATAATGTCTTCACCCTTGACCCAGCCTTTAGTTAATGGCACCCCTCGATGTGGACAAATGTCACGAACCAAATGAATTTTTCCACTTTCAGTTTGATATAACGCCATTTTTACATCGAGTAATTGCACTTGTTGCGGTTCAGTCGAAACATCTTCTACACGTGCAACGGGATACCAATGCTGCGCCAAAATATTCCAGTCGTTAGCATCAAATGTACTGCACTGAGGTTGGGTAAATAAATTGAGTACTGGAATGGCATTCATAGTTCATCTCGACATTTTCAATATTTCTTCAGCATTTAGCATCATCAAAATTTACTAAATCCTTATTTTCTAAGTCGAAATTAAAATCCAAACACATTTCTGTCTATTAGAATGATTTGCATAGATTGTTCTGTTTTTTAGAACATTAAGTGTTGAATACTGCTTGATTTGATAAAGCTGGCATGAATATCGCTTAAAATACATAACATTATGATTCGCTGATCACGCGATAGAGATTGAAGCCTGTATGTCGATTACCTTTTCTAGATTTTCTGAATATTTTATGGCGGTTGCACGCACTGGGAGTCTACGCAAAGCTGCTGAACAACTTTTTATTTCAGTTTCGGCAGTACATCGACAAATCGTTTTGGCAGAGGAAGAACTGGGGGTTGCCCTATTTGAACGATTACCTCAGGGCTTAAAACTGACGCTTGCAGGTGAATTACTGTATGCCGATTTATTAAAATGGCAAAAAGAATATCAACTGACACGAACTCGATTTGATGAAATCCAAGGTTTAAACCGTGGAAACATTGAAATGGGCTTTATTGCGGCTTTGAATGACAGTTTTGTCGTCGACTGCATTCAAAAGATGGCTGAAACTTATCCGTGGATCAACCTCAACATCAACATGAATAGCAGTGATGATATATCCAGAAAAATCGTCGATGCAGAATTAGATTTTGGCATTATCTTAAATCCCAAAAGCCATAGCCAATTAGAGATTTTATCCTTTATAGAAATTCCGTTAGGCTTTGTGATGTCGCCGCATCATACCCTGGGTGGAATGGATAAAATTTATCTTTCAGATACGTTAAATGAACGGCATATTTTACCGAGTGAACCACTCATTATTAGTGAATATGTACAGACTTTATATAAACATCATAAGTTTAGTCCGATTCAAAAGATCGAATGTAATGACATTAGAATGATATTGTCATTGGTTCAGCAACAATTAGGCATCAGTTTGATGTCATACATGGATGCTTTGCCACTGCTTGAGAATAATAAGATTATTTTTAAACCAATCCGTGAAAAAGGCTTACACAGTTTGACCATCGCTTTATGTGTCGCATCGAAGCGCCAAACCTCTCGAATTTCTCAGATCATGATTAATCTTTTGGTGGAAAAAATGGAAGAAATTAAGATCAATTTAAAATCTTTGAACCCCTAAAACCATTATTTAGGCTTTTTTTGTCACTTAATTTTTTGAAAAAAAAATGCCAGTGCGAATAACCCGTACTGGCTGCTGAAAGCTAAAGTTTTATTAGTTTATTTTTTTAATCCAATGGATTACCTACAATATTACTGATAATACCTTTCATAATATGATTGCCTTGTTCCTTACGCAGTTCTGCATACCATTCGCGCGTTACGCTTACATCTTTCATATGGGTTACATCACAACGCTTACGCGCTCGCAGAACCAATTCATTGGCACGTTCATTACGTTTATTTTGATAACGACGCAATGAATCTTGCAACCCTAAAGTATTGATTTGCAAAGAACGGGCTAAATATATTGCGTCTTCCATTGCTTGGCAGCCGCCTTGTCCAATATCCGGCGTTGTGCTGTGTGCTGCATCACCCACAATCACCACACGACCTTTGTAGAAATCTGCAAAAGGTTCAATATCATGAATTTCTACCCGATTGGTTTTTTGGGCATCTACAGCATCAATTAGCTTTTGAACCGGTTCACACCAGCCCTTAAAGTATTCTTTAAATAAAGCCTTATATTGTGTTCGGTCATTTTCTAAGCCTGCTGCTAAAGGGACATCAAAGAAGAAATAGAATCGATTGTCGGCAACGGGCATCAGCGAAACACGTTTACCTTCTCCTACAAATGTCGTCCATTGATCTGCCGCAGCAAATTCTTCTGAAATATCGACTAAACCGTTCCAATTGACATAACCTGCATAGCGGCGCTCAACTTGTTCCCCCAATACATACGCCCGTGTCAATGAATGTGTACCATCGGCGCCAACCAATAAATCAGCCAGAACCTCACTTCCGTCAGCAAAATGTGTGATCACTTGATCATCTTGTTCTGAGAAGCTCACCATTTTTTTGCCTAGATGAATATTCTCACGACCAAATTCATCCATAAGCATATTTTGTAAGTCAGCACGTGAAACGGGATAAGGTCGCTGTCCAACTTCTTCGATTAAAGGAAACAGACTAAACTGCGTCATAACATCGCCCGTTAAGCCATCGATATAGGCTAAATGATCCATCTTGCCACCGAGCTTTTCGACTTGTTCGGTTAGCCCCAAATAGTTCAAACATTTGACACCGTTAGACCATAAAGAAATGGCGGCTCCAACAGGTAAAATTTGTTCTGCCTGTTCATAGATGGTTACTTGGTGTCCAAATTTTTTCAAAGCGATCCCAGTCGTTAGGCCCGCCATACCTGCACCAATAATTGTAATGTCCATCTATAACTCCCCTGTGTTTTTTTAAATATCTTTCTCCTAAAAAGCGAAAAGCATGCCATTTTTTCAAACAAACAATAAAAAATTCTAAAGTTGGCACAGGCTGTGCTTCTAAACACGTGTAAATGCTAGTTTTTATCAAATGTTAAATTTTTAACACTAAAAACAAAATGCATATGTTTTAAATGAAAATAGTGAATGGATTTTATATATGGCGACTTTACTCGCACCAAGTTTTGATATTCCTGCACAATTACAGACACTTACAAATTTAGCAGATGACCGTATTGGTGCAAAAATACTTGAATGTTCAGATGATTTTTTTGCAGAAGCAAAACGCATGCTTCAATTTAATGCACCTATCTTTGTCGAAGATAAATTTGATGAGCATGGCAAATGGATGGATGGTTGGGAAACGCGTCGTAAACGCCATGCAGGTTATGATTGGGCAATTATCCAACTCGGTGTTGCTGGCCGAATTCAAGCCTTAGATATTGATACAACATTCTTTACTGGGAATTATCCAGCTTCCGCATCAGTTGAAGCCTGCTTTGCACCGAGTGGTGAACTAGCACAGGCAGCATGGGTCAATATCTTAGGCAATACCGTATTGGGCCCGAGCCAACACCATATATTGAAGGTCTCAACTGATCAGGTTTTTACCCATGTGCGTTTAAATATATATCCAGACGGCGGTATTGCACGATTTAAAGTCTATGGTGAAGTTCAGGTTCAAATTCAAGACAGTATGAGCACATTAGACCTCGTTGCACTAGAAAATGGTGGACGTGTTATTGCTTATAGTGATGCTCATTTTGGACATCCACGAAACATAATTAACCCTGGTCGCGGCATCAATATGGGAGATGGTTGGGAAACTAAACGTCGCCGTGCACCAGGTTTTGACTGGTGCATTTTGGCTTTGGGCCAATCTGGTGCAATAGAGAAAATTGATATTGATACTGCCCATTTTAAAGGCAACTTCCCTGTGCAGGTTTCCATACAAGCGATTTATGTAGAAGATGCCACTGACCCTCAACTGATTCCGCAAAGTATGTTCTGGCCGTTTTTGCTCGACGCACAAGACATGCAGATGGATCATATTCATAGCTTCGTTAGTGAGATTTTAAAGCATGAAAAAATATCGCATATCCGCATCAATATGATTCCTGACGGGGGGATTAGTCGCATACGGTTATGGGGAAAAATACATCCTTAATTGCAGTGTTAATCAAATAGGAAGCCTTCGTGCTTCCTATGTGTATGGTTTCAATTTTTTTTAATTAAATGCCCTATAAGATATCTAAACATGACACACAGCATAAAAATACAAGCTCTAAGTATTGAAGGCTTTGCGCCTTTTGGTGAGGTTATTTGTACGACTGGACATGATTTTTTCCACATCAATGACGCACATACAGAGCGATATCATGCCCTCGTAGAAACAGAAATTTCAGGTGATGCGGTTGCTGGAATTAGCCTCTTTAGAAATATCAAAACTACTGAGTTGCCTTTTACGATTTCGATGTTGGAGCGTCATCCCAACGGCTCGCAAGCTTTTATTCCAATGCAAGCACAGGCTTTTTTAGTGGTTGTTGCACCTGCGTTAGATGATCACAGTCCCGATCTTACACAGCTATATGCTTTCATTACTGATGGTAGCCAAGGAGTCAATTATCGTGCAGGAACATGGCATCATCCTCTCCTAACACTCGAAGCACCGAGTAGCTTTGCCGTTATCGATCGTATTGGCGCTGGGCATAATTGTGATGTGTTTCAGTTCCCAACGCCTATTCACATTTCAAATTAATGTATTTTTAGCTTAAATACTTACAGTTAAATAGACTAAAAATCACTTAACCATCTGTTAATACATTCTTTATTTAACCTATTGATATAGTTTAATTAAAAAATATCGCAATAAAAAAGCCCTCTACTTCGAGGGCTTTTTTAAACTATAAAGTTTTTATTTTATGAATCATCGTGAGGTTTAAGACTTAAAATCTGCCATGATTAATGTTGCACATCTATCGCCATGCTTGGTTTTTTAACCTGATCTTTGCTCATAGTCACTTCTTTATTTTTAAATAAATTCAGATGATTGAACACAATATTTAAAATAATCGCCATCAAACAAGTCGAACTAATGCCTGAATGAAAGAGTGTTTGCACCCATTTCGGGAAGTTTGCATAGAAAGAATGATCGATAATTGGAATCATTCCTGCTGCAATCGCAGTCGCAACTATGATGAGATTCTTTTGCTCGTTATAGTCAATTTTCGCCAAGGTACGAATACCACTTGCCGCAACTGTTCCAAACAAAACTAAACCTGCACCGCCTAAGACAGGGACTGGAATCGCTGCAATCAGTCGCCCCATAATTGGCAGAACGCCTAATACGACCAAGATCATCCCACCCGCTGCGACAACAAAGCGACTTTTCACGCCTGTAATCGCTACTAAACCGACATTTTGTGCAAAAGCACTTTGCATGAATGAACCGAAGATTGGTGCTGCTGCACTAGATAGCATATCAGCGCGTAAGCCATTGGTAATACGCTCAGCATCTACTTTAGTACCAACAATTTCACCGACAGCAATAATGTCTGCCGTCGTTTCAGTCATAATGACTAAAGTCACGATCAGCATGGCAATAATGGCACTTAACTCAAAAGTTGGCATACCGAAAGCAAAGAAGCTTGGAAATTGAATCCAGTTACCATTTGCAACTTTAGAAAAATCTCCAAAGCCAAAGGCATAAGCGAGCACTGTACCGAAAACGATGGCTAACAAAATAGATAAACGTCGGATGGTTGCATTACGGGTTAAGTTCAGCGCAATCACAATACCCAAAGTCAAAAATGCCAAGCTGATGTTCTCAGCACTTCCCCAGTCTGGTGCTTTATTGTTCCCCCCCATCATCCAGCGTACCGCTACAGGAAGCAATGAAAGACCAATCACGGTGATCACACAGCCAGTCACAATCGGTGGGAAAAAACGAATAATTTTTGAAAAATATGGAGCTAGAAAAAAGCCAATTAGAGATGCAACAATCACCGCGCCATAAACAGCAGAAAGCCCACCGCCTGCGGTTACTATGGCAATCATCGTCGCCACACCTGCAAATGAAACACCTTGTACTAAGGGTAATTTTGCACCGATATATTTCACACCTACGGTTTGTAGGATGGTCGCCAAGCCACCGACAAAAAGCGCCGCCGCAATCAATAAACCGATCTGCGCAGGTTCAAGTCCCGCGGCTGTACCAATAATCAATGGCGGAGCGATAATACCGCCATACATGGTTAATACATGCTGTAGTCCATAGGCAAGGCTTTTCCCTGCGCCTAAATATTCATGTTCTGGTGAAACTGTTTTATCTTGTTCTGTCATTTTTATATCCCCTATTTTTAAACTTTGCTCTTAGCTTCCGCGATACGTTGAATATGCAAATGGGCTGATGAGTAAAGGAATATGAAAATGCTGCGAGGCATCTTTTACATAAAAATGAATCACAGCTTTTGGAAAAAAGGTTTCGGTATTTAAAGTCTGAAAATATTCAGCAGTCGCAAATTCAAGGCTATAAGCACCTGCTGTAAAGTCCTTCAGCGCAAAATCATTGACACGACCATCTGCATTGGTTTGGGCTGAACCTAGTAACTCTCCGTGTGCATTAAATAATTGAATGCTGACGTTTGCTGCGGGTTTGCCTAGATTGGTATCTAAAATATGTGAGCTAATCATGCGCTAAGCTCCTGTTTTAATCTTAATAAGGCAATTTCAGCCAGTTGATGATGAACAATTCGTTTTTCGGTTTCAGGATCATTCAATAATCGATATTGCAGCGCCTGTAATACATCTTCACTACTGAGGCCAGAAGCTTTGATTAAAAAGAGGTATCCGTACTTTTTCTCATACGCGACATTGCCTTTGAGCAATGCAAATTGAGTTTCTTCATCTGCTGAAATTTCAGACTGTTCTCGATTGGAAAATTGTTGCTCTAAACTACTTAATTCAGCCTGTGCCTTTTTTTCACCAATCCGTGGATGGTTATCTAGAGCATTTTTGATTTCATCCCAAGTCCAAGCATTTGCAGCTTTTACTGCTTGCTCTGTGATTTGCGTGACAGAGGTATAAGGGCGCTGCGCCACAATGTGTTCTGCCCAGCCTTCAATTTGCACACAGTGCTTTAAAAAAGTTTTTACATCTGCTTCGGATGCTTTATTAAATTCAACAAGTTGCACTATAAAATCGCCTAAAATTATTGAATGATTGTTCAAATTTAGTTTTGCAATATCAGTGCCAACCTAGGTCTATGATGTCAGTTACCTAAGTTCAGGCCTAAAAAAAGAGGAGCTAAGCTCCTCTTTATCCAAATATTTTTTTATTAGACTGCATGATGTGTATACCAATGTTCCGCGATATCACCACGGCGACAGATCCAGACTTTTTCATGTGATTGCACATAATCTAAGAATCGTTGTAGTGCTTTAAAACGGCCTGGTCGCCCTAAAATACGACAATGCATCCCAATCGATAACATTTTTGGCGCGCTTTCACCTTCTGCATATAGCACTTCAAAAGCGTCTTTAAGGTATTGATAAAATTGTTCACCACTGTTGAAACCACCCGGTGAACAAAACTTCATATCATTGCTTTCGAGTGTATAAGGAATAATTAAATGTGGACGGGTTTGACCACTTTCATTCGTCAAATGACTCCAAAAAGGTAAATCATCACCATAGTGATCGCAGTCATATTTGATTTGCGGAAATTCAGCCAATAGCTGACGTGTGTTGGGACTGTCACGCCCTGTGTACCAACCAATAGGCGTCTTTCCAAATAATGCTTCAAGCACACTAATTGCCTGATCCATGTGCTGACGTTCCAACTCTATCGGCATATCCTGATAATGTAACCAGCGTTGACCATGTGAAACGACATCATAATTGGTTTGTTTGATCGCATCGACAATATAAGGATTGCGTGCTAAAGCCATACCAACGCCAAAGACCGTCATGGGTAAATCACGTTTTTTAAATTCTTCATGAATCCGCCAAAAACCGGCTCTGGAGCCATATTCATACATCGAGTCCATCGACATATGTTTGGCAGGAAAACTGGCCGCTCCAATAATATCGGATAAGAATTGTTCTGATCCTGCATCCCCATGTTCGATGTGGTTTTCTCCACCTTCTTCATAGTTCAACACGAACTGCACTGCGATACGTGCCTGATTAGGCCATACGACTTGAGGTACATCGCCATGATATCCAATTAGGTCTCTGGAATAATCCTGTTGTTGGATCTGGTCAATTAAGTCTTGTCCACGTAAGTAGCCTGTAGTCACTTCAACTTCCTAATTTGTTATATCAAACAGTAAAAAATTAGGTAGAAGCAAGCAAATTATGCGCCAATGTCATAGATGGCTAAATAGCTTTTCATATCAGAGACCATTACCTTTTTTTAAAATATTGAATGGTTGCCCTGAATCATCTGCAATGATTGAAATTTGCCAAATTTCATCTATTTCTGGAAACTTCTGATGCAGTTGATCAATGAAATAGTAATAACCCGGTGTAGTTTCGGTAATATAAATGATTGTATTTGAACACAATATATAGAGCTGAATCTCATCAATGGTTCCAAGATCTTGGCGTACGACATCTATACTTTGAATATCTTTCCATAATATAGTTTTAGTGCTTATTTCAGGCCCAGTTATAGTGTATGTGAAACCATCATTAAAATATTCAAAATCACCTTTATCCTGTCTTAGAATTTCAAATTCGTTTGTTTTATTTTTTATATCTTGTTTTAAATCAATTGAATCTACAAACCAAATATGAGGATGACAAATTATTGCATTCCAAATAATAAAAATACAAAGTGTAAAAAACCATATATTAGCTGTAATTACTATCGTAAGTACTGCCAATATAAATAAGATAAAACCCAAATTTAGGTTTAAAAATAATATAGTTGAAGTTCTTATTGGTAGTTGTACTTTCATTGGCAACTGCTTGAATAAAATATTACCATCATTCAATTTTTCGTTATATTTAAAGTAAAAACAAATTGCCAGTATTAAGAATGAAATTAAACTAATGAATGTAAAATGTTTTTCCCATATTTGCCAATTAGATAAAAAATATATAAAAATGACCATAAATATTGAAATTGAACAATACATCGTAAGTAAGGAATTTAAAAAAATATGCATTCTCATTGTTTGTTTAATCTAGTAATTTTTTAATGGTATAACTATAAAGCCTCTTTCATAAATCAAAAAACGAACAGTCTCTTGCTGATTATTTGTACCGAAGAATTTTAAATATTCATGCATAATCTGCGGATGAATTATATCGATTCAAAGAAGCTTTCTGAAACACAGTTTAAGCGATACACCGGCATATCATGGTCAACCTTTGATTTAATGGTTGAACAACTGAAAATGCATGTTCCTGCTAAAGGTAGACCAAC
>NZ_JAMCOU010000023.1:0-116833 GCF_023499985.1 Acinetobacter amyesii | reverse complement strand
AGTCACTGTCAGAATCAGAATCCGAGTCACTGTCAGAGTCAGAATCCGAGTCACTGTCAGAGTCAGAATCCGAGTCACTGTCACTGTCAGAATCCGAGTCACTGTCAGAATCGCTGTCAGAGTCAGAATCCGAGTCGCTGTCAGAATCCGAGTCACTGTCAGAATCGCTGTCAGAGTCAGAATCCGAGTCGGCTTCGTCTAAAATTGGAGCCTTAACACTACTTGGATCAGATGTATTACCAGCTACATCAGTCAATACTACCGATACAGTTTCACCATCTACTAATGGATCGTCTAGTTCAACAACAAAATTACCGGTTGAATCTACTGTACCAGTACCAATCACATTACCATTAGCATCTTTAATTTCTACAGTAGCGCCTGGTTCACCCTTACCACTAATTTCTGAACCAGTATCGTTAAAGTCCAAATCTGTAGGAGCCGCTGGAGGTACATTATCCTCAAGCGTAGCTGTGCCTGTGCCTGTGTTTCCAGCAAGGTCCGTTGCTTCTACGGTATATGCACCCTCTGGGGCTGGTGCTGGGACAGTCGCTGTGAAGGTGCCGTCTGGATTAACCGTCACTGGAACTGGATTACCCGCTGGATCTTTAATGACTACTGTTGCACCTGGTTCAGTTTTACCTGTTACAGTCGCTGTGCCATCTTCATTTGGCGTCGCTACAACGTCACTTACAACAGGCGCTGTTGTATCTGGCGCAGTTGCTTCTGTTGGTTCAGATTCGTTGCCAGCTGGATCCGTTACTGTCGCTTCAATGGTTTCACCATTGGTTAACGGTTCTTCAAGTTCAACACTGAAATCACCATTGCTATCCACTGGGCCTGTACCAATCACATTGCCGTCTTGATCTTTGATTTCTACCGTGGAGCCAGGCTCACCTTTACCTGTAACTGTTGTACCGTCTTCTGATACTACGACATCGGTAGGTGCTGCTGGTGCAAGTGTATCTAATCCACCTGTTACTTCTGTTGGCTGAGATGTGTTTCCTGCTGCATCTTTTGCTGTGACTTCCGCAATTTCGCCATTATCAATTGACGGACTGACTGGAACATTAAAATTACCATTCGCATCTGCAGTACCAGTACCAATCACATTACCATCTGCATCTTTTACTTCGACTGTTGCTCCAGGTTCAGTTCGACCGATAACGCTTGTGCCATCTTCGCTGACTGTTGCTTCTGGTGCTTCTGGTGCAACATTGTCATCAAGCGTAGCTGTGCCTGTGCCTGTATTTCCAGCAAGGTCAGTTGCTTCTACGGTATATGCACCCTCTGGGGCTGGTGCTGGGATAGTCGCTGTGAATGTGCCGTCTGGATTAACCGTCACTGGAACTGGATTACCCGCTGGATCTTTAATGACTACTGTTGCACCTGGTTCAGTTTTACCTGTTACAATCGCTGTGCCATCTTGATTTGGCGTCGCGACAACATCACTTACAACAGGGGCTGTTGTATCTGGCGCAGTCGCTTCTGTTGGTTCAGATTCATTGCCAGCTGGATCCGTTACTGTCGCTTCAATGGTTTCACCATTGGTTAACGGTTCTTCAAGTTCAATACTAAAATCACCATTGCTATCCACTGGGCCTGTACCAATCACGTTGCCGTCTTGGTCTTTGATTTCTACCGTGGAGCCGGGCTCACCTTTACCTGTAACTGTTGTACCGTCTTCTGATACCGCTACATCGGTTGGTGCTTCTGGTGCTGTTGTATCTGGCGCAGTTGCTTCTGTTGGTTCAGATTCATTGCCAGCCGGATCCGTTACTGTCGCTTCAATGGTTTCACCATTGGTTAACGGTTCTTCAAGTTCAACACTGAAATCACCATTGCTATCCACAGATCCTGTACCAATCACGTTGCCGTCTTGGTCTTTGATTTCTACCGTGGAGCCGGGCTCACCTTTACCTGTAACTGTTGTACCGTCTTCCGATATCACTACATCGGTTGGTGCTACTGGCGCTGTTGTGTCTGGCGCAGTCGCTTCTGTTGGTTCAGATTCGTTGCCAGCTTTATCTGTTAGTGTGACATCTACTTTTTCACCATTAGTTAATGGATCTTTCAATTCAACTTCAAAATTTCCTGCAGAATCAACAGTAGCAGTACCAATCACGGTGCCATCTTTATCTTTTATTTTAACTGTTGATCCAGGTTCACCCTTACCTGTAACCGTTGTACCGTCTTCCGATATCACTACATCGGTTGGTGCTGATGGTGCAGTGGTATCTTTAGGTT
Organism: Acinetobacter amyesii; assembly: GCF_023499985.1. NCBI lineage: Bacteria > Pseudomonadati > Pseudomonadota > Gammaproteobacteria > Moraxellales > Moraxellaceae > Acinetobacter > Acinetobacter amyesii. The sequence goes on along the minus strand of NZ_JAMCOU010000023.1, from coordinate 114,586 downwards.
TTGAAGAACTTCCTGAATCATGACCAGCCCAAAGTGCAATTCCAGCTGCTGTCACCACTGGTGCAAGCCAAGCCCATAAACCAGCCGAACTATCGTCATATAATAATGGGTCTATTTCATCTATTGGATTATAATTTACCGTTAATTGCCCAACTGAATCATTTGCAGTTTCAAGTAAATATAATCTGTCATTCTCCTCCAAAACAACATCATTTAAATCAGGATTATCTGAAAAATAGTTTTCAATAACTAATTGCTGACCATCGTGGGTTTTAATAATTAATGAGTTACCCACTCGCTCAACGCTTGCAACATTTTCTCTGGATGTGTGAATAACAACAACAGAAGCCTCTTTCAACACAACATTACTTGTTTGCAAATTCTCAAGTATTGTGTGGTGCTCTTTTGATACTATTTGCACCTGCAACATGGAATTTCTCCTTATTGGGCTTAATTTTTGAAAGCTTTTTTTAATCTATAAATTGTTTTAATAACACTTAAGAAAGGCATTTTCACCGTTCCTAGATTTCACTAATTATGTATATAAAAAACACACATTAGTGCCAAACAGTTCACCAAATTTTGCAAAAAATCTCTGTTTTTTTTTATTACGACTCAAATATTAAAGCAAATGTTAATTAACATAAGAAAAAATGTATTTTTTTTGACAATATTTGTTATTTTTGTGACTTAATTTGCAATTTAACTAAACAAAATGCCAATAAAATGTTATTAAAAGTATCCAAATTGTGCTTAAACATTAATAAAAACAAACCTAACGAACAATAAATATACATAAACTTCACAATATTTACACAAGTAAACAATTATTGGTTTTTCTTGAAAGATTTGTTTTGATCAAAGATTTGATACATACAACCTAGGTATAAGACTCAAAATTAAATAGCAACTTGGGCATAAGTTTGAACTCATTTTATAAATTTATTTAAGGCCACTTCAGGGGCATAAATCTCATTGACTTGACTGTTAAAATTCCAAGTACTGAAGGTATACCCTAATAATTTAATTCAATACCTATTGATTATGCGGTAAATTCTAGCTAGAGGCCTCTTCATTTGGAAATTAGATCGCTAAAGAAGCCCTTAGGAATTACTTTGTGCAACTAGGCCTATTTTAAATTTATAAACTCAATTTCTAATTTTTTCTTCAAATGCTCTTAAACGTTTATAAATAGAAATCAGTTCAATAATGGTGGTCCACGAAGAAATCAGGTATTGGAAAGAATCACGTACACGCCCAAAGACATTTAAAATTTGCATTAATATACCGAGCGTGATTGTTCCCGCTGCAATACTTGGAAATAATACAAAGAACCCATAAATATTATCAAGCTGCATATACCAAATACGAACTAGGTTGAAATAAGCATAGTGAAAATACAGTCTAAAATAATTAAATCGGACTTTACCAAATAATTGTTTTAATGTGAGAGGGTCTGCTCGATCTGCATGATCTTCACCATAAACTAATTCTTTACGATATGCTGCTTCGACTTTTTGATTATTAAACTCCAAACCCGGTAGTTTATAACCCACCAGCATTAAAATAACCGTCCCTAATACTGCCCAAAGGACTGCCGCCCAAACCAATGCATAGGTGATTTCCCCCACGACAGGTAATTTCTTTACATGTGTTGATAAAGTTAACAACACAGGTAGAAATGCAATTAAGGTCATCACCGATTCAACCAAGCTAACCCCAAGTCCTTCTGTGGTTCTCGCAAAACGCATCGTATCTTCTTGAATACGCTGTGAGGCACCTTCGATGGTTCTCAGTTTTTCCCAATGTGCAGTATAAAAGTCATTCATTGCGGTACGCCAACGAAAAACATAATGACTAACGAAAAACAGGTTCAATACCGCCAGTGTGACATATACCATGGCCACATAGAGAAAAGTCAGCGTCTCTGAATATAGCGTCGCCACTTCGCCCCCACCACCTGAAAGCATCTTCTGGATCAGATCATAGAATGGGTTATACCAAGCATTGATTACGACATTACATTCCACACTAAACCAAACATTAAACAGGATAAATGCGGTTCCCCACACAGACCATCGTTGCCAAGGATTATCTGATTTAATCTTCCAAAAGGCTGCAAAGAGTGCCGTTGCTACAAAAAACCAAGCATAGAACCATAAAAATTTGGGGCTCCAAAATCGGCTAATACCAATAGGCAGCTCTGCTTGATGATAATTTGCAGGTAAACCAAACATCGTACCCCAACTATTGCCACCGCTATACCACAAGACAATATTGATCACGAACCATATAAGGAATGATCCAAAAAACCATTTTGGATTTGGAAAAAAAGATTTAAACATTGGTCCTACATTTCCCTGAATCTTTGTTTTTAGATTGAGTTGCTGATAATAAGTTTTATTTCATTAATTTTCTTGTTCAGATTGAATATTTAACGCTGTTTAATCTGAAATTTAACAATCAAATACAAGACGACACATCATTCTGTTAGCTTAAGCATGAAAACTGAAGTTCACCTTAAATTCATTATTGATCATGCCCTTTCGATGATCTGGTCATTGTTTGTGGAACAAAAGACAAATCTTAGGACATATAATTACAGTTAAAAAGTTTGTCATATTTTAAAATTATTTTTGATATCAATAGATTAAAAAACCTTAATTTATTTAACCATTATTTAAACTTAAGTTATGGAAATTTCTAAAATATTTTCTGCGATGGAGCTCACGTCATTTACAAAACATGTTTCTTCACCAATAATATGCTAAGTTCAATTAACAACCGATGCTTGGGGAAGTAAAATGGAAAGTGCAATTGTTGAATTACTCAAACCAATTACATTAAATAAAGAAAATTGCAGTCCTTTGGTTTTTGAAACTGGTACCGTTCTGAAAGTGATTATGCAAACGCCAGAAGGCCTTTTGGTAAGTAATGATGACAAATTTAACTTTATGATTTCATTCAAAGATAAGAATGAAGTTTGGCGCGAAATTTAATTTTTTCGTTAAATCTTTAAATCTTCGAATTTTGCATAATAATGAAATTTAAAATTTACTGATCTAAAACGGCATTAAAATAATAAGGGACTGACGAAAGCAGTCCTGAATCAAATTGATCTCACTTACTCATCTTCACTTTCAAACCATCATTTAAGACCGCTTTCTCAACTATCTTTCATTAATCTCATATTTTTCTAACTTCTACTCCGCTGTATTTAAATGCCAAGCTATAGAAAGTATTCTTTTTAATTCATCTGAATCAAAGATTGAATTGGGGATAATTAAGGTTTATCTGTTGTTTTAAAAAATATTTTTTTGCTCAATTGATAAAAATAATTGGTGGTCAATATCACAAAAATCAGGCGTGATAGTTGAAATGCAACCACGATAGGCACAGCTAATCCAAGGGCTTTTGCCATTAAAGACATTTCTGCAATGCCGCCGGGAGATAAGCCTAAAACTAAAATCTTCCCATTAGCATGACTGATATACATCAAGAACAATGCAAATAGGATGGATAATCCTAATGCCAATAAATTAAAAATGGTCGTCATAGCGATAAATTTTTTATGGCTTTTTAAGAAGCTAAAAGGAAACTTTGTCCCTAATGACCAGCCTATACATATTTGTCCAAACGCCGTAAACCACGTCGGAAATTTTAGTTCCAATACTCCGAAAAATGAAAGTAATCCCACTATAACTAATGGTCCGAGAACCCATGCATTTAATACGTTGAATTTTTGAAATATTTTCGCTATCAAACAGGCCAAAGCAAATAAAAGAAGAATTTGGACAATTCCAAAGTGATCAATGATGTGTGGGTCTAGACTTACCCAATGAATATCAAATAATGCTGCTAAAACGATTGGTACAAGCACCACAAGTGCCACAATTCTTAAACTATGTGCAGCAACGACTTTATCTACTTGCGCATGGTGATGTTCTGCGATATTCACCATTTCACTGGCACTGCCGATTGCAGAAGAAAACCACGCCGTTGCCCAATCTAAACCATTGATACGATATTGTAATCCTGCGATAAGTGTTCCCAAAATCAATGACCATAAGATGCCAAGTACGATAAATATCCAATAGGCAGAAATAGCATGGACTAGCGCTGGGGTAAAATATAGTCCCAAAACCATACCAATAATGACTTGTCCCACTTTACGCCAATGCGGTGAACATGTGAGTGGTTGGCCTATACAACCAAACAATAAAGCCGCGAGTAATGGCCCGAGCAACCACGGTAAAGGGAGATGAAGTAAATTTGCGATGAGCGCACCGATCAGTGCGCATACCAATCCTTTGGCATTTAATTTTATTATTTCCATATGATCTAACAGCAATGGTCAGACTCGCTGACCATTGCTTCTCCATTTAAGCTTTTTGCTTCTTAATGAATAGATATTTACGGACGATTGGCAAGATCAACAACAGTGCTGACATGACCCATAGTCCCATACTGATGTTACTGCTCCACAGAATACTGAGCTCACCTTGAGAAATGGAGAGTGCACGTCGTAGATTTGACTCCATCAATTCACCCAGTACAAAACCAAGAATCAGAGGTGCCAATGGAAAATCAAATTTTCGAAGGATATATCCAACAATACCGAGCCCCATACAAAGCACAAGATCGAAAACAGTGCTATGAATTGCAAATACCCCAACAAAGCTGACGGTTGCAATAATAGGAATCAAAATATAGCTTGGAATCGAAAGTAAACGCGCAAAGAAGCCAACTAAAGGTAAGTTCAATACCAATAAGATAATATTTCCCACCATTAAGGATGCAATCAATGCCCAAACCAATACAGGCTGCTCTGTAAATAATTGCGGACCTGGGGTAATGTTATACATGGTCAAAGCACCCATCATGACTGCAGTTGTTCCAGAACCCGGCACACCTAAAGTCAACATTGGGACAAAAGAACCACATGCTGCTGCATTATTAGCACTTTCTGGCGCGGCCAAACCACGTAGATCACCTTTACCAAATTTACTACTATCCCCCGCCATTTTACGTTCAGTGGTATACGCCATGGCACTCGCCACACTGGCACCTGCGCCCGGTAAAATCCCTGAGAAAAACCCAATCAAGGATCCACGAATCATGGTGGCTAAAGCACTCAGAAACTCTTTGACATTAAATAATGAGCGTTTTCCTTGTTCTAAAACCACTTTTCCCATCGTGGTACGTTCAAGCAGCAGTAGAATTTCACTGATACTAAATAAACCAATCACCACTGTTGTAAAGGCAATGCCGTCACTTAAACCCACACTATCAAATGTAAAACGATAAACACCAGTAATCGCATCCATACCCACGGTCGAAATTGCCAGACCGATCAGCGCCATGATTAACGTTTTAAATGGTTGCGTGCTGACTAAACCGGTCAAGCACACAATTGCAAAAACCATCAAGGCAAAGTATTCCGCTGGTCCAAAGGAAACCGCCCATCGTGCCAAAATCGGAGCAAATAAAACAATCCCAATAAAGGCAATCGTACTACCTATAAATGAGCTAACAGATGAAAGGGATAAAGCAATACCTGCCTTACCTTGCTGAGCCAAAGGATAACCATCTAAAGTGGTCATAATTGCACCCGCATCGCCCGGCACATTCAGCAAAATTGCGGAAATTCGTCCACCATACTCACAACCGAGATAAACAGCTGCCAATAAAATTAAGGCACTATCAACGGGTAATCCTAAGGCATAGGCAAAAGGTAATAAGATGGCAACACCATTGATTGGACCCAATCCCGGCAACAGTCCGACAATCGTTCCAATAAATGCACCAATAAAAGCAATGAGTAAGTTTTGTGGTTGTAAGGCAACTTCAAAACCTGTCATTAAGAAATTAAATATGTCCATGTCGTTGTCATCCCTAACCCAAGAAGCCTAGTGGCAATGGCACATCCAAAACACGGTCAAACAGATAGTAGGTACTCATACTCAGCACCAAACCTGTAATAACAACTGGTACTGTTTTCCCGTTAAAAAGTTTCCCAACCGCGATGGTCATCAGTAGCGTTGCTGCGATAAATCCCAACCATTCGAAGCAAAGCGCATACAGTGATAATGCCAATGTGCATAGAACAAGTTTGCCGATTAAATGCTTAGTCCAACCTAGTTCAACAGGTTCAAACATCATGGCTGGGCGCACAGTCAAATAAATGGCACTCACTGTAATTAAACCCATCAGTAAAATTGGAAAGGCTTTCGGTCCTACAGGATCGTAGGAAATCGGCGCTTCAAAATTGCATGCGTAAATTAATAAGAAAAAGCCGCAGACCGCAATGATGGCCGTAAGAATCCGTTCAGATTTCATCATCTATCCTCGAAAACAAAAAACTGAGTTGAAAAGGCATTCAACTCAGCGTATTTGTTATTTTGATAATTTATATTCTTCTGATAATTGACGCATTTCAGCCGTTTGCTTATAGACATAAGCACTAATTTCTTCACCTGTTAATTCAAATGGCAACAGATCCTGATTTTCTCGAACGGCATCAAATTTCTGATTGGTCATCATTTTATCAAAGGCATTTTTCCACCAAGCATATGCCTCATCACTGACCTTTGGTCCCATGTAGAAACCACGAATCACAGGCCATTCCAAGTCGTAGCCTTGTTCCTTCGCAGTTAATAACTTAGAAAATTTACCCGCTAAACGTTTATCAGAAAACACTGCTAGAACACGGATATTACCCGCTTCGAGATGCGAGCCAATTTCACTCACATTCCCCACGCCCACTTGAATATGTTGACCTAACAAGGCTGTTAATACTTCGCCACCGCCTTCGAGAGCTACAAAACTCAAGTTGGCAGGATTTACCCCAGCCTTTTTAGCCAAAATTGCCGTTTGCATCCAATCTTGACCACCCACACTGCCAGCACCACCAAAACTGATCCCTTTTGGATTTTCTTTTAGCGCCTTCATCAGATCATCCAGTGTTTTTAATGGCGAATCCTTATGCACTGCCACTAAACCGTAATCAACAGCTACACCCGAAAGCCACTTCACATCCTTCTCAGTAAAATTACCAAATTTACCTTGAGCCAAATTCAGTAAAGAACCAGTTGAAAATGCGATGACCGCATTGTTATTTGCTGGATCATTATTCACGATTTTATTGTAAGCAACAGCCCCAACGCCGCCTGGCATATAGGTCACACGCATCGGATCTTTTAATACTTCTGTTTCTTTAAAGCCGGATTGGATCAGCTTACAGGTCATATCAAAACCACCACCCGGCTTTGCAGGTGCAATACATTCTGCACGTTTTGGATGACCAGGATCTTTTGAGGCATTGCCTGTGCCGCAGCCAACGACAGCAATACTGGTGCAAGCGACGGCTAACCATTTTAATTTCTTCATTGTTAAAATATCCTTATAACGTTGTAGTCCATTTAAAAATTCAATTTTCTTACCTATAGCCATCATCGACCTCCATGGTCCGGTTGTGGTTTGGGTGCTTACTTGGTTTTTGAATTCGTTTTAAGTTTTGCGACACGTTCTTCGACGGCAAATTTTAGTAATGCGGCACTTCGGTAAAAGCCGTGCGCAAACTTACCAAAAGGGATCGTCAAGAAGAAAGTCATAACGGTTGCAAGATGAACAATCAGCAAGAGAGCCATTGCAGAACTATCGCGAAATACCAATAACGCCAGACCTGTAATGCTGATCAGCAATAAAAGGAAGATAAAACCACGGTCCATAGGTTTTTGTTTTGCATCACCATGCATCGGATGTCGTTTAATATTGAGATGTAGCAGCCCGATCGGTCCAATGATCAGACCAATACCGCCCAATGTACCTAAAATCACCGGTAAACTGGTGTAGGCATACGGTGCTTCTAAGCCTAAAAAGTAGTGATACATCGTCGCGACACTGGTTGCCATAAAGCAAAGTAAAAATCCATACATCGTAAAGTGATGGAAAACTCGGCGAATTTGCGTATAACGATCATCTTCCTCATTACAACCTTTACCATGTCCACCATCTAAATATTTTAAGGTCAGGACATTTTTTGACGCTTGAAAAATATCAGGTTGTGCAACGCCCTCTGGAATAATTTTTGAGGTTTGTTTCCAAAATTTTGCAATTCCCAAACCCAAAAGTACAAAAGCCAAAATAAACACAGAGCCAAATAACACGGCAAGAAAGTTATGCGGAAAAATTGCATAAAAATTCCCTTGATATTGACCAAAGATATTGGTGCCATTGAGCCAAACACCCAAGAGCATCAGTAATGCAAAAAATACCGACATCGCAGAAACTAGCGGAATTCCGGTCTTTTTATAAATCGCACCAAAAGATGCAGGAACTGCAAATTCTTGATAGGTTTCTAGGCGGACTTGTGCCATGGCTTGAGGAATATTGACGCCAAATTCATGCGGAGGCGCATACTGACAGGCATGTAAACATGCGCCACAGTTGTGACATAAATTTGCCATGTAATGAATATCGGCTTGAGTAAACTCTAGTCTTTTGGTCATTGCAGGGAAAACCGCACAGAATGTTTCGCAGTAACGACATGCATTACAAATCTGTAAAGCCTGTTTTACTTGCTGTTCATGATCCGTGAGCTGCACAACTGGTATTAAGTTTTTAACATTTGCATTCATTCTTTAAACTCCCAGTTTAAATGCAGCTTGAGCCGCATTTTTTCCTGCAATCCGACCAAATGTCGTTCCGATCGACATACCTACACCGGCTGTATAGCCTTGCCCAAGTACATTGCCTGCCATCATTTCGCCTGCAACAAATAGATTTGGACTCGCGACATTTTTAAAGCGTACAGCGGCATCATCTTCGACTTTTAAGCCCAGATAGGTGAAAGTAATGCCTGGACGTAATGCGTAGGCATAATATGGCGGTTGGTTTAAAGGAACAGCCCAATGTGTTTTTGCGGGCGTTAAATTTTCGGTATGGCAATTATCCAGTACCGTGTGATTAAACTCACCCGCCACACAGGCTTGGTTATAGTCCTTCACTGTTTGAACTAAAGTCGCAACATCTAGATTTAATTTTTCTGCCAACTCTTCGATCGTATCTGCCTTAGTACCTTCAAAGACTGGTGGCATAAAACGCCCAACAGATTTTGAATCAATAATTGAATACGCAATCTGACTTGGCTGTTTTGCAACTAAACGCCCCCAAATGGCATAACGTTTCGGCCAGAAATCTTCGCCTTCATCATAAAAACGTTGCGCATTTTTATTGACCACGATGCCGAGTGAAACACAGTCAATACGGGTGCAAATGCCACCATCGTAGAGAGGTGCGCGGGCATCAACTGCGACACAATGTGATTGAGATGGGTCGCCAATAATATCTGCACCCTGATCAATCATGAACTTTAATAAGTTGCCTTGGTTAAAACGTGTGCCTCGTATAATGAAATGATCTGCAGGCCATTCGCCATTTTCATTTTGTCCCCACGCTTCTTTTAACCATTCGCGATTGGATTCAAATCCACCTGCAGCTAATACACATGAAGCGCCGTCAAAACGCGTGCCATCTTCAGCAATTGCAGCAATAAATGTCCCATCTTCAATAATCAGTTCATTGATTTTTGTGTTGTAGCGAATCTCGACCCCTAAATCTTTTGCACTTCTAAAATAGGCATTCACCAAAGCTTTACCACCGCCCATAAAAAAAGCATTGGTCCGTGCAACATGTAATGCACCAGATAAAGGTGGTTGAAAATTTACCCCATGTTGACGCATCCAATTACGGCAAGTTGCCGTGGTGCGAATCACTAAACGGGCTAAATGCTCATTGGTTTTACCTGCAGTTACTTTGAGTAAGTCCTGCCAATATTCTTCTTCTGGATAGGCATCGACTAATACATCTTGAGGTTCATCATGCATACAACGCAGGTTACGGGTATGTTGTGAATTTCCACCGCGCCATTCCTTTGGTGCTGCTTCTAGCAATAAAACTGAAGCCCCAGCCTCCCTTGCTGTCAATGCTGCACATAAAGCGGCATTCCCACCGCCAATTACAATTACATCATGCATTCGATGTCTTCCCTTTCGAATTTGATGTAATTTAAGACCAAAACTGCCTAGCGCTGTGATAGGCAACTTTTAAATAGGTGTTTAGTAAAATTAAATAGGCTAAAAGTCTAATAGCTCTGCACTTGACCATAATCCTTTATTGATCAGCTGCTTAATACAAATTTTAATTGCTACTTTGGTGGCGAGACTTGCAGGAGAAAGCTCTTCTTCAGCAATACTAATAAGATAATTAATTCGATCCAGCACTGGTTCGACTACTTTGAGTAAACAAATATCTGATTTGAGATAATCAAAATGTGCACTGACAGGTTGAATGGTCGCCATATTTAAGTTGCTGACACAGTTCATGAGTAAGTGTAAACCATCAACTTCATAATTTACGTCCAGCCCCTCAACCTTTTGATCGATGAATTTACGTAGACCATGTCGTTGGCTTGGTAGTACCAGAGGCAAACGATTCACATTTTCTAAATCAATTTTTCCATTTTCAATGCAGTGTTCAAAGCCATACTCTTTCAGTAAAGAACGATTTGCCATAAGAAACATTTGTTCTTTTAATAACGGTTGTACTGCCCAATTGGCATCGACATCTTGGGTAAAAATAATGGCAATGTCGAGCTGTCTTGAGTTGACTAAATTGGTTAAATTTCCCGAGAGACTTTCAACTAAATGAATTTTAATATCAGGATAACGCTCTGACATGAGCTGCATAAATGGTATGCCCAGAACTGACGCTATACTAGGTGAAAATCCAACGCTGACATGACCTGTCAATCGTGAAGAATGCGCCGCCTCCACTGCATATTGGATATGTCTCAAAGATAACTGCGCTTGTTTAAAAAATGCCAAACCCGCTGGCGTGGGCGTCACACCTGTAGAATTTCGCTGTAATAAACGTGTACAAAGTTCATCTTCAAGTTTTGCAATTTGTTGACTGAGTGCCGATGTGCCAACCTCAAGTTTTTGTGCAGCTTTGCCTAAACTTCCAGATTCTACAATGGTGATGAAATATTTGAGCTGTTTAAGTTCCACTCACGCTCCTTAAGTTTTTTTCAATGCATCATGTTAGTTTTAACAATATAGAAGCTAAAAAAACAGAAAAATCATTCAAAAGAAGTATTGAATATAAAAAATATATTTTATGTATTTCGACACTTTAAATTGTCATATTCTACCTACTCAATTCACCTTTAGTCCCTCAAAAAAATCCACTATCTTACCCGGCAAGATAGTGGATTCAGATTTAAGGAATAGGTTCTAGTAAGCCCACTGCACCAGCAGTCTAAAGAACCCTGCGACAAGCGCCAAACTCAAGACACCACCAAGCCATAGCACAATAAACCAGCCTGCTTGATTCAGTTTCATGATGTTTCTCCTTAATGATAGCCATCATCGCCGACACGAACTTTGTCACGGAACACCCAATACGACAGTGCGGTATAGAACAAAATAATCGGTATCAGCACCAATGCTCCAATCAAGGCGAACAATTGACTGCTTTGCGGTGCTGCTGCCTGCCAAATGGTGACGGATGGTGGGATGATATTTGGCCATAGACTGATTAAGAACCCTGTATATGCCAACACAACTAAGACAAGTGTATAAATAAATGGCGCAAATTCCTGACGTCTTTTACAGGCACGTAAAGCCAATAATGTGAAGATCAATACTAAAATCGGCACAGGGCTAAAATAGTACAGTTGCGGCAAGCTAAACCAACGATTTGCAATCTCTGCATGTACCAATGGGGTGTAAATACTCACTGCAGCAAAAATCACAAATAAGGCGATAATCAGTTTTGGCATGAGGCTAAACATATGATTTTGAACACGTGCATCAGTTTTAAAAATCAACCATCCGCAGCCCAAAGTGGCATACAGCACCACTACAGCAATCCCAGTAAAAATTGAAAATGGGGTCAGCCAATCCAATCCGCCACCACTATAAATACCATTGGTGGTTTCAATCCCTTGGATATAAGCACCTAAAATCATACCTTGGAAGAATGATGCCAAGATCGAGCCCCAAATAAACGCTTGATCCCATAAATGTTTGGTGCGGTTCGCTTTAAAACGAAACTCAAAGGCGACTCCACGAAAAATCAGCGAGATGACCATTAAGATAATCGGCATATACAGCGCAGAGAGTACAGTCGAATACACCAATGGAAATGCCGCAAATAAGCCTGCACCACCTAAAACCATCCATGTTTCATTGCCATCCCAAACTGGTGCGACTGTATTCATCATAACATCGCGTTCTTGGCGATCTTTTACTAAAGGAAAAAGGATACCAATCCCTAAATCAAAGCCATCGAGTACCACATAAATCAGCACACCTACAGCAATGATTACTACCCAAATTAAGGATAAATCAATCATGGTTTTTCTCCTGTGGTTGTACTTCAAGCGACTCATCAATCGTACTCATTGGACGATTTGATGCACGAATGACCTCACCATCGCTATGGGCTTGAGAATGAATGAACTGTGGTCCTTTAACCATCAATTTGAGCATGTAATAAATCCCAATACCAAATACGATGCAGTAGACAATCACAAAGATTATTAAGGTTAAACCGACTTGTTCTGCCGATACTGGTGACAAGGCGTCTTTGGTACGCAGTACGCCATACACGACCCAAGGTTGACGACCGACTTCTGTGGTAAACCAACCAGCAAGCAGGGCAATAAAGCCTGAAGGTCCCATACATAAGGCAAATTTGTGTAGCCATTTTGACTCATAAAATTTCCCAGTTTTACGCAACCATGCACCCATCAGAGCAAGCAAAATCATCAAGACTCCCATACCGACCATAATGCGGAAGCTCCAAAATACTATGAGCGAGTTTGGTCGATCTTCAGGGGCAAAGTCTTTTAAGCCTTTCACCTCTCCCTCTAAGGTGTGCGTCATGATCAGACTACCGAGGTTCGGAATGCCAATTGCATACTTGGTTTCTTCCGCCTCCATATCAGGAATACCGAACAAATATAACGGCATGCCATGATCTTTATTAGTTTCCCAATGTCCTTCAATTGCAGCAAGTTTCGCAGGTTGATGTTCTAATGTATTTAGACCATGCATATCCCCCACAAATACCTGTAAAGGTGCAAGTGCGAGAATCATCCACATCGCCATAGAAAATGATTTTTTTACTAAGGCATCACGGCGACCTTTGAGTAAGTGCCATGCTGCAGTAGCAGCGACCAATAAGCCAGATACAAGGAATGCTGCTAGAGCCATATGCGCTAAGCGATAAGGGAATGATGGGTTAAAAACGATAGCAAACCAATCTTGCGGCACTATAATGCCATTTTCAAAGCTGAAGCCTTGTGGAGTTTGCATCCAGCTATTGGAAGATAAAATCCAAAACATGGAAATACAGGTGCCAATTGCCACCATCAGTGTGGCAAAGAAATGGGTTTTAGGACCCACTCTTCCCCACCCAAACAGCATAATGCCTAGGAAACCCGCTTCTAAGAAGAAGGCACTCAAGACCTCATAACTGAGTAAGGGGCCAGTGACACTACCCGCAATACGAGAGAATTCACTCCAGTTGGTGCCAAATTGGTAGCTCATGACTACCCCTGAAACCACTCCCATTCCGAAAGACAATGCAAACACCTTGATCCAAAATTGGAACAGATCACGGTAAACGGGATCTTGTGTTTTAAGCCAACGCCATTCTAAGACCGCAAGAAAACTTGCTAGCCCAATGGAAATTGCAGGGAAAATAATATGAAAAGAAACTGTAAAAGCGAATTGAATTCGCGCCAATTCAAGTGCTGTCAAACCTAAATCCATGTCTATCACCTTATTGTGGAATTATGCGGTGAACCACTAACGGCCCATAATTTCGGGACTGCTTTAGGAAAGATAGATCAGTACGATGACGCAGACTGTTGTGAATCTGTTGGGATTTGATCAATTGTTTTAGCCTAATGATATAGGCGAACCGATTCTGTTCGCATCCGCTAAACGGTGCAAAAATATAAAGTTTCATAAAATCACTCTTTAAATACCGAGGTAAATCAACAATTCAAATTGTTGGTCTGATTAGGATTTAAAGTGTGTGTGGAGGTGCCCTACCTTGTGGAAGTAAGTAAAGCCTTTGCAGTGAGAAATATACATGTCGGAAAGCATCTTTATAGAAACTTAGACGGACTTGAATCTTATCGATGATTTCAACTATCTCAAAATCAAAAGGTAGGACAACATCACCATAGACGGTACAGTATTGGCATTGATGGTTATGTCCATTGTGATCGTCGTGATTATGATCGTGGGTCAGATGATGAACAAGTTCGTTATACGTCTCATGTACGTGTTTGTGCTTTTCTGGGGACAGTAAATTATGTGTAATAGAGAGACATACCGGAGCAATTTGAAATTCTTCGGGTAATAGCGGTTGTAAATATACTGCGATTTGCAAAACTAAAGTTAAAATTGCAAAAAACAGTCCACTCTGTCTTAGCAACATATTCTCTCAACAGATGCCAACGAAAGCAAAAATACTTAAAAGGCAGTGCTGGCTTGAAATCCGATCATACAAGTCAGCTTTATAGAATATAATATACCTAAAATACCAAGATCTTTAAAGTGAATATTCACTTTAAAGATATAAATATGAATTTTTAAGATAAAGACATAAATAAGTCTTTAATAATTTGAAATACAATATTTTTAGGTTTTAAAAAAATTAAGCGGTAACTTTAAATACGACACCCCATTTTCTTCAGGTTCGGGAAATTGACCCGCTTTCATATTGATTTGAATCGACGGCAAAATCAGTTTAGGCATACTTAAAGTTGCATCCCGCTCATGACGCATCTGCACAAATTCAGATTTTGTAGTTCCCTCATGAATATGAATATTGTGCTCTTTTTGCGTTTGAATATCGGTTTGGCAGTGATATTCATCACGCGTTTTTGGCAAATAGTCATGGCACAAGAACACCCGGGTGGAGGCTGGCAATTGATACAGTTTTTGCACCGAATCAAATAAGGTATCTGCACTACCACGCGGAAAATCACAACGTGCTGTACCATAATCTGGCATAAATAAAGTATCACCGACAAAAACTGCATCACCCACTACATAACTTAAACATGCAGGCGTATGACCTGGTGTCGGGATGTTATATGCCTCTAGCTCACCAATATGAAAATGCTCATGATCATCAAATAAATAATCAAATGGTTGTTGAGCATTAAACTGCTTGATATCTAAATTATAAATGGCACTAAAGGTTTCTTGCACCAAGGCAATATGATGACTCATGGCAATTTTGCCACCGAGTACAGATTTTAAATATTGTGCTGCAGTCAAATGATCGGCATGCACATGGGTTTCCAAAATCCAATCTACTTTTAAATCTTGTACTTTGACATATGCAATGATTGCATCAGCATGGGTGGTCGAGGTGGTTGCCGAAGCCGCGTCATAGTCCAAAACACTGTCAATGATAGCGCAGCGCTTGGTTACCGGATCACTCACCACATAACTAAATGTATTGGTCGCTTGATCAAAAAAATCCTGAACAATCGGTTGTTGCATAGTTAAGCTCCTGACCATTTACGGTGAATCAACACGCCTGCAAGCATCGCCCCTATAAAATATAAAACTTGATAATGTCCTAAGCCAATTAAGGTGAAACTTGGCGCTGGGCAAATGCCGGCAATCCCCCATCCTGCACCAAATATTAAGGCACCTATAATAAGCTTTGAATCAATTTTATTGTTACTTGGTAAATCAATCTGCTCATTAAATACTGTGGTTGGTGCACTGCTACGTACCGCTTTTTGGAATGGAATAAATGCCACAGCAATTGCACCCATCATGACAAAGGCAAGGCTTGCATCCCAATTACCAAATATGTCTAAAAAATCGATCACTTTTTGCGGATTAGACATGCCAGAGAACATCAAACCCACTGAAAAAAGCGAACCAAATACAAAAGCTAAAAAGTTTTTCATTTTAGAATGCTCCAATCAAGTGACGAACGACATATACAGCAATAAAGCCTGCAAACATAAAGGTCATAGTTGCAATGATGGAACGTTTAGATAATCGGCTGATCCCACAAATACCGTGACCACTGGTACAACCAGAACCTAAGCGGGTACCAAAACCCACCAGTAAACCAGCAATAATCATCATTATTGGGCTAGCAGACACGATAATCTCTGGTTGTACAAAAAGACCATAAATAAATGGCGTGATGATCAAGCCTGAAAGAAACCACACTGCAGGCGTTTTAAAAATCGTCTGTGGATTCAGTACCTGCGCAATCAAGCCACTGATGCCTGCAATACGCCCATGGACATACAAATAACCCACCACTGCTATACCCAACAGAGCACCACCAAGAAACGCTGTCACAAAATCATGCATAGTTAACGCGCCATAAACAATATTCAAACTTATATTATATATCTTTGTATATTAATCAAGCCATTTTATGTTATTATCTCGACATACTTTGCTCTTTTTGCTTTTTATGATTCGGGTTAGACGTTATGAACATCGCAATCGATAACTTAAAAATTGAATTTACGCAGGTTGATACCGTTTCCAATTGTTTGAAAGTGTTATCAAATCCGGACCGTTTAAAAATTTTATGTGTGTTGATCAATGGCGAATTAAATGTTCAGCAAATTGAGGAATGTACCGATATTCATCAGCCGACCCTATCGCAACAATTGACCGTTTTACGGAACAATAAAATTGTTTCGACACGTCGCGAAGGCAAACAAATTTTTTATCAATTGGCAGACCCTAAAGTGCTGGGTATTATGCAAACGCTGTATCAATTGTACTGTCAGGAATAAACATTTTTGTGCATGCTTTTGTATGGAGGCTCAGCCAAGTTTAGTAAATCCAAAATGAGATGATCAGTAAAAACCCAGTCAGCATGGTCAATAAATTCAGCCACACGGGATGTTGGGTTTGATAATCCTCAATAAATTCCTGTTCGGTTAATGAGCTCAATCCTCGACGATATTGCAAAATTGAGGCAAAGTTCACCAATAAACCAAACACAATCACGGCAATGCCAAGCCACTGTCCATAGATAATTTTGTGCTGATATTGCTCAGGGTGCAGTAGTTGTAGCAATACATTTGATTTTTCAATCACAAAACCAAAGGCTATCAGGGCTAAACCACTGCGGTTCCATGCCAATGCTGTACGTTCCAAAGCAAGCAATACGCGTGGATCTTGTAAATTTGACATTGTGCCCCCTGATGTTTAAGTGGTTGATGTTGAGCTTAGCATGATCTTAGACGGGCTATTGTGTTGGCTTGGTGAGCATCCATTTTACTTATTTTTCAAAGATTTCTTTGAGATCACTCGGCATCCCTTGTGCTGATCGGAAGTTCCCCTTGCTGTCACGCCAAGCAATGGATGGTGTTGAGAAGAAACCATATTTGCCCATTAAGCTTTGGTTAAAATCAATTTTTTCTGCTATCTCTACAGGAATATTTTCTGCTGATTTAAGGCGCTTTTTGCCACGATTGACATTGATATCATTAAATACGGCTGTTGGATTTTTTGACATGAGTAAAGTTGCCACCTGAGCACGGCTTTCTTCACGAATCACACCCACTTGAATATGACGTAATTGAACCTTGTCTGACTCTACCCAAGGACGTGCTTCTTGCCAAAATTTATGGCAATACGGGCAATTGGGATCTGAGAATACATAGACAATACGTGGCGCATCGGTTATGCCATCTTGAATCCATGTTGAATCTTCTAATGTTTTCCATACATCATCCAAAATGGCTTTTTTCATATGGGTTTCAATTTGGGTGTTGGAAAGACTATTTCCTTGGGCATCAAACAACTCGCCTTTGATGTAATACTTGCCATCATTGGAAATAAAAATGGTATTGGAATATTGATCTTCGTGCCCTACCCAACCTGTTAAACCTTCGGGTGCAGGAATTTGTTTTACAAATTGAAAGCCTTCTTTTTCTAGTTGTTTTTTAATGGCATTCGGATTAGCACTGACACCACATGCCACCGTCAACAGTGTTCCGATAACTAAACTGGTTTTAAGTAAAGTATTCATGACACACATCCTATGATTAATTTATGGGTTAATTTTCTTGAGATATTGTTGCAACATCGCTTGACTGAGTTCGCCTTGATGACGCGCAATCAACTGACCTTGTGCATTGAAAAATAAGGTAGTGGGTAAACCTAAACTGTTCACTGCTTGTGGCATTTCACCCTGCACATCTAGCAGAACGTGTTTAAAACTGAAGTGATGTTTTGTGAGATAAGCACGGACGGTATCGACCTCTTCCCCTTGATTGAGCATGACAAAATGCACCTCAGGATATTGATCCTGCGCACGCTGTAATACAGGCATTTCACGATGACACGGCGGACACCAACTCGCCCATAAATTTACAACCGTGGGCTGACCTTGAAATTGTTTTAGCGCAATGATTTCTGACGGATCTTGATGGGCAAGCTTCAGACTTGGAAAACTCAAATTTGGATAATGGCTATCTTGATGCATGATTTTTTGTACTGTCCATCCTGCCCCCATAAGCAGGACAAAGATCAGTAATAATGTGGCCTTTGCTTTGTTCGCAATGGCTGAATTTCGCCACCAAAACCATGCACTTCCTATAATTATTCCGCCACTCAGATGAAACCCTTTGTCTTGAATTTTCAGCATATCAATGGACGATACGAGATAAGACTCCATATTCAATCCAATAAAGACCAAGCGCGCACCGAGTAATCCGATCCAAACACTGTTCCAAATCGAATCTTGGAAACGCTGTTGAATTTCGGTTGACCACTGTGCTTGTTGCCCGACTTTTCGTCCAATCATGGCGCTGACCAGCAAAGCCAACACTAAACACAACAGTCCCCAAGGCAACATGAATGGTCTAAGATGCAAGGCTTCATTCGAAATCATCGCTGTGCTCCAACCTTAAGTCGGTTCAAGAGTTGCTCTGCACTAAAGGTGCCCGTCAAACGTAGATTGCGCTGTTCCTGATGCTCTGTATCTAAGAAAATTAAGGTCGGTGGCCCTAAAATTTGCCATTGTTTTAGTATGATATCCTGACTTGCTTCATATTCGGTTAAATCGAGTTTGATTCGAGCAACAGCATCTAAAGCTGTTTGTACATCGAAACGAGGCATCACCTCTTTTTCAATCGGCTGACAAGCCACACACCAATCGGCATACACATCTATGAGCACTGCTTGTCCTTTGACTTGATTCAGTGCCTGTTCAAGCTCAGCTTGGGTACGTACTTTTTGCCATGCAACTAATGTTGTGGCTTGTGTCGTATTCAGTTGTGACCATGCTTGCGTGACATACCATCCACCCGATATTGCGGTCGCTAAGCTCATTGCAATGAACAGTAGTTGCGTCGGCATTTGTGAAATATGTGGACGTATCTTCCATAAAATGTAAACGGTGATACTGATGAATAAGAGTCCCATCAACGTCAAATAAACCACGCTCGGCAGTAAAGGACGCAGGAAATACACCGCCAACAACAGCATGACAAAACCGAAAGTGAATTTCAGACGATCCATCCACACGCCTGGTTTGGGTAAGTACTGTGCACCAAACACACAGGCAATCAACAATGGTAAGCCCACACCTAGACCTAGAATAAACAGGTAACTAGCCCCCATCCACGGTTCAGGCAATTGCGCAACAAACAGCAAAGCCCCTGCCAATGGCGCACTCATACAGGGTCCGACAATTAGCGCAGAGATCATGCCCATAATGAATGAACCCCATAAGGTTCCATCTTTTTGTCGTTGTTGCCATTGATCTAAACGCTGTAATACACCTTGTGGTAAAGACAACTGGAATACGCCAAATAAATTCAATGCAAACAGCACGAACATCATGGCAAATAACCCAATAAATATGGGACTTTGTAACCAACGTTGGAAGTTATAGCCGAGTCCTGCCACAGCTAAACCCATCAAGGCATAAATCAATGCCATTCCGACCACAAAGACACCTGCAATCATGCCGGCACGATAGCCACGATGACGTTGCACTAAAATACTGGATAAGATCGGAATCAGTGGTAAGGAACATGGTAAGAATGCGAGCAATACACCTAAACCTAAAAAAATGATCAGATTCAGTGCAATATTGTCTGTTGAAAGTAAATAAAAGAAGTACTGGTCGTTGTTCCAATCGACCTGCTTCGTACGCTGTTCAGCATTCCTTGTAGTAACAGATTCTGAACTTGACTGCATCATCAAGGCATCATCTAGCTCTGGCGCACTTGCTTCGCTAGGTTCTGTTAAAGCAGTCACTTCAGAAGAGGGACTTAAACCATTTTCATCCTCTTTGACTTCTGCTGTATTTGCTGGCGTTACAACTGTTACAGTTTCAGTGTTTTTCGCCTGTGGATCTGCAGGCATTACAGTATTGGGTAATGACGACGATGTGACTACATCTAATAATTTCTTTTGCGTTGTACTTTGCTGACTCAGCTTGCTTTCAGGCAATAATCCATCGGCATCGGTGTGAATGGTTGTACGCTGTACTGGATAACATAAGCCACTTTCGGCACAGCCTTGCCATTCAATTTTATAGCTTTGATTGGGTTGCATGGCGACAGTCGCTTGCACTTGACCATAATGTACGTCGGTCATGCCGAAATTGGGGTCATCTTTTTGCTGTGGACGAGGCAGTTGCAGTGATAATGCTTTGCCATTTTCAATGACTTTAAGCTGATCATGATACAGATAATAACCATCAGCAATACGCCACGTGAAGCTGGCTTGGTCTTGCGCTGTCGATACAGCCTGAAAAGCAAATGCTTGATCAGGGGGTAAAAAATCAGCGGATGCTCTTTGCATACTCAAAATGCTGAATATTCCACACAACCCTACTAACCCTATACGCATAGATGACTTTAATACCCGACATAAATCTATTTTGGTTGATTATGCAAAAGCATAAATTAAGGGAGCATTAACAAGATAAATCATTTATAAAATACAGGCAGGAAGTCAGGAAAACGCTATGTTTGTTGTTTTGGTTGAAGATGATCCATATATTGCCTCAAGTATTTGTGCCACATTGGATTTTTTAAATATTTCAGTAGAACATGTGAGTCATGCGCGTGATGCAGATTATTTTATCCGCCACAGTGCGGTCGATCTATGTTTGCTGGATTTAGGCTTACCTGACCAAGATGGTTTAGACTTACTGCGATCATGGCGCAGAGATCAGATCCATATCCCTGTTTTGGTTTTAACCGCACGGTTACAGACCCAACAATGTGTTGAGGCATTAAATGTCGGTGCCGATGACTATTTAACCAAGCCTTTTGAACTGGATGAACTGATTGCACGGGTTCATGCACTCACCCGACGTCACCGCGGTTTTTCATCGAATGTCATTCAATTTGACCACTTAAAGCTCAATAAAGACACTCAAGAAGTCCATTATCAAGATCAAATGATTCAGCTTTCACGACGTGAATACAGTTTGCTTGAAACCTTGATGAGCCATCCAAATCAAGTGCTCAAAAATGAAGTGCTGTTAGATAAGTTATACGGCTTCCAAGACAGTATCGAAAGCAATGCTCTGAATGTCCATATTTATCACTTAAGGCAAAAATTGAATGCGGACTATATTCAAACCATTCGTGGTGTCGGTTATATGTTTAGAATTGCTGAGTCAATCCCATGCAAAAATCACACAGCTTAAAATGGCGCTTGGTCAGCAGTCTTTTGGCCTTGATGATCGGCTTATGGAGTGTAGTATTTGTTTGGCTGTATATCGATTTACAAAAACGTCTACAGGACACCCTAGATCAACGTCTACATGCTTCCGCACAAATGGTGGCACGACTGATTCAACAATTACCACTGCAAAGCTTGGATGAGTCTGCCTTAGCCCAACAACTTGATTCCACAGACCAAGAACAATTGATCGCGTGCGAAGTATCATTATTTAGCTCTGACATCAGTGTAGGACAGCATGTGATTGCCAAAACACGCGGTGCACCTAAAGATTTAAGTCAGCAAGCGGTTGGTTTCAGTACTTGGCAACAAGGGGAGACGCAATGGCGTAGTTATGTGTTACGTCGCGGTGAGATTCAAGTGGTGGCTGCAGAGCGTATGTTTCTGCGAAAATCTTTACTGAAACAAATTTTGCAATCGGTCTTAATTCCGCTGATCTTGTCATTATTGTTGTGTATCGGCTTAATTGTTTTAATTGTTCGTCGAGAATTTAAAGCCTTGGATCTGGTTGTAAGCGATTTAAGTCAGTCAAATTTATCGCTCAATGAGGCAAGCCAATATCTCACAAGCTTAGATGCCAATACCATGCCCTCAGAGGTCTACCCTTTTGTGCAAAATTCGAATCGCTTAGTCCATAAACTGCATCAAAGTCTTGAAAATGAAAAAGTCTTTAGTGCATACGCTGCGCATGAATTACGGAGTCCTTTAACCGCAATTAAAACCAATGTGCAATTGGCACAACTGATGGCGAAAACGGACGGCAATATGAAATTGCAATATAGCTTGGATCAAGCAAATCAAAGTGTCCGTCGCTATGCTGATTTACTTGAGCAATTACTGATGTTATCGAATACCGATCAATCTATTGAACAGATCAAAGCAAGCATTCAGGTACAGCCCATTATTGCAAAAGTACTCGATGATTTAGCACTGATTTATCCTGAAGCAACAGCTAAAATTCAGGTCGATTGGCACAGTCTTGGTGATTTGGCATTACCTCAATTTGTCTTGTATTCTGTTCTTAAAAACCTGCTTGAAAATGCACTATTACATGCAAACGCTGATGTAATTGAGGTGAAAATGCAGGAAAATACGTTACGCATTCAAGATAACGGCCGACATTTAAATGCCGAAGACATTCGTTACTTAGGGCAACGTTTTTGGCGTAAATCGGCTCAGCAGAAAGGTCATGGACTGGGCTTATCTTTGGTCAAAATAATGCTGCAACAATATGCTTATACCATCCAATTTGAACCGAATTTTCCTAAGGGATTAAAGATTACACTGTTGCCTCAAAAGAGTTGAATAAAGCAGATTATCATTTTTAGATCATGACTATTTATTCTTTAATTCTCAAACCAATTCTCAACGACCAATTTAAAAAATTGCTTGATATGTTTGTATTAGATTGACCTGTAATACAAGTATTTCAGTTCAATGGCAAGCTCTCTTGCTTTCTTTAAATTCCCCCTCAGGATATAGACAGAATGACTCAGAATTGCGTTCACCTTGAACGGTATAGCATACATTTCTTTATTTTTGTCTAATGGGTGTGACTAATGGTGATAAGGCATTTTTATTTGAAAGGCGATAATGCTTATCTTGGGCCTATGTTTTTCTGCATCTCATATCTATGAGTTAATCTATATACCCATTATCTAGACTAAAAATTAAATGGAGAAATTGTTCAAATAATTACCCTTAAAATGCAAAAATTGAGGTGCACTGCTTAAGAGAAAAGCAATACAGCCAATAAAAAAAGCCTTTAAACATTAAGCTTAAAGGCTTTTTTAGGAATTTGGTGGAGATGGCGGGAGTTGAACCCGCGTCCGCCAGCACTACGCTCGAGAATACTACATGCTTAGATATCGTCTATTGATTTAGCTCTTTGTGACCCGACGAACAGGGTACAAATCGCGATCCTTTAAGATTTAGTATAAGACCCCAAGGCTTGATCTTATACGGACTTGTGTGCGTTCGCTTCAGTCGGGACCCCTAACCACAAGTATTCAGGGATGCGGACAAGCTGCCCTTAGGCAGCTAGAGCGTAAGTTTCGTCGTTTGCGACTAAAATATGCAAATTTGATTTACGAGAGAAAATGCGCTCTCGACATGCATCTATGAGTTTCATCACCAGCGTCGAAGCCAGAAACATCCCCAAAGTAGCGTCATCATAGCATAACTTCAAAAAATTGCGATGCAATTTCGAAACAATTACACATTGATCTGCGCTTAATTACATAATTGCGTTAATATTTTATTTTTCAAGACCTCAAAAGAAAAATATATGAGCTATTTATTGGCACTCGATCAAGGAACGACTTCAAGTCGTGCGATCATTTTTAACGAACATGGACAAGTTCAAGCTACAGCTCAACGGGAAACCCATATTCAAACCCCGCATTCGGGTTGGGTGGAGCAAGATGCTCAAGAAATTTGGAGTACACAAATTGCCGTCGTGCAACAAGCACTCGCTTCTGCTCGTATCCTCGCAAAAGATATTAAAGCCATTGGACTGACCAATCAGCGTGAAACCACTGTGGTTTGGGATAAACGCACAGGTCAACCCCTTGCCCCTGCAATTGTCTGGCAAGACCGTCGTGCCACTGAATGGTGTAATCAACTGACACAACAAAACCTAAATGACATCATTCACAAAAAGACCGGTTTACGTATTGACCCCTATTTTAGTGCTGGGAAATTGGTCTGGTTATTAGAACACACTCAAGGTCTACGTGAACTCGCTGAGCAAGGTCATGCGGCTTTCGGTACGATTGACAGTTGGTTGGTGTGGAACCTGACACAAGGTGCAGAGCATGTGATTGAAGCCAGCAATGCTTCACGAACCATGCTAATGAACTTACAGCAACAAGCTTGGGATGAAGAACTCTTAGAATTATTCGATATTCCCCTGTCGGTCCTCCCTAAAATCATCAGTTCAGATGAATATATTGCAGATACCGCTACAGGTTTACTTGGCGCAAACATTCCCATTACCGGCATCTTAGGTGACCAGCAATCCGCGCTGTTTGGACAGTCATGCTTTGACGCAGGAACAGCAAAAAATACCTATGGTACCGGCTGTTTCATGCTCTTTAACACCGGCACCGAAGTTCAATATAGCCATAATAAATTACTCTCGACCCTTGCATGGCAAGCTCAAGGTCAAACCCATTATGCACTTGAAGGCAGTGTATTTATGGCTGGCGCTATCGTGCAATGGCTAAGAGACGGTTTAGGGATTATTCAAAAAAGCAGTGATGTTGAAAAACTTGCGTGCCAAGTTGAACACACCGATGGCGTGGTTCTGGTTCCTGCCTTTACTGGGCTAGGTGCTCCACATTGGGATAGTGATGCCCGCGCCCTCCTCTGTGGAATGTCACGTGGTACAAATAAATCCCACATAGCTCGTGCTGCCTTAGAGGCCATTGCCTTTCAAGTGTCGGATGTATTGACCGCCATGCAGTCAGACCTGTCTAGTCCACTTAAAGAACTCCGGGTCGATGGCGGTGCCAGTAGCAATGATATGCTGATGCAATTTCAGGCCGATATCTTAAATGTGCCTGTACTGCGTCCTAAACTTTTAGAATCAACTGCATGGGGTGCTGCCGCGATGGCCGGACTCAAAGCGGGTGTGTTTTCAAATCTTGATGAAATTGCCGCATCATGGCAATTAGAACGTGCTTTTGAACCAAAAATGAATGCTGATCAACGTGAATTTCATTTGGCTCAGTGGCAATCTGCACTTAAACGGGCGCGCTCGGACCTTTAATTTTTTCCAATCAACGCCGTATGCAATAAAAAACCGCTCGAATGAGCGGTTTTTTATACTTGATGTTATTTAATGTGCATGACCGCCACCTACACCTGCTTTAGGTCGTGGACAGAGCCAAATGATCAGTGCAGCGAATATGAAGACACCTGCCAGAACTAAAAACACATGATTGGCTGAAAGCGTTAAGGCTTCTTTATCCACCAAACTGGAGATGTAACCCAATGCGGCTTCTGAACTCATTCCATGATTCACCAAGGTATTTTGTACCTCGGTAACATGTAAATTACTGACCATTTCACTGCGTGCGACTTTGGTGTGATCATCCCAAATGGTTACTGCAATCGACGCTCCAATTGCCCCTGCCATGGTTCTTAAGAAGTTCATCAAACCTGCCGCAGATGCCATGTCTTGTGGCAGTACCGATGCCAAGGCCATATTGGACAAAGGAAT
Organism: Acinetobacter amyesii; assembly: GCF_023499985.1. Lineage (NCBI taxonomy): Bacteria > Pseudomonadati > Pseudomonadota > Gammaproteobacteria > Moraxellales > Moraxellaceae > Acinetobacter > Acinetobacter amyesii. The sequence goes on along the minus strand of NZ_JAMCOU010000023.1, from coordinate 88,573 downwards.
AAAGAAAAATGGCACGGCAAAACCTTGTAATATTTGCGGTAAAGCCAAAGCCATAAAGTCCGCATCCGTGGTCCAAAAGGCGCGCATAAGGGTTACACCACCCAAAATACTTAAACCAAAACTCGCCAAAGCACGTTGATCGTATTTGGTTGCAAGCTTCGCAACAATTGGCGACATGGTCAAACTACCGACGCCCATCGTTGCAGTGAGATAACCTGCCCACGTTGCGGTATAGCCCAAGTTGATTTGTAACCACTGCGGAATCAGGACAATACTGCCAAAGAAGGCACCAAAACCAAAGGCCAAAGCCAAGACCGAAATGGTAAAACTTCGGTACTTAAACAGCAGTATATTCACCACTGGATGCCGCTCAGTCAGCTCCCAAATCGTGAAAACGATCAGCCCAACAAATGCCGTCAGTGCCAGCACCACAATAAATGGATTATTAAACCAATCTCGTTCATGGCCCAAGTCCAACATCAACTGCAATGCACCGATCCACAACACCAACAGCAACAAACCTCCACGGTCTATTTTCAATTTTTGTGTAGGGGTTTCAGCCGTTTTCAGTAAGCGCATCGCTGCGATTGCACAGCCGATCCCAACTGGAATATTGATAAAGAAAATCCAATGCCAAGATAAATTATCACTGATCGTACCACCCAAAATTGGACCTAAAATAGGGCCAACTACAGTGGTCATTGCCCACATCCCCATGGCTTGGGATTGCTTTTCAGGAGGGAAAATGCGCATTAACAACGTTTGGCTCAGTGGCATAATCGGGCCACCAAATAAGCCTTGCCCAATTCGGCAAAACACCAACATTTCCAAACTGGTCGATAAACCACACAGTATCGAAAATACAGTAAAGCCAAATAGGCTAATCACAAAAACCCGTACAGAACCAAAGCGCCCAGCGAGCCAACCGGTTAATGGCACACAAATCGCTTCTGCCACGGCATAGGAAGTAATGACCCAAGTCCCTTGGGATGCCGATACTGCAAGGCTACCGGTAATATGTGGTACAGATACATTGGCAATGGTCATGTCGAGCACAACCATAAAGTTCGCCAAAGCCAAGACCAAGGCAGCGAGAATCAGACGACCACCTTTCAGGTCAGTCATTTGCATTTGCTGATTCATAGGCAATTACTTCGATTTCAAGTCAATCGTCGCTTCCATAGACAGCCCCACACGTAGTGGGTGTTCTGCCAACTCTTTTGGATCTAAACGTATCCTCACAGGTAAACGCTGAACCACTTTAATCCAGTTTCCTGTGGCATTTTGTGCTGGAATCAAGGCAAATGCTGAACCTGTGCCACCAGAAAAACCAGTGACTATGCCATTAAATTTAACTTTGTCACCATACAGATCAGACGTCAGTTCAACTTTTTGACCCGCTTGCACCCCTGCCAATTGGCTTTCTTTAAAGTTGGCATCGACATATAACTGAGAGACAGGCACCACCATCATTAATGACGTTCCCGGTGCAATGCGTTGCCCAACTTGAATATTGCGACGTGTCACTACACCATCAAAGGGTGCTTTAATTTGTGTACGTTCTAAGTCCAACTGAGCTTGTTGTAGACGTGCTTGTGCAATTAAAACATCTGGGGTTGAATTTTCATTGCTGTCTTGAATTAATGCATCATTTGCAGCTTTATTACTTTGTGCCGCTTTTTGACTAGATTTGGCTTGAGCGAGTCCTGCTTGTGCCACATCAAAACTGGCTTTAGCGGTATTCACAGCACTCTGCGCTGTGCTTAATTCTTCTTTAGAAATCGCACCTGAAGCAGCCAATTGTTGACGACGTTGTAATTCATCTTGTGCTTTATTCAGATCGGCTTGTGCCTTGGCGACTTGTGCGCTTGCACTATGAATTGCATCATCACTGACAAAGATTTGTGAGTTTAAAGAACTACTATTCGCCGCAGTTTGTTTGTATTGGCGTTTTGCTTTAAGTAATTCAGCCTGTGCCTGAGCTAAGGCAATTTCAGCATCACGAGCATCAATGCGAACAAGCACATCGCCTTTTTTCACTTGCTGCGTATCACTCACCAAAACCTCTGCCACTTGCCCCGTGACCATCGAGGTAATCGACACTGTTTCTGCACCGACATAGGCATTATCGGTACTGACGGAATGATTTAGAAATATTGACCAAATCAAATACATCACCAAAGCAATCACGATCAATACAGCCACTATACCAAGGCCTTTTTTTCTGCGTGCTTTTAATTCCTGATCGGTGGGCTGCTCTGTAGATGGGGTTTCTGGCAGGTTACTAACGGTATCTGTCATAGATTTGTCCTAAATCTAGCAGACTTGGTCATGGCATCATGAGCTTTGCAAAGCATGTCAACTTTGCTGTCAGATAATGGTGTCGTGAGAAAGTCTATCTTCTTCAATTTTCCGGCATTTTAAAGCTAAAAAATCATATCCTGAGAATAGAAAATGTAACTCGTCAGTCTTTTTTTCGTCGGCAACAGGATAAAATCATGCCCTGCTGCCAATTCTGGACTTTATTTTTTCATCATTTTGAATGTGTTAACTTAAAAATGGCTTAATAAGCATACGATGCAATCGCTGTTGCAATCGCTTTATCTTCATCATTGACCATGGTCATACGCATAGTGCAACCCTTACGGCCTAAACGTAAGGTTTCTGCTCGTGCAACGAAATACTGTCCACGTCCTGGCGCCAAATAATCCACACGCATATCGACGGTCGCTAAGCGAGATACCTTTTTACTCGTTTCTGCTAGATCTTCAGCTGTGGCCTTTTTATACAATTCTGCCATCGCAGAGATACCACCGATACTGTCGAGTAGGGTTGCCGCGACGCCACCATGTAAAATTTGGAATGCGACATTTCCAATTAGATTACTGGCCATGTCGACACGTGCTTCGATCTGACCATCGATCACCGTCATTTTCATGGCATTGTGTAAAAAAAATGGGGAGCTGTTAAATGCTTGAGCAATGTTATTTAATAAAGTATCGATTTCATTCTTCGAGTTTAGGTCAATATTACCGGTCCAACTCTTATTTACATCTGTCATAGCCTACTCGAATCGCTGTCATTGAATAAAAAAATAATACGGGGTGCGCCAAACCCTCATTATGCGTCTACAATAGTCAAAGTTTAATACTGATCAATGAGATTGTTATGACCTATACGTTCAATCGTCCAGCTTTTCCTGCCACTCGCATGCGTCGCATTCGTAAAAATGACCAGCTTCGTGCCATGGTGCGTGAAACTCAACTGACGACTGATCATCTCATTTATCCAGTATTTGTGTTGCCAGGCCAGCAACAAACTCAAGATATTCCAAGCATGCCAAACGTACAGCGTCTATCTGCTGACTTGTTACTAAGAAAGGCAGAACGTTTACTCGAATTGGGTGTTTCAAAATTAGCTTTGTTCCCAGTTACACCACAGGAAGATAAAAGCTTAACGGCTGAAGCAGCTTGGCATGAAGATGGCTTAGTCCAAAGCACCATCCGCTTATTAAAAAAAGAACTACCAGAAATGGTTCTCATCACTGATGGTGCGCTCGACCCATACACCACACATGGTCAAGACGGTATCATTGATGATACCGGCTATGTACTGAATGATGAAACCGTTGAATGCTTAATTAAACAAGCACTCAGCCATGCCGAAGCGGGTGCAGATGTGGTTGCACCCAGTGACATGATGGATGGTCGTATCGGTGCGATTCGCCAAGCGCTTGAAGCCAATGGCCATATCTATACCAACATCATGGCCTATTCTGCAAAATATGCGTCGAGCTTTTACGGGCCATTCCGTGATGCGGTAGGTTCTTCAAGCAACCTCAAAGGTGGCAATAAATACAATTACCAAATGGACATCGGTAACCGTGCTGAAGCTTTACATGAAATCGCACTCGATATTCAAGAAGGCGCCGACATGGTGATTGTAAAACCGGGTATGCCGTATTTAGATATCGTCCGTGAAGTCAAAGATAATTTCGGTGTTCCAACATTTGTCTATCAAGTGAGTGGCGAATACGCCATGTTGGCAGGTGCCATTCAAAATGGTTGGCTATCTGAAAACGTGATTATCGAATCGCTGATGAGCTGCCGCCGTGCAGGTGCAGATGGGATCTGGACTTACTTTGCTGAAGATGCAGCACTCATGTTGAAAGACATGAAATAACCTGCAAAGCCTTCCTGAAATGGTAACGTTCAGGAAGGCTTTTTTATATCTGTAAAATTTAAAAAACAGTCTTGGAAGAAAAACTTCGGCGTTGCTGAAGTTAAGATCAAACTCATACATTCATCGGTTAAAAGAACATGAATATTGCCATTATTGGGGCGGGTATTAGTGGTTTACTCAGCGCATTGGAACTCGTTGAACGCGGTTGTACGGTGACGATTTTCGACCAACAACGCACAGGTTCTGCCGCATCTTGGGCTGGTGGTGGCATCCTCTCCCCGATGTATCCTTGGCGATATCCCAATGAAGTCAATGCGCTCGCACGTTATGGCAAGCAGAGCTACCAAAAATGGAATGAAAAATTAAAACCTATGACTGGGATTGATTTTGAAATTCATGAAACTGGCATGTTGATTTTTGATGAAGATGATTTTGAAATTGGCTTAGATTATGCGCGTTTGCACCAAGACCCAATGCAACAGGCGGAATATTTACAATCCGAGCAAATTGAGCAGATTAATCCTCACATTTCAGCACGCTTTGCACATGGCATTTATTTTTCGCAATTAGCCAACATCCGTAATCCGCGACTTTTGCAGTCATTAACGGCTTATTTACAGCAGCATCCCAAAGTGATCATTCATGAACATTGCCCTATCCGCCAATTAAACCGTTCGGACAATCGTATCCAGTCCATCACCACCGCAGATGGCAAACAACATACAGCTGATCAATTCGTTATTGCCACGGGCGCTTGGTCAGCCGCATGGAGTGAACAACTAGACATTGAGATACCCGTACAACCCGTACAAGGACAAATGCTTCTCTTTAAAACTCCGCAGAACTGGTTGCCGACCATGTGCATGAATAAAGTCATGTACTTGATTCCACGCCAAGATGGTCATGTGGTTTGCGGCTCAAGTATGCGCCAATGTGGCTTTGATACTCAGACCACAGATGCAACCTTGCGGCATATTCAAGAATCATGCTTTGACATGGTGCCAGAGCTTGCCAACTTTCCAATTGTGAAATCTTGGGCTGGCCTGCGTCCATCTTCCCCTGAAGGGATTCCGTATATTGGGCAGATGCCAAATTACGACAATCTATGGGCAAATTTTGGGCATTTTAGAAATGGTTTATGCATGGGACCAGCTTCAGCTCAGTTATTGGCTGAACTGATGACTGGTGAAACGCCTTCATTCAATGCAGACCACTATAGTCCGACTCGCCTGTTTCAAGATGCGTTATTAAGCGTCGACTAATGGTCAATAGGTCAATTTCAACTAAGCCAATAAATCCTGCAAGGCTTCTTTTAACGTCGGAAATTTAAACTCAAAGCCTTGCTGTAATAATGCGGTTGGCTGAACCAATTGACCATTTAAAATTAATTGCGATTGCTCACCCAATAAAATTTTAAAGATAGTTGCAGGCACATTGAGCCACGGCTTTTTGGCTAATTGACGTGCTGCAATCTGCGCAAACTGAGCCTGCGTCGATTTTTCAGGCGCAACTAAATTAAAAATATGCGGATCGATTGGCGTGGGTTCAAGCAACGCATGTTTTTTCTCAGCTTGTTTCATTAAAAACAGCATACTTCGGATCACATCTTGTATGTGTATCCACACAAAAGGCTGCCGACCAGAACCTATTTTATTGACCAAATTGAACTGAATCGGTCGCAACATTTGCGGTAAGATCCCGCCACCTTCAGCCAAGACCACACCTAGTCGTGTGATAATGGTATTTTGTTCAGGAAATTGGCGTGTGACTTGCTCCCAACTTTGGCATAGCTCTGACATAAAAATGGCTTGTGGTGCAGTATTTTCATCGCACACTTTTGTCCATTGTTCTTCAATATCAATACCATAATAGCCAACAGCCGAACCTGAAATAATGCATTTCGGAAAAATTTTACGTTTACGTAAATATTGATACAGCGCTTCTGTGGTTTTGACCCGACTTTCTAATAATTGCTGTTTACGCGTCTCTGTCCAACGACCTTTGCCGATACTTTCACCTGCAAGATTAATCACATAATCAATTCTGTCATGAGGAATTTGATCGAGCTGCTGTACCCAAGTTAAATGTGGTGATTTAGAAATACGCCCAGCCTTACGACTGAGCCCAATCACTTTATAATCCGCAGCTAAAAGTGCCTTGATGAGATGTGTGCCAATAAAACCGCTGCCACCCGTCATCAGTACTGTGGGCTGATGCATAATTTGTTCTTATCTATCTATATGAAATAATACTATTATCTATAGAACAAGATTACCAAACGATCAAGCTTTATGCACCAAACTTTTGAGCAGCCATCCGCTGTGCTTGCGGACCATAAAACCAATAGGTGATTAAATACAAAGGGATAGCCATCAGTAACAACATGATCACCATTAAACTCATAAACTGAGGATGTTGAACATAGAGCATTAAATTTTGCCAAATTTCAGGATCTTTTCTTGAAAAAATTGCGATACCCAAAAGTACAAAAGCTAAATTATATAACCAAAAAATCAGGCTAAAACCTAAGGTAAATTTTTTACGCTCTGCCTGTGTCGGTGCTCTCTGATTTTTATTTAAAAACCGAAATAACACCACGATCATTGCAATCAGGTAGGGTACGACTGTTAAAATACCGCCTACACCCTGTGGCAATAATGCAGCGATCACACCGCAAATACAGGTCATGATTAAACAAATGAAAAAAAACAATAAAAAATAACGTGTTAAAGACACCATGACCCTAACCCAAGAAGAAGTTGACACCTAGTATAAAAAAAAATGCATTTTTTTTCATTTTCATGTCAACCAATCTGTAAACGGCTACGTTATATAGGGTACTAGGTCTGTAGCAACCGATGATTTGGACGGCATCCACAATGTTTCGGTGACCTTTTTAAAAGCAATAAGCTTCATTTTGAATTTAAGTATGAACAGCAGCCATCACTTAAATTTAAAATCGATTTTTTGACCGACGATTTCATCATCACTCGAATCGTCGGTCTTTTATTTTGTGCCTCATGCATTTAGCATCGAATTTTATTCTTATATTCTACACCCCAAAAAAAATCAGCCGATAAAATATCGACTGACTGAAAAATCTATGCAACTTTAAAATAAGTCACAACTGTAAATCTATGTTATGCAGCACAGTAGCGATTACGCCCCTGTCTTTTCGCTACATAGAGGTTTTTATCAACTTGATCCAGAAATTGCATTGGATTATCCAGATCTGAGGGAATAATGGTTTTTACCCCCATGCTGAGTGTGACGAGTTCCGACACAGCAGAGGCTTTATGCGGTAATCGTGCAGCACGCACGGCATCCATAATTCTATCGGCCATCACTGCTGCTGCGGCTTCATTGGTCTCTGGTAAAATCCAAGCAAATTCCTCGCCACCAAAACGCGCAACTAAATCACGAGGTCGTGTACAACAAGATTCCAAACTTTTTGCAATTTGACGCAGACATGTATCCCCAATCACATGACCATTCAAGTCATTGTATTGTTTAAAATAATCTAAATCGATCAAAATTAAACTCAGCGGCTTTTGCGTGCGGATTGCGTTTAACCATTCACGCTGGTAAAAGTCATCAAACAAACGTCGATTTGCAATACCAGTTAAGCCATCTTTATATGAATATTCTTCGAGCTGACGTTGCAATTTTTGTAGTTGTTCCTCTTGTTTTTTCCGCTCGGAAATATCAAACATAAAGCCGACAAGACAATCTACATCACCATTTGGTTTACGCACGACATGAACAACATCACGTATCCAAAGATATGAACCATCTTCTTTAAGTGCACGATAATCTGCTTCATGATCTATACCAGCCATCGACTGTGAAACACAATAATTCAGTACATAATTACGGTCTTCCTCGTGCATACGTGATGCCCAATCATCTACCGTTTTCCAACTACTTTGTTTCCAACCGAGTAACTTTTCAATTTGCGGTCCAATATAACTAAATGTTTTACTGTCCCAATCAATACACCAAGGAATGGCTAATGTAGACTCTAATAAAGTCTTATACACCATACTATTTGCAAGTTTTTCTTCGTCAAAAGGATTATTTGGCATGTTGCATCTCCTGCTACCCCAAATGCAGGTAATACACCTGCTGTACAATAATTCACCTATATACAGGATTAGAACAACATTTTATATTCCTAGTTCTTGGTATTTTTTAACCTAATTTCAGATCTCTACTATTTGAAATGTGTAATCCATCAAAGAAAATATAACAACAATGAACCAGCTCTACTATTTTGAAATTCAAAGTTCCGATCCAAAGCGTGAAGTGGCCTTTTATTCTGCAGTTTTCGGTTGGACATTTACCCCAGTTGAAGGGCTACCAATTCAGTACTTCCGTATTGAAACTCAAGGTATTCATGGTGGCTTGTTAGAACGCCCTGCTCAGACGCCACCGACGCACTGCGGCACCAATGCATTTACCTGTAGTTTTGAAGTTGAAGATTTCGACCAAATCGCTGAGAAAATTTTGGCGCAAGGTGGTCAAATTGCCATGGAAAAATTTGTGATATTTGGATAATACTGGTAAGGCTATTTCATAAATCCAGCCCATAATACTTTTTGCCTCCTGCAAGTAGATGCACATGCACATTAATGCAGTTATGGCATAGTTTAGATTGGATACTTTGTAACTGTCGATAATGACTTAGTTGGACTGATGAATGATTAATCTCCCTCGTAAACATAACCATCTGTGATACTTTATAGCCCAATCAATTTTTTGATTTTTTGGTGCTTGCATGACTGTTCGTTTTTTTCATACTTCAGATTGGCATTTAGGACAATTTTTTCATAATCATGAGCGTGACTACGAGCACACCCAATTTTTAAATTGGTTACTTGAGCAAATCCAAGAAAAACAACCGAATGCATTACTGATTGCAGGCGATATTTTTGATGTGGTGAATCCAGCATCCAGTGCACAAAAACAACTGTATCAATTTTTAACCGATGCCCATGCTATTGCCCCACATATGCAAACCTTGATGATTGCAGGTAACCACGATTCGGGTTATCGCATTGAACAGGTTGAGCCTTTTTTAGCGAAGTTTAATGCCAAAGCCGTGGGGATTATTTCAAAACAAAACCAGCAATTTGACCTCGATCGTTTACTTGTCCCGATTTATGATGCTAATAAAAACATCATTGCATGGTGTTTAACTTTACCTTATTTACGCAGTGCTGAAATCACAGGTTTAAATGAGCAAACCACCAACAGTCAAAATGCCATTGCTTATTTACATCAGCAGTTGATTGCGGCAGCAAAAGCTCGTAAACAGCCTGATCAGGCTTTGATTCTGATGTCACATGCACATATGCAAGGCGGTGAAACGTCTGATTCGGAACGCCCAATTGTGGTCGGTAATGAAGAAGCTTTATCAACAGCGTTGTTTGATGATGTGATTGATTATGTGGCACTTGGACACTTGCATAAACCGCAAAAAGTGGGACAAACGCATATTCGTTATAGTGGTTCACCTATTCCATTGTCATTTAGTGAACGAAATTATAAACATCAAGTGGTCGATGTCCGTATTGATCCTAAAGCAAGCGTAACTGAGCGCTGCCAATACGAATCGCTGATTATTCCTCGTACCGTTGATTTAATTCGGATTCGTGAAGAATTAAAAGATTTGATTAGTGCTGTACAAGCCTTACCGCAAGGTGAAATTGAACATTTGAATGCGCGACATTTTTTAGAGATCGAGTACACCACCGATGCACCGCCCCCTGTCGATTTACGTCAGCAAATTGAAATGGCACTACCTCCAAATCGTTATCGTTTGCTGCGGATTGCGCGCATCTATCAAAAGCAAACTGAGCAACATGACACTTTCACTACAGTCGATCTTAAACCACCAACGCCTGAACGACTGTTCTTGAATCTTTGGGAAAAGATGGGCTATGAGCAAGATGAATCGGTTAAACGTGATTTTTTAACATTGCTCGAAGCCGCGCAACACGATTTGGATCAAAAAGTACAATAAGGATATGCCATGAAAATTTTACGACTCAGTTTAAACAACTTGGCATCTTTGGCGGGTGAACAACATATCCATTTTGAAAATAGTCCATTATCTCAAGCAGGTTTAATTGCGATTACGGGAAAAACAGGTGCAGGTAAATCCACGCTACTCGATGCCATGTGTTTAGCCCTCTATGACGAAGTACCTCGTCTGCGTGGCGCTGCGGGCAGTATTCGCGATGTTGGTGGTAAAGATATTTCCATTAAAGATTCCAAAAATATTTTGCGCCGTGGGACGACTTCAGGTTTTGCTGAACTCGAATTTATTGCCCTGGATGGCAAACGCTACCAAGCGCGTTGGGACATTAGCCGTGCGCGTAAAAAAATCGATGGTAATCTCAAAGTTGAGCGCGCTGTCATCTGCCTTGATGACGGTACGACCCTGACCCAAAAAATCTCTGAAGTCACTCCACTGATCGAAAAGCTGATTGGTTTAAGTTTTGAGCAATTTACTCGTGCGGTGTTATTGGCACAATCTGAGGTTGGGGCATTTTTAAAAGCCAAAGATCATGAACGTGCCGACTTGTTGGAATATCTTACGAATTCGCAAATTTTTAGCGAAGTGAGTAAAAAAGCAGCAGATAAATATAGTGAAATCAAACAGCAACGTGCCGACTTAGAAAAACATATTGGACATTTAGAGATTTTATCGGAAGATGAACTCGCCACGCTCAATCAACAACATCACGCCATAAAACTTGCCTTACATCATTTATCACAATCCGAAAAATTGCTCGAAAATGATCTGAAATGGCACAAAGATAAACATGAGCTATATGCAAGTGTTCAAGCGAAAAAAGAAGTCTATGATGTTCAAGTGGACGCTGATCTAAAACTGCAACCACAAAAAAAATTATTAGCACAATTGGATTCATTTCAGCCGATTCGTGCACAGTATGAGAGACAAAATGCTGCTCAACTGCAACTTAATCAATTGACACAAGCACTGAGAGATTTTCAGCCGCAGTTACAACAGGCTCAATCGCAACACGAACAAGCACTACAGCAATTACATCAAGCTGAGCAACATGCGCAATTATGGCAAACACACCTCGAACAGCTTAAACCGCAATTAGAAATTGCGTATCAACTCGATCACGACATTCAAAGCAAAATTAAGCAACATCAGAGTGTTAAGCTTGAGCAACAACAATTTGCCCATCACCACGTTCAACCCCTTGAGCAACAATGCGCTCAGCAGCAAGCAAACTTAAATCAAGCGCTGCAACGCAAGCAACAACTCGAACAACAACTCCAGCAACAACAGCAATGGGCAATTTTTGATGCAACATTTGCCACCACTGCACAACGTCTAGATGATTATGTACAGCAATATCAAGCTTTGAACAGCAAACAACCTGAATTATTGCAACAGTCAGTAGAGAGCTTGCAACAACAATACACTGACCTCAAACAACGTATGCAGTCATGGTCAGCGCAATACCAAGACATTGCCTTACTTGAGAAAAAAACGCAGCAAACTCAGCAAACATTGCAGCAGCAAGATCAAGCTACTCGCATTTTGGAACGTCTTGAACAACAAGCCACACACCTCTTACAGCACGAGCAACAATGTCAGCAATTGCAACGACAATTACAAGCCGATGCAAAAATTGCAGCGGATTTAAAACAGCAGACCATTACACAGCAGCAACACGTACAACTTAGCCAAACGTCTCTGCAACAACTCGAGCAAATGTTCGAACAGCAGCGTTTGCTGCAACATCAGAGTGTGCAAGATTTACGCGCCCAACTGAAACCGAATGAAGCCTGTATGGTCTGTGGTAGCCATGCTCATCCCTTTGTGGAACATAAAGATTTGCTGAAGCATGCTTTGGAACAATTGCAAGACCAACAATTACAGCAAGCCAAAAAAGATCACGAGCATCTGTGCAAACAGCTGAATCAATTAGAAATACAATCTTCAAAAATCGAAGCAACGACGCAGCAACAACAGCGTCAAATCGATGAACTATCACAAAGCATCAGCGTGCAGAAGCATAAGTTTGACAATGAACTACGATCACAGCAGTTGGACTTTGATACACAGCAATCTTCTGCTGATCTTTTACAACAGATTCAAGTGGCTTTAGCGCAATCAACGCAAACAACGCAACATCTGCTTGATGATTTACAGCAAGATCAACACACCCTCCAAACATGGCGTTCAACACAGCGACAAGCTGAACAACTACAATATGGTTTACAACAGCGACAACAACTCGAATACCTGATCGAACCTATTACTCAGCAACTTAATACCATGCAGCAACAGCATTGGCAGGTGCATTCACTCCATTATGCTCAACAGATCTTGCAGGAATTACAACAACGTCAGCAATTATTAACGCTGATCAATGAGCAACAAAAACAGTGTGAGCAGTTGCAGGCTGAACAGAATCAACAGCAATTAAAACTTGAATTTTTACAAAAACAATCTCAGGAAAAATTAGATCAATTGGCAGAGATTTCTAGCGCTGGTAAACACTTACGTGAACAACTCAATACTCTGACCGAAACCTATGCAGGTCGTCAGTATCAGTATGTCAGCGAATGGCAAGCAACGCTTGATCGAGAACAGCAGCAATTACAAAACGCAATTACTGAAATACGTCAGCAGCTCAAAGGCTCTGAAGACGTATTACAGCAATTGCTTTTAAAACAGCAAAATTTAAATAGTCAAATCAGCTTAAATACACAACAGCTTCAGCAGGCAAGCCAACACATTGCAACATGGCAAGAAACGCATCCTGATTTCTATCCAAGTCTTATTGAACAATGTTTGACGATTAACCATGACCAGCACCAAGACATCCGTCACAACTTATTGAATCATCAGTACACATTGGATACTGCCAAGACTTCATGGCAAACGCTTGAAGAACAATATCAAAAGCATCTCAAACAACAGCCTGAACTCAGCTTTGAAGAGCTACAAAGCAAACTGATGACATTGGCATCGGAGAAAGCGCAGCAGCAAAATGCGTTTAACGAAGCTGATGCGCAACTGCGTATGAATGCTAATAATCAAAGTAACTACGCCAAATATCAATCACAGATTGAGCAAATCAAAACTGAAGAATATCGTTGGGGTCGCATCTACGACTTAATTGGGCACAAAGAAGGCACGAAATTTAAGAAAATCGCCCAAGAGCATCATTTGGATATCTTGGTGGAATATGCTAACCAACAATTACAGCCTCTTTCACAGCGCTATCAATTACATCGTATTCCTGACAGTTTAAGTCTAGCGATTATCGACCTCGATATGAACAGCGAAGTCCGCCCTGTCCTCTCCCTATCTGGTGGTGAAACTTTCTTGGTATCTTTAGCGCTGGCTTTAGCGATTGCCAATATGGCGTCAGGCTCCATGAAGCTCGAATCACTGTTTATTGATGAAGGTTTTGGTACGCTCGACCCAGCCTCTTTACATATGGTGATGAATGCACTCGATCATTTACAAAGTCAGGGTCGTAAAGTGGTGCTTATTTCCCATGTACAGGAAATGCATGAACGTATTCCAGTACAAATTCAGGTCAAACCTGTGGGTGCAGGTGCGAGTACCATTAAAGTCGTGGGATAAACTAAGCGTTGACAATTCCCTCCTTAGAAAAAGGAGGGTTAGGGAGGATTATGATTTTTGAGAATAATCCCGCGCACCAAACAATGCTGTACCCACACGAACCATCGTAGAACCTGCAGCAATCGCAGCATCCATATCACCTGACATCCCCATGCTTAAGGTATCCCAATCCTCAGGTTTCGTATGCTGTGCTTTGACATGCTCAAAGAGCACTTTGGCATCAACAAAAGCTTGTGGATTGTTTGGAGCAGGAATTACCATTAGTCCACGTAAGCGTAAATTCGGTAGCGTAGAAATCTGTGCGACCAAATCTGCTACTTCATTCGGCTGACAGCCATCCTTCGTATCTTGCGCGTCAATATTGACTTGTAGGCAAATATTCAAAGGCGCTTGAGTCGCTTCTCGCTGGCTTGATAAACGCTCAGCAATAATCAAACGGTCTACCCCATGCACCCAAGCAAAGTTTGAAGCCAAATGTTTGGTTTTATTGCGCTGTACATGACCAATGAAATGCCAATCAATCTCTAAATCTGCCAAAGCCTCAATTTTTTCAAGCGCTTCTTGCAGATAATTTTCACCAAATGAGCGTTGCCCCGTTGTATACATTTCTCTTAGCATTTCAGCAGGATGCGTCTTAGATACAGCCAACAATTCAACCGACTGCTGTGGTCGACCCGCAAGTTGGCAAGCCTGCTCAATTTGCTGCAAGACTTGATTTCGTGCTTCTTGAAGTTTATTCATTGACGGGGTTCTCATTTCATTCATCTTTTTTTGCATTGCCCTGCAACTAAGTGTTGGTTAAGCTGTGGGAAAGCCTTATTATTCTATCAAAATAATTAAGATTTAATTTTTATCTCGGGGATTTTATGGACATTACAGAACTATTGGCCTTTGCTGCCAAAAATAACGCTTCGGATTTACATTTATCTTCTGGTATGCCACCAATGATTCGTGTGGATGGTGAAGTTCGTCGTATCAACCTTCCTGCTCTTGAACACAAAGAAGTGCACAAATTGGTTTACGACATCATGAACGATAAACAGCGTCGTGATTACGAAGAAAAATTAGAAACCGACTTTTCATTTGAAGTACCTGGTGTGGCTCGTTTCCGTGTGAACGCATTTAACCAAAACCGTGGTGCTGGTGCCGTTTTCCGTACCATTCCTTCAAAAGTACTAACCATTGAAGATCTTGGTATGGGCCAAATCTTCAAAGATATTTGTGAATATCCACGTGGCATCGTATTGGTGACTGGTCCAACGGGTTCGGGTAAATCTACCACGCTTGCTGCGATGGTTGATTACATTAACGACAACCGTTATGACCATATTTTAACGGTCGAAGACCCGATCGAATTTGTACACGAATCAAAAAAATGCTTGGTCAACCAACGTGAAGTACACCGTGATACGCACGGCTTTAACGAAGCACTTCGTTCCGCACTGCGTGAAGACCCGGATATTATCTTAGTCGGTGAGATGCGTGACCTTGAAACCATTCGTTTGGCGCTGACAGCTGCTGAAACCGGTCACTTGGTCTTCGGTACACTACATACAACCTCTGCCGCAAAAACCATTGACCGTGTGATTGACGTATTCCCTGCTGAAGAAAAAGACATGGTTCGTGCCATGTTATCTGAATCACTTCAAGCCGTAATTTCACAAACCCTACTCAAGAAAAATGGTGGCGGTCGTGTGGCTGCGCATGAAATCATGATCGGTATTCCTGCGATCCGTAACTTGATTCGTGAAAACAAAGTCGCGCAAATGTATTCAGCGATTCAAACGGGTGCCAACTACGGTATGACCACACTCGATCAAAGCTTAAAAAACCTTGTCGCAAAAGGCATTATTAGTACGCAAACTGCACGGACTGCAGCGAAACAACCCGAATCTTTCTTGTAATTTTTTTATTTTTTTGGGGCGATCGTTATGGATTTTAACGGCTTACTTGATTATATGGTGGAGAAAAAAGCATCGGATTTGTTTATTACAGCCGATGTTGAACCCTCGATTAAGATCAATGGGCAAATTTTGCCAATTGGCTCGACTAAGTTACCGGGCCCGACTGTCGGTCAAATCTTACATTCGATTATGTCTGACAAACAGCGTAAGGAATTTGCCGATACGCGCGAATGTAACTTTGCCATTAGCAATACCAGTAAATCTGCTCGTTTTCGTGTCAGCGCCTTTCAACAACGTGACCAGCCAGGCATGGTGCTTCGTCGTATCGAAACCGTTATTCCAACGATGGATGAGTTGAAATTACCGCCGATTTTAAAAGAATTAGCGATGACCAAGCGTGGCATTATCATTTTCGTAGGTGCAACGGGTACAGGTAAATCAACCTCTTTGGCATCTTTGATTGGCTATCGTAATGAAAATAGCAAAGGTCATATCATTACGATTGAAGACCCGATTGAATTTGTACACCAACACCGAGGCTGTATCATTACCCAACGTGAAGTGGGTATTGATACCGACTCTTTCGAAGTTGCCTTAAAGAATACGCTACGTCAGGCACCTGACGTGATTCTGATTGGTGAGATTCGTTCACGTGAAACCATGGACTATGCGATTGCCTTTGCTGAAACGGGTCACTTGGTTTTTGCTACTCTGCATGCCAACAACGCCAACCAGGCCATCGACCGTATCATTCACTTCTTTGAAGCGGATCGTCATAGTCAGCTGTTCATGGACTTGTCTTTGAATTTAAAAGCAATGGTTGCGCAGCAATTGATTCCAACCATTGATGGTAATTCACGTCGTGCTGCCATTGAGATTTTGATCAACTCACCTTTAATTTCAGATTTAATCCGTAAGGGTGAAGTGCACGAAATTAAAGACCTGATGAAGCGTTCTCGTGAACTGGGTATGCAAACCTTTGACCAAGCTTTATATGACCTTTATAAAGCCAAGCAAATTAGCTACAAAGATGCGCTCAAACATGCCGATTCACCGAACGACCTGCGTCTACAAATTAAATTGTCTGAAGAAGGCGGTGAGCATTTACTGCGCGCAAATTCAAATATTACCTTTGATGGTCAACATTAATTTTGCTTAAACGCTTTCGGAAATAAAAAACAGACTTCATATGAAGTCTGTTTTTTATTCATTCTCATCCGCATTGGATTATTTTTTACGATATGCTTCTTGGCATTCAGGCGCATCACAATAGCCATAAAGATTTAATGAGTGACCTGTAAGTTGGAAACCAAATTTTTCTGCCACTTGATGTTGCTCATGCTCAATCACATCATTAGTAAATTCCACCACTTTATTGCAGTTTTGACACACAATATGGTCATGGTGATCTTCTTGCATAATCTCAAAAACAGAATGATTGTTTTCAAAATGATGGCGTTGAATAATACCTGCAGCTTCAAACTGTGTTAACACGCGATACACAGTTGCTAAACCCACATCTTCACCTTGTTCAAGTAAAGTCTTATAAATATCTTCTGCGCTTAAGTGATGTTGTCTTGAATTTTCAAGCAATTCCAATATTTTAATTCGTGGAAGTGTAACTTTAAGTCCAGCTTTACGTAAATCTTGATTTGAAATAGGCATGAAAAAAGGTCTCTCAACAAAATTAAAGTTGGAATATGCAACAAAGTGTAGATGCAGTATGATCTATCCTTGGATCAAATGCATCATAATTAATTTGGGATAGTTTAGCAAAATGCAAAAAATCATGCTGACGTTATTCGTCACTTCATTGCTCGTAGGCTGTTCAACCTTGGGCGTTTATAAAGTTGATATTCCACAAGGTACACCTTTAACTCAAGCACAAGCGGCTAAAATTCAAGTGGGAATGAGCCACCAACAAGTTCGCTTTTTGCTAGGTAGTCCAACTGTTGCCGATCCAATGAATCCGTTACGTTGGGACTACATTTATAAGTATACCCCAGGAACATATGCTAAAAAAGCCAAGATTCCTGCTGCACATGGTCAACACTTAAAAATCTTCTTTGACCAAAACGGTATCGTTCAAAAAATTGAAGGCTTAGAAACCATTCCAGAGTCACAACCAGGCTTACCAGGTTCTAAAGAAGCGATTTTAACTGCGCCACCACTATAGTCGCTTTCAGATAAAAATAAACCCCTAAATTTAGGGGTTTTTTTTATAAGTACAATTGTTTGAAACGATTGCCTCGACAATAACGGCCAACGGGATTTTTCTTGGCGCGATTACGACGAATATCTTTCGGATTAATGGTTAATGCACGATAGATTTCGACACGATCACCTGCTTCAAGTAACTGAGATGAATCGCTTACACGCGCCCCGAAGATTCCTAGTGTTAATTCTTCGGGTAAATCCACTTGTTTTCGAATGCCACTTTGCACAATAGCATCTTCAACCGTCATACCGGGATTAAAGCTCAGCGGAATTAATATCTGCTGTTCCACGCTCGCATAAGCGACCCATACTTGTAACTGAGCTGTCATTAGAATAACTGCCCAATCACAGCCACCAATGCCAATATTATTGACAAGGGCACTACGATACGTACGGCAATACGCCAAATATTATAAAAGGTTTCATGACTGAAGTTCATTGACTTACGTAGATGACTAATCTTCATAATCCAACCTGCGAAAATCGCATAAATCAGACAAATAATTAAGCCCCAAATCAACAAGGCAATATTAAATACTGGAACAACAGTGCTCAGTGCCCATACAAAAACCGCAACCAATAAAATCGCCCATTGCACCACTACGGCCAATTGGCGTTGTTGTAATTGTTCACGTGCCATTTGAATCAGCAATGCTGAAGCTGCGACTAAACCCACAACCAGTGCTAAAGCAGATACTTGTGCTTTTGCTGCGAAAAAGGCAAAAGCAATCACTGCCAAAAGTTGAGCGATCCAAATTGGAAATACCGTTTTGCTTGCAATCTCTTGTTGCTTCACGGCTGGTAAACTTGACTGCCAGTACAAGCCCATCCCCAAACCACTTGCTACGAGCGCCAAGACTGTTGCATTGCCCCACTCACTAAATTCGAGCGCAGTCATTTTCCACTCTGGTAAGGCAGTTCCCATAACATTCGCTAAGACTACTGCAGCAATCACACCAATAGCGGTCAAAATCACTAAAAATTGGCGTGGTACAAACGACAATGCAAATGCAATGACCGCAAGGACAGCCAAAATAATGCTATAGGCAAAGCCATTAGCTGTAAAAATTGCCACATATTGCGACGCGGCTGAAAGCATGGCACCTGCTAAAAATGGAATAAATACTACGGCAAGCCAACCGACTACACGCCATTTGGGTGAAGCATCCGCATCACGTGTTAGCGAAGACAGTGCTTGAACTGCTGTAATTTTTGAACGTTTTGCTAAAGCAATTTCCAAATAACATAGCGGTAAAGCTAAAATAAGCATTGTACCTAGCCACAACAGCCAGAAATCTAGCTGACGTTCAATTTGAATACCTGTTACCGGTGCTAAAGTTGCAATAATGATAAAAGATAAACAGAACGCCATCAGTGGCGATAACCATTTCGACATCGCATTGTCCTGCATGACAAATTCCTTTGAAAATTCTAGCGCTATTTTGCCTTGCTGTGCCTTGAAAATCAAAAACAAAAAGCAAATCACCTTAAAGGTGATTTGCTGCGCAAATAATATTATTAGATTTTAATTGTTTTTATTTCATTTTTTGAGGTTATGAAAAGAAACGTGCAAACCAATTTTTGCCTTTTTTCTTTTCTTTTTCTTTGATGATACCCATCATATTTTCTTTAACCGCACCGACATAATCAGCATCATCGTGCTGAATATGGTTAATCAGCCATTTTGAAAGCACTTCATGTAATTCATTTTCAATCGCATGCCCCATTTCAAAACGGTCGCGGTAAGATTCAATTTTTTTAATAAATAAATCATGTACGCGTTTATGTGGCACACGATATTTATAACCCGCTTCTTCTTGTAAAGATTCTTCGAAGGTAAAATGTGATTGCGTGTAATCAATAATGTTTTCCAGAATTTGTTTTACACGATCACGATCTGTATTTGCGTCAATGCCATCAATTTCATTGATGTAGTCAAGAATCCGTTTGTGTTGATCGTCAATCACATCGATACCAGTATTGTATTCTGGAACCCATTTCATTTTCATTACGACCACCTATAAATATGAAGGACTTATCACGTAAATTTCATCATATAATTAAAGGACTTAAATAAAAATGAAGTAAAAAGGTTGGTTTTAATTGAAATACTGCTATTTATAATGTAATCAATTGTTTTTATTATGTTAATTTATTTAATCCCGAGTATAAAGCTAAGATATTTTTTAATCAATTCAATATCTTATAAAATACGCCTAATTCAATAAAGTGTAAGATATTCATTTTTATAATGAATATCTTTCATTCAAAATTAATACTGATCTGCACGTGTGACACGTTTTAAAGATGGGTCCAGCCGCTCACGTTCTAAACGTTCAACAACCGTCTTTGCAGCACGTATTGGACGACCATGTTGAAATAAAATCATTTCACCCGGCTCAAATGCTGTCCAAACTTCATTTTGCGTTAAGGGTTCAGTGGTAATCACGGCAACACGGTCTTCAGGCGTAGTGACTTCACTAAAATCGACTTCAACATCAATATCAATCAACTGTGCAGGCTGAAATGGAAACTCTCGAACCAACCAATGCAGCTTGGTAATCGCATAACTAAATAGCGCCTGCCCATTCGACAAACAAAAATTAAAGGTGCCATGTTCTGCAATTTTCGGAGAAATTTCTAATAACAGATCAAACACCTGATCGAGTGTAGGTTCGGTATAACCAAAACGTTTCACCATTTGCTCGAGCAAATAGCAAAAGGCCAATTCACTGTCGGTATTGCCGACGGGGCTGAAGCGCCCTGTGAGCTCAGGCTGAAAGCCATGCAGGTCGCCATTATGCGCAAAAATCCACTGTCTGCCCCACAATTCACGACTAAATGGATGTGAGTTTTCAAGATTAATTTTGCCTTGCGTCGCTTTACGAATGTGTGCAATCACATTGCGAGATTTAATCGGGTAGTTTCGGATCAGCTCAGCAATCGGAGACTCTACAGCAGATTGATTGTCGACAAATAAACGACATGCTTTATCTTCAAAAAAAGCGATACCAAAGCCATCACAATGATCTGAGGTAATTCCTGCTCGCTGCGAAAATCCACGAAACGAAAAAGTAATATCGGTGGGAGTCGCACAATTCATTCCGAGCAGCTGGCACATATCGATCATTTCAGCAGTAAATCTATGATTTCTCTATTGTGCATGACAGTTTTAGTTGTTGTAAATCTAAAATCGGCACCATTATAAGAGTTTTTATAATCCAACAGGGCAAATACATTATTTGATCTTTTCAAATCTCACTTAGCCAACTGATAAATAATAAAAAAGCCTCAAAAGAGGCTTTTTTATATCAAAAAATGCTAAGTATCTTAAGCTTTTTTCACATTGGTTCGATTGGTGATTAATGTACCCACACCATGATCTGTAAAGATTTCAAGCAATGTTGCATGAGGTACACGACCATCAACAATATGCGCGCTGATTACGCCGCCTTTGACTGCATCTAATGCACAGCCAACTTTCGGAATCATGCCGCCATAGATCACGCCAGTTTCAATCAAACGATCGACTTCTTGGGTGGTTAACCCAGTCAGCAGATTTTTATTTTCGTCTAAAACACCCGTGATATTGGTCAATAAAATTAGCTTTTCCGCACCCAATGCTTCCGCCACTTTACCTGCAACCAAGTCAGCATTGATGTTATAGGTATTGCCGTCTTCGTCTACACCTAATGGTGCAATCACAGGAATAAAATCGCTTTGGGTAAACATTTCAAGTACGTCAGTTTTCACACCAACCACTTCGCCAACTAGACCTAAATCAATCTGTTTTACTGAACCATCTTCGGCAGTTTTTTCCATCAATAATTTTTGCGCACGGATCAAATTACCATCTTTACCGGTTAAACCAATCGCACGGCCACCGTGTTTATTGATTAAGTTCACAATCGATTTGTTCACGCTGCCGCCCAAGACCATCTCGACAACTTCCATCGTTGCAGGATCAGTCACTCGCATACCGTCGATACGATCAGACTCACGGCCTAATTGTTTGAGGAATGAATCCACTTGTGGACCACCGCCATGCACCACAATCGGGTTTAAACCAACCGTTTTCAGCAGCACGATATCACGTGCAAATGAGCTCTCAAGCTCAGGATCGGTCATGGCATTACCACCATACTTCACTACCAGCGTCTTACCCGCAAAACGTTGAATATACGGCAAAGCTTCCGTCAGGATTTGTGCTTTGTCGATGCCAGTATGTTGATGTGGCATTTGCCTCTCCTTATTGAGCATCTGGAATGTCATGAGCAATGTCTGGATAGTGCTCAACTAACATGGAAACAAACAGATCTCGTATTTCTTTTAAGCGTGCTGATGAGTTGGCATCAAAGCGTAAAGTGAAATACTCACCTGTATTCGATGCTCGAATGATGCCAAATCCATCATCAAAATCAAGGCGTATTCCATCAATTTTACTGATTTGTGCCGGAATTCGCGTAGAATTGGCTTCAACCTGCTTTAAAACTTCCGCTGGATCATGCTGATGCGTACTGACATATAAATCTTCGGTACTAAAGCGCTCCGGATATTTCGCCAAAGCTTCTGACAATGTCAGTCCTTGAGCCTGAATATATTCTATAACTCTTAGTGCAGCATATAGACCATCGTCATAACCGCCGCCGCGGCCGTCATTAAAAACATAATGCCCTGCGTATTCACCACCAAAAACCGCTTTGCCTTTAGATTGGGAAATATACTTTCGCAAGAAACTACTACCTGTTCGAATCATGACAGGCTGTGCTTCTAGATCACACACAGTATCGCGAATCATCGTTGAACATTTCACATCAAATACCACTTCTGCATGTGGTTTTTGAGTCAAACAAATTTCAGCAAATAAACATAATAATCGATCTGCAGAAACCACTTTGCCAGTTTCATCAATCAGTACTAAACGATCACCATCACCATCTAAAGCAATGCCAATATCGGCTTGTTGTTGCTTTATAGCTTGGCGAAGGTGAGTTAAATGTTTGAGCTGTGATGGATCTGGAGCATGATCAGGGAAATGTCCATCAGCTTGGCAACGTAATGCCAAAACTTCACAGCCTAATTTATTTAATAATAAGGCTGCACAATGCCCAGCTGAACCATGCATGCCATCGATCACAACTTTAAGCGGTTGCTGTAAATGAATGTCATCTAAAATAAATTTCTGATAGGCCAAACAATATTCAGGCTTGATTTCGTGTGGCTCAAGTTCAGTCATCAAATGCACACGTTCCGATGAAAAACAATTTCGTGCTTCGACTGCAACGTGTTGAATCATCTCTGGACAAGGTGGCTCACCTTTGATAATCCACTTGATACCATTATCTGATTTTGGATTATGGCTCGCCGTCACCATAATGCCATTGCCTTGAAATTGTCCCGCAATAAAATACAACATCGGGCTTGAGCAGCAGCCAATAATTTCCGCTTCAAGGCCAGCCTCATGGCAGACTTTTTGAATTATTTTTGCATAGGTTGGACTGGTTAAACGCGCATCATAGCCAATAGCAAGTCTCTTTTGCCCTACATCTAAATATTGTTTGACTAAGCCACAAGCAATTGACTGAACTAAATCAGCATTTAAGAGCGATATTTTCCCGCGAATGTCATATGCACGAAAAATATGTTGCGGAAAGTGACTAAAGAGTGAACCCATACTATGTTCTTCTAATTACATCTTTATTAATTAAAAAATCTAAAATTCTATTGAGAATTTAAGCTTTTAATTAAAGGATAAAATCCTGAAAAAAAGTGTAGCTTTTTTTATAACAAATTTAGTTAACAATCAATTAATAATATTTAAATACTGATCTAAAAATTACACTCATATTTATCCACTAATTTATTTTTAAAATAAAATCAATAGCTTAAATTAATAAAAATATCAAATTATCATTCAGTCTTAAATATTTTACTTTTCAAATATTTTTGATTATTTATTCAAATGTGTATAAATATAGTAAGTCGATCAAATTTAAACCAATACACAAAATTCTAATTATTCTTTACCCTCACCCCTAAAATATAAACCAAGTAAACTCATCAGAATTAAAAATCCTAATAAGATCCAAAATACTCTAAATATAGATTTGAATTTGAATAAATTAAAATTTAAATAAAATGATATAAATAAAAACCATCACGAGGATGGTTTTTTATTCGCTACGTGATTTTAGGCATTTACTTGTCAACACACTGGAGCAAAAGTCTTGCGCTGATTAGTTTTTACCTGTATGACCAAAACCGCCTGCTCCTCGTTCAGTGGCTTCAAACTCATCTACAATATCAAACTGAGCTTGTACAACTGGCACTAAAACATATTGTGCTAAACGCTCACCCGGCTCTAGGCTAAATGCAGTTTGGCTACGGTTCCAAACAGATACCATCAATTCACCTTGGTAGTCAGAATCAATTAAACCGACCAAGTTACCCAACACGATTCCGTGTTTATGACCTAAGCCTGAACGTGGCAGAATTAAACCTGCATACTGCGTATCTTCGATATAAATCGATAGGCCTGTTTTTACCAGAACAGTTTGGCCCGGTTCAATTACGGTGGTTTCTTCTACACATGCACGTAGATCTAGACCTGCCGAACCTGCTGTTGCATAAGTTGGCATTGGCCATTCCGTACCTAAACGTGTGTCGAGAACTTTAACTTGAACTTTCATGGTTCATTCCTGTTTCAATAAAACGAATTTCAAAAAATAAATAAAATATTCTACGCATTAAGCTTTAACGCTTAATCAGCGCGCGTAAATTTTCTAAATAATGCTGTGCTTGCTGTTTAGGATCGATATCCCCTGCCAGCTTTTTCTTGCGCCCTAACCACTCCAATTCATCTTGTGGCAGTTCGTCCAAGAAACGGCTTGGTGTCATTTGTCGCATTTGACCACCGGCTTTACGTTGCTCTGCTAGAGTCATGGTTAAGCCTTGACGTGCACGAGTAATCCCCACATACATCAGTCGACGTTCTTCCTCAACCGTGTCGGCAGCAATGGAGTTTTTATGCGGTAGAATTTCTTCTTCCAGACCAATCAAATAAACGAATGGAAATTCCAGACCTTTCGACGCATGAAGTGTTAACAAATTGACTTTATCGGTGTCTTCTTCTTCTTGTTGCTGTTCTAACATATCGAGCAGCACCATTTTACGAATCACACTTTCAATGTTCTTTTCATCTACATCTTCAGCGCGGTTTATCAAACTTTGAATACTGCTATATAGCACTTCAATATTATCCAGTTTGGTTTTTTCCTGTGCAGGTGTAGCTGCAGATTCTTTAACATAGTCGATATAACCTGCTTCAATCATCATGCGACGAATGATCGGAACAGGTTCATCATCTTCTAATAATTCACGAGTAAAGGTCGAAATAAAGTCCGCAAATTCGGCCAATTGGGTTGTGGCTTTTTTCGGAATCGCCATGCTCAAGCGCTGATCCCCTGCTGCACTGAGTAAGGATAAATTACTTTCCTGCGCAAATAAGCCAAGCTTTTCCAAAGTCACAGGACCAATCGCACGTTTTGGCGTATTGATAATTCGTAAAAATGCACTGTCATCTTCAGGGTTGATGATCAAACGTAAGTAGCTCATCAAGTCCTTAATTTCAGCACGAGCAAAGAAAGACTGACCACCCGATAATTTATACGGGATCTGCATTTGGCGTAGCTGTGTCTCTAGAGCACGCGCTTGGAAATTACCACGGTATAAAATGGCGTAGTCTTTCCAATTTTTACCGTTCATCAGCTTGTGCGTAATCAAGTCTTTTACGACGCGTTCTGATTCATCATCGTCATTACGACAAGTAATCACGCGGATCACTTCACCATGGCCTTTATCTGACCAAAGCTTTTTATCGAAAATATGTGGGTTATTGCCAATAACTGTATTGGCAGCTTTTAAAATACGACTGGTCGAGCGATAGTTTTGCTCAAGCTTAATCACTTTCAGATTACGGAAATCTTCCTTCAATAAAGCCATATTCTCAGGCTTAGCACCACGCCATGCATAAATCGATTGGTCATCATCACCTACCGCAGTGAATTGTCCCATGACACCCACGAGTAATTTCACCAAAATATATTGCGCCGTGTTGGTATCTTGATATTCGTCGACCAATAAATAGCGGATTCGATTTTGCCAACGATCACGCACTTCTGCATTTTCTTGTAATAAGCGCGTCGGCATGACAATCAAATCATCAAAATCCACAGCATTGTAGGCACGTAAATTACGCTCATACAATTGATACAGATGCGCAAACTGAACGTCTTCTGCTGTTTCACAGGTGGTGTGCGCTTGCTCAGGTGGAATCAGATCGTTTTTCCAATCTGAAATCATTTTCATGGCTTTGGCAATCAGCTCTTTACTTTCTGCACCGGATAAATTGTCGCGATGCATTAAGTCCATCAAAATGCGTTTGCAGTCATCTGCATCTAAAATTGAAAAGTTATTTTTTAGCGGTGTATTTTTTAATTCCAAACGAAGCATGTTTAGCCCGAAGTTATGGAATGTAGAAACCGACAGCCCTTTTGCCTCTTCACGGCTCATCAGCTTCGTCACACGCTCTTTCATTTCACGCGCAGCTTTGTTGGTAAAGGTCATCGCGGTGATACGGTGCGCAGGAATACCACAATGCTTCACCAAATAGGCAATTTTACGGGTAATCACCGATGTTTTGCCTGAACCTGCCCCTGCAAGTACTAACAAGGGTCCTTGAGTGTATTTCATTGCTTCAAGTTGCTTGTCGTTCAACTGACTTGCCAGTGACATAGTCTTTCCTCTTATTAATTCGAGGATGATTATAGTCATCTGAAACGATCTTGCCTAATGCAAAATGTATTTTATCGGTCATTAAAAATGCCATAAAAAAAGCCACCCGAGGGTGGCCTTTAGTTTCGAACTAAAACTTATTTAGTTTCGTAAACTGAGATTTCTACGCGACGGTTTTGTTCACGACCTGCAGCAGTTGAGTTATCCGCTACTGGAGAAG
Organism: Acinetobacter amyesii; assembly: GCF_023499985.1. Taxonomy (NCBI): domain Bacteria; kingdom Pseudomonadati; phylum Pseudomonadota; class Gammaproteobacteria; order Moraxellales; family Moraxellaceae; genus Acinetobacter; species Acinetobacter amyesii. The sequence goes on along the minus strand of NZ_JAMCOU010000023.1, from coordinate 61,611 downwards.
TTGAACCGTAACCACGTGCAGTAATACGAGTTGAAGAAATACCTTGAGACGCTAGGTAGTTTTTCACTGAGTTTGCACGGTTTTGAGAAAGTGGGTTGTTGATCGCATCAGTACCAGTGTTGTCTGTGTGACCATGTACAACGATTGCAAGTTTGTTTGCAGTACCGTCTTCACGCAATACTTTAGCAACGTCATTCAACGCAGATTGGAACTGAGATTGAATAGTTGAAGAGTTAGTTGCGAAAGTTACTGATGGCATAACAAGGTTGATCGAACCATCTGGATTACGACCTACGTCAACACCAGTACCAGCCAATTCTTGTTTAAGACGTTTTTCTTTCTTATCAAGAAGAAGACCTGCACCACCACCAACTACAGCACCAATTGCAGCTGCTTGACCCATTTTGTCTTTATCAGCATTAGAATAAGCAATACCAGCGCCTAAAAGAGCACCTAGACCAGTACCGATTGCTGCTTTGTCATATTCCATGTTTTGACAACCAGTAAGTGCCATTGCCCCAACTACTGCCGAAATTACTAGTGCACGCATTGCATGCCTCCTTCTTTGTGTTTTGTTGTATGGTTGAAATGATGAAGTAAAACAAATGGCTGAACCATTGATTTTTTGTTAATAATAAAACGTTTAGTTACAATTTGTAATATGAATACGAGATTTATTTGTTAATACCATCACAATTTCTTCACAGTTCTGCAGATGCCCTTTTTTATTTAATCAACTCGAACTATATTTATTAGAATCAATCATTATTTGGACAATTTCCGCTAGGACTTTTTATATGTCATCTCAAACAAATAAGCAACCGACACTAAAAAAAATTAGCAAAGGACTTACCGTCGGTTCAGTTATGACAGGCAGTACTTTTTTCCATGGTCCTCCTGTACTAGCCCTTGGTCTAACCAAACTCTTTAAAAAATCAAAAAAGGTTGATGAAACCAACATAAAAATTACCAACAGTTGGCTAATGGTCAATAACTGGTTAATTGATCACGTTTTACCCAACACAAAATGGGATATCACCATCGATGAAGGCCTCGACTTAAATTTGCATGGTCGCTATCTCATGACCTGTAATCATCAGAGTTGGGTCGATACGACAGTCAACCAATATTTTGGTTTAACCCGTATGCCACTGACGCGTTTCTTTACCAAATGGGAACTCATTTTCATTCCATTCGTTGGTCAAGCTTTTAAAATTTTAGGCTTTCCAATGATGAAACGACACAGCAAAGAACAAATCGCGAAAAATCCTGAACTTAAATATCGAGATATGGAAGAAGCGCGTAAATCTTGTGAACAGTTATTGAGCCAGCCTTTTACCCTGCTGAACTATTTGGAAGGCACTCGCTTCACCCCTGAAAAACATGCGCAGCAGCAATCACCGTATCAAAACCTTCTTAAGCCGAAAGCGGGTGGTTTAGCACTAGCACTCAATATTTTAGGGGATCAAGTTGATGCTCTCGTAGATATGACCATCGTCTATCCAAATGGTGCACCAGCTTATGGCGAATTTTGGCTCGGTGAAGTTCCACGTATCGCCGTGGATTTACGTAAAATTGAAATTCCAACGTGGGTGCATGGCGGCAACTATGAAGATGATGCAGAATTCCGTGAAAAATTTCAGCATTGGGTAGATGAGCTGTGGACGGAGAAAGACCAACTCATTACTCGTATGAAAGCTAAATACTCAGTTACTGAATAATTAAGAAGAAGTTTTATGTCGCAGAACAGCATGCCGCAAAACAAGAAATCTAAATATCATCATGTCAATCCAAACAGTTGGTCATTCAAACTGTTTTTGATTTATGACATTTTCATGGTGTTTATTATTGTTTTTAACTTGTTCTGCCTGTGCATGAACTTTTTCCTTATGAGCAATCTTGGCAGTTGGTTCTTTAACAGTATCCACCTGCCCGATGTGCTGAGTTTTTACCGTGAACATTTGCATCCGTGGGTGATTACCACCGAAGCGTGGTTCATTATCTTTTTGATTGTAGAACTATTGGTGCGTTGGGCGATTGCCATCATCAACAAGCACCATCAGCGCTGGTTCTTCTTCCCGTTTATACATTGGTACGAAATTTTAGCCATTGTGCCGCATTTACGTTTCCTGCGTTTATTTCGTGCGGGCATTATTGCTTATCGACTGTATGAAATGGGCTATCAAATCGTGCCTTCTGCATGGCAGAAAAAGGCATTGTTCTACTATCGAGTCGTGATGGAAGAACTGTCAGATCGTGTGGTACTTACCGTGTTAGATGGTGTTAAGCATGAGCTCAATACCAGTACAACCCATAAAGACCTAATTAGTAATCTTGTGCAGCATCACCGTGAGATGTTCACCCAAGTTTTAGCTGAGATTTTGCAAGAAAATTTAAGCAAAGAGCTACGTACTGAACGTGAATTGATCGCCAAAAATGTCGGACAAATCGTCAGTCAGGCCATCGAAGACACTCCAGAACTCACGCAGCTATTGCGCTTAGTGCCAATCGTTGGCAGCCGCATTGAACAGCAGATTCAAAGTATCGGGCAACGTTTGGGTGAAAATATTACCCAAGGTTTAATTTCCCCATTAGCTTATCCCAATACATCGACGGCTCAAAAACCCAATCTATATTTAGACATTTCACAGCGTGTTAGCCGTATTGAAATCGAAAATAATGCCCAGCTGGATGAGTTGGTTCGCTCTGCGGTTTTTGAAAGTCTAGAGGCTATTCGTAAGCAAGTGAAAGTAAAACAGTGGCAGCAGATTATGCAGGAACAGGACCAAGCTACAGAATAAACACTTAGTCAAAAATAATTGCGAACTCCGCTAGAGTATTCATGCAAATTGTTCTAGGATTTGCTCTATTTACAACATAACTACTTCGGCACAAAAGTAATAGTTAGAAGTCTCAAGGATTCAATATGGCTGATATACGGATAAAAGGCAAAATGGTCAATGCGATTCGCATTCACCTCGATACCAATGATCATGATGCGATCCGCCAGCAACTTACTCCAATGTTCCAAAAGGCTTTTCCACCCGGAACATTAGCCGTGATTGAAAGTACGGTTGATCAAGAACTAATTGCACTGATTCAACTACTTATTAGTATTGAAATTCAACCGATTGGTGTCACTGAAGGTCCGCTATCGGACCAAGCACGTGCTATCCAATTTCCCGTAGTTCCTGCGGATCGCAAACTACAACAAGTTAAACCGACACGCGAACAAGTGGTTGAAGAGCCCGCGCCTGCAGAAGAAAAAACCGAAGATAAAATTGCTGCAGTCGAAGTACCGACCATTCGTCATGCTACGTCGTATCACAATGAAATCTTGCGTACAGGTCAATGTTTAGTCCAAGACCATGGCGATATCATTATTAATGCTGGGATTAATAGCGGTTCAGAAGTAATTGCTTCAGGAAATATACATATTTATGGTAGTGCTCGTGGTAGAGTCATTGCCGGAGCTGGTGGGAACACGGCTGCACGTATTTTCTGTCATTCATTAGAAGCTGAATTAGTTTCAATTGCAGGGACTTACTGTGTCGCTGATGATATTCCACCTCATGTGGTCAAACAGCCCGTACATATTTATTTGAATGACCAGCAAGAGCTAGTATTTGAAGCTTTGCAATTTTAATGTATAAATAATCACCAAACCCCTAATTAAAAAAGGGGATTTAAACCATAACAGGAGTGGATTCGGTGGCGAAAATTGTTGTCGTAACATCAGGTAAAGGTGGCGTAGGTAAAACAACTACAAGCGCATCTTTTGCAACAGGTTTAGCCCTTCGCGGCCACAAAACTGTTGTGATCGACTTTGATGTGGGTTTACGTAACCTTGACTTAATCATGGGTTGTGAACGCCGCGTTGTATATGACTTTGTAAACGTATTGAATAATGAAGCTCGATTACAACAAGCGCTTATTCGCGATAAAGATATTGAAAATCTCTACATTTTGCCAGCATCTCAAACACGTGATAAAGACGCGTTAACAGATGAAGGTGTAGCACGTGTAATGGACGAACTTTCTCAAGAGTTCGATTACATTATTTGTGACTCACCTGCGGGTATCGAACGTGGTGCAATTTTAGCAATGTATCATGCTGATGAGGCGATCATTGTGACGAACCCAGAAATTTCTTCGGTACGTGACTCTGACCGTATTATTGGTATGCTCGACAGCAAAACCAAAAAAGTAGAACAAAACGAAGGTCGTATCCGTAAGCATCTCTGTATTACACGTTTCAACCCAGAACGTGCTGATAAGCAAGAGATGTTGACGATTGATGACATTTCAAAAGATATTTTACGCGTACCGACTTTAGGTGTTATTCCTGAATGTAAAAGCGTTTTACAAGCATCGAACGAAGGTAAACCAGTGATTCTGTTTACAGAAGAAGCGGCTGGACAAGCGTATGATGACCTTGTTGCACGTTTCCTTGGTGAAGAACGCCCTTACCGTCACATTACGGTAAAACCTAAGGGTTGGTTAGCACGTCTATTTGGAGCGTAATCATGGCAGGATTTTGGAGTAAACTTTTTAGCAGCGACGAGAAACCGTCAAGCGCACAAACGGCAAAAGACCGTTTAAAAGTCATCGTGGCATCTGAAAATGGTTTAGGTAAACGCCTCAGCCAAGATAAGATTGACATGATGAAAAAAGAAATCATGCAAGTGGTAAATCGCTATGTTCGTGGTGTAGATGAGCAACATATTCAAATGTCTGTTCGTTCTGAAGCGAATATTGAAATGCTTGAAATGAATATCAATTTGCCTGAAGAACGTTAATCTGAATTCTGATTAGCCAAGTAAATTGAATCAAGGCAAAATGTGAGGCTGGATCAGTAAAGCGCTGCTTTACCCAGCCGCAAGACGAGAAGCTTTGCTTCGAGTGGGCTGGATTAGTTTTATTCCTGTGTTAGATCAAAAGCTTTGCTTCGAGTAAACGGGATAAAAAATAACTTTTGATCCAACCATAAAATGAGTCGCTTAACTTAGAGATGGCGAATAAAACCATTTTACTTGTGTACTCATTTTTGCCTTTTTGTATTTTTAAACCAGCAAGGAGATTGCGATGGCATTATCTCAGCCAGCAACGTTCAACGAAGAATGGTCAGATGAGCGTGTTTTTGCCTACCTTACTCAGCTTCCTCCTGAAGGAGTGAATGGCGACTTTCACGTGCTTTACCATGCTTTCAAACATATGCGTCCAAATGACTATGAGCGTCTTTTGACTCAATTCGTTGCCGATGGCCGTGATGTGAACGCAACTAATCCTGAAGGTCAGCGTATTCATGACGTGATTGCTCAATACCCACGTCAAAGCGCAGGTTTCCTCGAAGTATTGGCAAAATTTGCTTAATTTCGAGTAACAAAAAAAAGCCCGCATCATGCGGGCCTTTTTTTATCTTATTTAAAATCAGTGTTATTGTATTTCAGCATGATTAATGCACGATCAACATGAGCAATGGAAACATCAAGCCAAAACCAATGGTTTGCACACTAATAATGGCCGCCATCAGTAGTGAATCACCTTGATAATAGCGTGTCAAAATATAAGACGATGATGCAGTTGGCAAAGCAAAAAAGACCACTAAAATCATTCGCTCAAAATCAGTCAGACCCATCCAAGTACTCAATAGATAAGCAATACATGGCATTAACATGAGACGCCCTATCGTATTTAAACTTAAACGACGTAGATCGGCGCGCATTTGCTGAAACTGTAATGCTGCCCCAACAGAAAGTAGTCCGAGCGGTAAACTCATGGCTGCCAATATTTTTAATAATTCAGATAAGCCTTTAAACAGACTCAAGCCTGATAAATTAAACAATACCCCTGCAACACAGCCTAAAATTAAGGGATTTTTTGCGATGGACTGACAGGTCTGCCTCAATTGCTTCACACTTAAATTTGAGAAGGCCAATACTGAAATAATATTGACTAAGGGCACTGCAACGGCAATTAACATGGCAAACATCTGCATGCCTTCTGAGCCAAACAGCGCCCCCATTAATGACAAGCCAATATAGGTATTAAAACGGATATGACTTTGGATATACACGCCAAAACGCTGCACGGGGATATGCATAAACTGCTTGCTCCCCCACAATACAATGCTGATCAAACAGGTGCCCGCAACCAGTACTGTCAACATTCGTGAAACGGTGTTCATATCCAATTGCACGGCTGATACATTCAAAAAAAGCAGCACAGGAAATAAAACGTAGTAATTGAGTTTTTCTGAATTTGCCCAAAATTCATCCTGAACAAACTGTGTATATTTAAGCACATAGCCCATCGCGATTAATGCAACGAGGGGAAACAATGCGACGACGATATTCATGCTGTACGCCTTGAAATAAACAAGCTATTTCATCTTTAACCATTTATGTAGCACAATATAATCCTCATCTAGACTCATAACAAAATGAGCAATTACTCATGACAATGACATTTTCTCAGCTTGAAATTTTTATTAAAGTCGCAGAACAACAAAGCTTTACTCTCGCTGCTCGGCAGCTGGGAATTACTCAGTCAGCTGTCTCGCATGCCTTAAAAAGTTTAGAGCAACATTGGAATGTCAGCTTATTTAGCCGTGAACAAGGCGAAATTAGCCTGACCCACATCGGTCAGCAGTTATTACTACATGCCAAAGAAGTCATTAATACCGCACAAATCATGCAACAAGAAGTGCATGCCGCACATGGTATTCAACAAGGAACGCTGAGAATTGGCTCTTTTGGTTCTTCTAGTTCGATTCATCTGCTTCCAGAGCTATTAAAGGCATATAGAGAGCGCTATCCACACATTGAAATCTATGTCGAAGAAGGCACCGATGCAGAAGTGTCTCGTTGGATTTCTGAACGTCAAATTGATGTGGGTTTTGCCGTACTCCCTAAGCCGCAACTGTTTACCTTCCCCTTAATCCAAGACATTTTCATTGCCTTGATTCCAGATAGTTATTCAGTTTCCAAACACAGTCATTTAGATATCCAAGACCTGCAAAACTACCCCTTTATTATGACCCGTGCAGGCAGCCAATCCCATGTCGAAAAACTGCTTAAACAACACCAAATACAACCTAAAATCACCTATCAAATGTCGCAACTGTTAACCATTTTAAATATGGTGAATTTACAGGAAGGGATTGCTATCGTTGCAGATATGGCGATGCCTGCTGAGCTGTTGGCATTGCATCCACATGTGGTCAAACGTCCACTCTTTCCAAATACCCAACGACAAATTGGACTCGCCGTAAAAAATCAAAAACTCATGAGCCCTGCCTGCAAAGCCTTTATCGAATTGGCCCAGTCCATGTTCTACCAAGATGAGTTCTCAATCTAAAAATAAAAAAAAACCTGCCGAAGCAGGTTTTTTGTTTTAGGACCTAGACCAAGATATCTCGTTTGCCATTTGGCCCCATACTACTTACGATACCATTTTCTTCCATTTGGTCGATGATACGTGCAGCACGGTTATAACCGAGGCTAAACTTACGTTGCAGCGAAGAAGTAGAAGCTTTACGAGTTTCCAGTACAAAGCTAACGCATTGGTCATACAAAGCATCTCGGTCTGAGCCACCGTCCCCATCCTCAAAGCCGCGAGAAGTTGGTTCTTCGTCGTATGGCGTCAAAATCTCATCCACATAGTTTGGCTCGCCACGTTCACGCCATGCATCACAAATACGGTTCACTTCATCGTCTGAAATAAACGCACCATGCACACGTTCTGGCTCAATCTTACCTGGCCCAAGGAACAACATATCACCATGACCCAGTAAGTCTTCCGCACCACCAGCATCTAAGATAGTACGTGAATCCAGTTTACTGTTAACACGTAGCGCAGCACGCGTTGGAATATTGGCTTTGATCAAACCTGTCACCACATCTACGGTTGGACGCTGTGTCGCCAACAGCAAATGAATCCCTGCCGCACGTGATTTTTGTGCAAGACGGGTAATCATTTCTTCAGCTTTTTTACCCACTTGCATGATCATGTCAGCAAATTCGTCGGCAACAATTACGATCAACGGCATCGGCTGTAAACGTGGCGCACGACTTTGGGTTGCAGAGTCATCTGGCTTCCAAGTTGGATCGATGAGATCTTCACCATTGGCCATTGCTTCTTCAATTTTGCGGTTAAAGTCAGTCAGCTTACGCACTTTCATCAAAGACATCAGCTTATAACGACGCTCCATTTCATTCACACACCAGTTCAATGCACTCACCGCATCTTTCATGTCGGTTACAACAGGCGTTAATAAATGTGGAATATCGTTATAGTTGGCAAGTTCCAACTGTTTCGGGTCAATCATGATGAGTCGCAGTTGCTCAGGTGTATATTTCAACAACATCGACAACAACATGGCATTAACTGCGACTGACTTACCAGAACCCGTGGTACCTGCCACCAACATATGCGGTGCTTTCGCCAAATCTGCCAAGACAGGATTACCGGAAATGTCTTTACCCATCGCCATACTAAGTAAGGCATTTGGATCACGGTATGCCGGCGTTTCTAACAGCTCAATAAGACGAACCATTTCACGTGAACTATTTGGGACTTCAATCCCGATATACGGTTTACCCGGAATAACTTCCACCACACGTACAGAAGCCATAGACATTGAGCGTGCCAAGTCACGTGAAATATTGGTCACTTTCGATGCTTTTACACCGGGTGCCAAATCTAGTTCAAAACGTGTCACGACAGGGCCCGGCTGTGCTTCTACAACTTTAGCTTTGACATTAAACTCTTGCAGCTTAATTTCTAAAAGTTCAGACAAGCGAGACAATTGCTCTGCGGTAAAATTAACTTTCTTATTCGGATCTACAGGATCTAATATTTCCAATCCCGGCAAAGTCGGTAAATCCAAACGTTTTTGTGCCACTTGCATCGCACGAGACATTGGACGACCAGAGGCATCGGTTAAAGGCGCATCAAAGTCAAAATCATCTTCGAGATCTAAATCGATGTCTTCAGGCTTACCTGCTGTTTCTTGCCATACTTCACGGAAAGCATCTTTATTCGAGCTGATTAACGCTTTTTCATCGTCAGATATAAAAGTCTGTGGCTGCGTATTGATTTCAGCACGAACCAAAGGCGTAGATTGCGCATAACTACTGGTTGTACGAACCGGTTGTGACTGTTCTATTGCTCGCTCTGCTTCTTCAACCAGCAAATCATCGAGATCATTAAATTCAGCTTCAGCACCGATATTTTTCGGTGTGGTGAGCGTTGTCGTTTGTGCAGCTGCCACACCTAATCCTACAACAGTTGCAGTAGTACCTGTTGCAAAATCATTTGAATGCGTTGCAGGACTTTCACTTTGTGCTGTATTAAATGGGCTATGCACATCAGTCGCTGTTTTACCATTTGGAACAGCGGCTAACAGCTCATCGAAGATTTCATCATCATCCCAATCCACTGATTTTTTAACTGCCGGCGCCGCTTCTGTCGGAGAAGTCAAATGCACATCTGCTGCTTTGTTGAAATATTCAGTTTGATTGGCAGGCTGCTCTTCTTCTGCAGCTTTCAGTAAAGCATCAATATCTTGTTTGTGCCGTTGGTCATCATTTGAATGCAAGGCACGCCAAACCTCTCCCGTCGCAACAACACGTTGTTGATCTTGCTCAAGCTGACGCACTTTCTCCAAAGTATGTTCAAAATCTTCATCGGATGGTGTAGCAGTCTCCGGCGAATTTACCGTAGATAAATGCTGTGCATTGCCTTCTTTGTCTGCACATTCTTTATCAGCAATATCATCAAATAAACGCTCAGCAACACGATCACGTACTACAGGGTCAACCTCTACAGCATGATGCTCATGGGCGGGTGTGACTGGTGCAATCACTTTTGATACATTAGTAGTCACACTGCCTTTTTTAGTAGATGGTACGGTACGGTCAAAAGCAGTATCTCCTTCAGGGACATTGCGATAGAACAAATCTTGGAGATAAGCCGGTGTCGATTTCATGGTTGCCCATGTCTTATTCCACTTGATGCCAAAGGCCAAAGTGAACAACATGATCCAAAATGCAATAAGAAATATTGCTGCACCATAGACCGTTAAAATTTGTTCAAGACTTTGACCCAGTTCATAACCAATAATCCCGCCCGATGCATTTTCTAAAGTATCTTCGGGAACATTCCAAAATAGGAAAAGTAAACTTGAAGTTGCCAGTAAAATAAAGAACTGAGCGGCATAGCGAAATGGACGGTTTAGAAAACTACGTGGCCACCAGACTTGAATTGCTTCGAGAAATAAATAGACAGGTATCAGCAGACTTGCCCAACCTAAAAATCCATAGAGTAAGTCAGCTATCCATGCGCCTGCGACGCCGCTGGCATTTGAAACTTGCTGAGTATCACTGGATAAATGCATCCATCCCGGATCAAATGGCGTATATGTGACTGTTGCAAGGAACAGATATATCCCAAATGAAACAAGGAATAATGTCATTATTAAGCGCTGTGCATATGCACCCGACACCGCTGTCATATACGTTCCTGTAACCAATTCTTCATGAATGTTTTTGTCATTACCCACAACAAAATGGGCTGAATCTAAACCTGTTATTATGCACCTGTTCAATAAAAAAGATGCAAGATAATTTAAGTATAGTTGTTAACTTTATTGTATATAGCTCAAAACGATTTCGATGATCAATAATATCGACTTTAATCTCACACAATCGTTTCAAACTTTGACGTATAATTCCACAAATTATCATATAAAAAAAGGATTCTACGGATGAGCGCTCGTCACTCACGTCTAATTATTTTAGGTTCTGGTCCTGCAGGTTATAGCGCTGCGGTATACGCTGCCCGTGCGAACCTGAAACCGACACTCATCGCAGGTATTCAATTAGGCGGTCAATTGACTACAACGACAGAAGTAGACAACTGGCCAGGTGGTGCAGAAGGTTTAACAGGCCCTGCCCTAATGGAACAAATGCAAGCGCATGCTGAACGTTTTGGCACAGAAATAGTGTATGACCATATCAACGAAGTTGACCTCAATGTTCGTCCATTCGTACTTAAAGGCGATATGGAAGAGTTCACTTGTGATGCATTGATTATTTGTACAGGTGCAACTGCGCAATACTTAGGTCTTGAATCTGAAGCTGCATTTATGGGTCAAGGTGTAAGTGCTTGCGCAACTTGTGATGGTTTCTTCTACAAAAACCAAAAAGTAATGGTTGTCGGGGGCGGTAATACTGCTGTGGAAGAAGCGCTTTATCTTTCAAACATTGCTTCTCATGTCACTCTTGTACACCGTCGCGACACTTTACGATCAGAGAAAATTCTGCAAGATCATCTTTTTGCAAAAGAAAAAGAAGGTAAAATCAGCATCATCTGGAATCACCAAGTGGATGAAGTGATTGGTGATACGACGGGTGTGACTTCTGTACGTATTAAATCTACGCAAGATGATTCAACTCAAAATGTTGATGTCACTGGTATGTTTGTGGCTATTGGTCACAAACCAAACAGCGGTATTTTTGAAGGCCAATTAAACTTACGTGACGGCTACATCCAAGTTCAAAGTGGCACCGCAGGTAACGCAACACAAACGTCTATTCCCGGTGTATTTGCTGCGGGTGATATTGCCGATAGTATCTACCGTCAAGCGATTACTTCTGCAGGTTCAGGCTGTATGGCTGCACTCGATGCTGAAAAATACCTTGATGCACTCGGCGAATAATCTTTTGCTTCATTCATTTGCTTAGCTAAATAATTTTAAAAAATTAGCCGACCTGATGGTCGGCTTTTTTATGTATGATAAATATCCGTGTACCTCAATAAGAAGCTTGGCATGCCGATACTCCCTCCTTCTGAATTTACTTTCCCCGATCCTGTTGAATGCGATCCCGAAGGTGAAGGCTTAATTTGCATCGGTGCTGACCTCTCCCCTTCCACACTGTTTGAAGCCTATAGTCACGGTCTTTTCCCATGGTTCAGTGAAGGTGATCCGATTTGTTGGTGGTGTCCTGAACCCCGCTGCATTATTCGACCGCAGGACTATCATCCGAGCAAATCGTTATTACGCAGCATGAAAAAAATGGACTATAAGATCACCATTAATCGTGCGTTTGAAACTGTGATTCTCTCATGTTCACTGCCACGTAGTTATGCCAATGAAACATGGATTTCAGAAGATATCATTCAGGGATATTCTGCGCTATTTGAAGCAGGCTATGCTTATAGCATTGAAGTTTGGGAAAATGAGACTGTTGTCGGAGGCCTCTATGGCGTCAATATTGGCCATGGCTGCTTTGGTGAGTCTATGTTCAGTACACGAACAGATGTCTCTAAAATGGCGTTTTACACCTTAATGCTCATCGGGCAAGAGAATCAGTTGCCATGGATTGATTGCCAATTGGTCAACGATCACCTCTTAAGCTTAGGTGCGAGTACACTTTCTCGCCAACAATACCTTAATTCGTTACAAGATGTTGTTAAACAACCATCAATCGATTGGAAAAAGTATCAGGACAGTGTATTTTCAAGTAAAACAATAGCGCAATGGGCGAGTCTCAGCGCATGACAATAAAAGAGGGATATTACGATGAATTCCTATCAACCGAAGTCCCTGTTGAACGAATTACAGTACTACATCACGCCTCCGCATGATTGTAGCTACTTAGAAAATAAATCTGCTCGGATGGTCTTTCTTGATCCTGTCCATCGTATTGATGTGGTCACATTATCTGAACTTTCCCGCATGGGTTTTCGTCGTAGTGGTGATTTTGTCTATCGCCCTGAATGTCATCTTTGTCGCCAATGTTTGTCCTCTCGCGTTCCTGTTCATGAATTTCAAATGAACAGCGTGCAAAAAAAAGCGTGGAAACGGAATCAAGATTTAACGGTGAAAATTAGCCGCCCTCAAGATGCCGATGCAAAGCATTATGCGCTGTACGAACGCTACATTAATGAGCGGCATGCTGATGGTGATATGTACCCACCTAGCCAAGATCAATTTGAAAAATTTTTAATTAATAGCTGCACTGACAGTTTCTTTTTAGAGCTGTGGTTAGATGAGCAACTAATCAGTGTATCTACCTGTGATCCCCTCGATGATGGTATTTCAGCGGTATATACCTTTTTTGATCCTGATGAAAGCCGTCGCTCACTAGGGACTTTTGCCATTCTGAAACAAATCGAGCATGCACAAAAGCTTGGACTGCAATATGTCTACTTGGGCTATTGGGTGCCCGATTCGCAAAAAATGAATTATAAATCTCAGTACATTCCACTGGAACTTCTGCTTGATGGACAATGGCGTCGACTCAACCGACCACTGACCCAAGAAGAAATTAGCCAACTGGGGGATTCCCTGATGACCACCTTACCTTCCGGCTGGAACAATCCTATTATTAAATAAAAGGGATCAAACAAAAGATATTCGATATAATAGCATCCGTTTATTCACGAATGCTTTCTTTAAATTTGATCACTCTTCACCGCTTTATTTAAATAAAGCTGCAAAATCATCACCACAAGTCTTCACCATAATAATGGCGTGCTCACGAGTTCCATCGGCATTTGGATAATAATTCTTTCGCAAATCGATTTGATGAAAATCCGCTTTTTCATATAAACGGATCGCTGGATGATTACCTTCTCGCACTTCTAAGAAGATTTGAATGGGTTTATTTTTGAGTAAGGCAATAGATTCATCGAGTAATTGAAAACCTAATCCTTTGCCTTGCTGGCTCGGATCGATCGCCATTAACAATAAATTTGCTTCATCTAGAACGGGTTGTAAAATGCAAAAACCTACAACTTTTCCTTGTCGCTCAATCACCGTACTTTGATAGGCAGCAATCGATTCTTGAAATTGTTTTATGGTCCAAGGATGGCTTTGTACGCGGCGCTCGATATCGTAAACCTGCTGGACATCAGCGTCTTGCATCAAACGAATCATCTTCGTTTATCTTTCTATAGCTAGGGTATGCGCATTATAAAAAGTTTGTCTATAAAGTTGAATAAAAAAAAGAGCGATTTACATCGCCCTTCTGAAAAAGTCACCACAGCGCTGTGATTAGAGACCCAAATATGCTTTCCACGTTTTTAACAAACCAGAAGTATCTAAATCATTCGGGTGAAAACCTGGTTTAAAATACATCAGCATTTCTTTACCCATACCAGTGATGATGCCTTTTGAAGGGCTATAACCATAGGTATAAATATCTTTTAATGCTTCAAAATTAAGCTTGTTATCTTCTTTTAATAAACGAGCGACAAAATAACTTTGTACGAAGAATAAAGTCACCATTGCGCCAATCAATGAACCTGTACGGAGTGCGTAGGCCTTTATTCCCTGACCAAAGACACCTTCAAATACATCATAAGCTACGGCTTTATGCTCATTTTCTTCAATTGCATGCCATAACCACATATTTTTCATGGTTTCATCAGTCATTAAGGCTTGAATATGTGGATTAACCAATAACTGTGAAGCAATCGTTGCAGTGAAATGCTCAAGTGCCGTAGTTGCAGTAAGATCCACCATTTCTTGAGTAATACCAACAGGTTTACCAATACGTGCAAAGACTTTACGCACACCTTGGATAACGCGACCCGTTGCCTTATCAAGTGTTTCGACATCATGTCCGTATTTTTGTGCAGAAGCATTAAAACCCTCATGCTCTTGCGTATGCATTGCTTCTTGACCAATGAAAGCACTAATTTCTTTTTGTAGGGCTTCATTATTTGCGATCGATGGGTGTTTACGTACTGCACGCACACTATCAATAAAGAACATTTCACCCGCGGGAAATAAAGCAGACAATGCGGTCATAAAATGTGTCAAACCTGCTGAGCCATTCATCCAGTACTCTGGTACCGCATCAAAATCAAAATTCATGCGACGTACAGGGAAACTTGCACCTGCTCGATTAGTAATCTTTACTTTAGCGTTCATGCCTAACTCCTTTTTGAGTTATGAAATACTCAAACTTTTATTGGTTTTCTTGAGTTCATATTACGGTTTTATTGACGCGTAATTATTTCAGTTAAGGACAGTGAATTATCACTAAAGGACAGCTTTAAAAAATATTGTCAGACAATTTTCCTATCACATTGAATAAGCATAAAAAAAAGCGCCTCAAAGAGGCGCTTTTTTACACACATTTAGTGATTATGCAGTTACTTTAGAAACTACACCCGCACCAACTGTACGACCACCTTCACGGATCGCGAAGCGTAAGCCAGCGTCCATTGCGATTGGGTGGATTAATTCTACTGACATTTCTACGTTGTCACCAGGCATAACCATTTCAACGCCTTCTTTAAGCGAGATCGCACCAGTTACGTCAGTTGTACGGAAGTAGAACTGTGGACGGTAACCGTTAAGGAATGGAGTATGACGGCCACCTTCGTCTTTAGAAAGTACGTATACTTCTGCGTCGAATTTAGTATGCGGTTTGATTGTACCTGGTTTAGCAAGTACTTGACGTAGAAGAACACCACAGTTCTCGCCCGCACGACCTTCATCAAGAAGTTTACGGAACATTTCTACGCCAGTTACAGTTGTTTTAACTGTATCTTTAATACCAACGATTTCAACTTCTTCGCCTACTTTCACGATACCAGTTTCAACACGGCCAGTTACTACTGTACCACGACCTGAAATTGAGAATACGTCTTCGATTGGCATAAGGAATGCTTGGTCGATAGCACGTTCTGGTTCTGGGATGTAAGAGTCAAGAGCTTCAACAAGAGCAACTACAGCATCTTCGCCGTATTGACCAGCTTCACCATTAAGCGCTGCAAGAGCAGAACCACGGATTACTGGAGTGTCGTCGCCTGGGAAGTCATAAGTAGAAAGAAGTTCACGAACTTCCATTTCTACTAGTTCAATTAGCTCTTCATCATCAACGATGTCACATTTGTTCAAGAACACAACGATGTAAGGTACACCTACCTGACGAGAAAGCAGGATGTGTTCACGAGTTTGTGGCATAGGACCATCAGTCGCTGAACAAACCAGGATCGCACCGTCCATCTGAGCCGCACCAGTGATCATGTTTTTAACATAATCGGCGTGACCTGGACAGTCTACGTGAGCGTAGTGACGGATTGGAGAATCGTATTCTACGTGTGAAGTATTAATTGTAATACCACGTGCTTTTTCTTCTGGTGCAGAGTCGATTGCAGCGTAATCTTTCGCTTCACCACCGAATTTTTTTGCACATACAGTTGCAATTGCAGCTGTTAAAGTAGTTTTACCGTGGTCGACGTGACCAATTGTACCCACGTTAACGTGTGGCTTATTACGTTCGAACTTAGCCTTAGCCATGAGATCTTCCTTTTTAAACTACTCATGCAGGGATACTGCATGAGCATTTGGTTTTTAACTATGAATTAGTTTGGGCTTATAGTAATCGAAAGATTACTCGTCGTCACCTTTTTTACCGCCAGATTGGAACTTAGCGATGATGCCTTCAGCCACGTTACGTGGTGTTTCAGCGTATTTAGCGAATTCCATAGAATAAGTCGCACGACCTTGAGACATAGAACGCATATGAGTTGCGTAACCAAACATCTCAGAAAGTGGAACTTCTGCACGGATAGCTTTAGTACCACCAGGTAAATCGTCCATACCTTGAACAAGACCACGACGACGGTTTAAGTCACCCATGATATCGCCCATGTAGTCTTCTGGAGTTTCTACTTCAACTTTCATGATAGGCTCAAGAAGAACAGGATCTGCTTTCATGAAACCGTCACGGAATGCGTAAGAACCAGCCATTTTGAACGATAATTCGTCAGAGTCGACGTCATGGTAAGAACCATCGAACAATGTCGCTTTGATGCCAACAACTGGATAACCAGCTAGGACACCATTCTTCATACGTTCTTGGATACCTTTGTCAACCGCACCGAAGAATTCTTTAGGTACTACACCACCAACAACTTCTTCAGCGAACTCGTAGTCTTTACCAGCATCTTCAGCAAGTGGTTCTAAACGTACGTATACGTGACCAAACTTACCTTTACCACCAGTTTGACGTACGAACTTACCTTCTTGTTCAACTGACTTTTTAATAGTTTCACGATACGCAACCATTGGTTTACCAATGTTCGCTTCAACGTTGAATTCACGCTTCATACGGTCAACAATAATGTCAAGGTGAAGCTCACCCATACCAGCAATAATTGTTTGACCAGATTCTTCGTCAGTACGTACGCGGAATGAAGGATCTTCTTTCGCCAAACGACCTAAAGCAACTGACATTTTTTCTTGGTCTGCTTTAGTTTTAGGCTCAACCGCAAGCGCAATTACTGGCTCTGGGAATTCCATACGCTCTAGTGTAATTACATTATTTTCATCACATAATGTATCACCAGTAGTAGTATCTTTAAGACCTACACATGCTGCGATATCACCCGCACGAATTTCTTCAATATCGTGACGGTCATTTGCGTGCATCTGTACGATACGGCCAACACGTTCGCGCTTCATTTTAACTGGGTTATAGCAAGGGCTACCTGCTTTAAGCACACCAGAGTAAACACGTACGAATGTTAAGTTACCTACAAATTTGTCGTTCATGATTTTGAACGCAAGCGCAGAGAACGGAGCATCATCAGACGCTTCACGAGAACCTTCAGTTTCGTCTTTGTCGTCAAGGATACCTTTAATCGCCTCGACATCAGTCGGCGCAGGTAAGAATTCAATTACAGCATCCAACATACGTTGAACACCTTTGTTTTTGAACGCTGAACCACAAAGCATTGGTTGAATTTCATTCAACAATGTACGTGCACGTAAACCTGAAACGATTTCTTCTTTAGTTAACTCACCTTCTTCAAGGTACTTGTCCATGAGTTCTTCTGATGCTTCCGCAGCAGCTTCAACCATGTTAGTACGCCATTCGTTAGCAGTATCAACTAATTCAGCAGGGATTTCGCCATATTCAAACTTCATACCTTGAGACGCTTCGTCCCAGATAATCGCTTTCATTTCGATTAGGTCAACAACACCCTGGAAGTTTTCTTCTGCACCGATTGGAACAACGATTGGCACTGGATTACCACCAAGACGTGTTTTAACTTGTTCAACAGCACGGAAGAAGTTCGCACCAGTACGGTCCATTTTGTTCACGAATGCAATACGTGGAACTTTATATTTATTTGCTTGACGCCATACAGTTTCAGACTGAGGTTGTACACCACCTACAGCACAGTAAACCATGCATGCACCGTCAAGAACACGCATAGAACGTTCAACTTCAATAGTGAAGTCTACGTGTCCTGGGGTATCAATTACGTTAATACGGTGCTGTTCGAATTGGTTACCCATCCCTTTCCAGAAGCATGTTACTGCCGCTGAGGTAATAGTAATACCACGTTCTTGCTCTTGTTCCATCCAGTCTGTAGTTGCAGAACCTTCGTGAGTTTCACCAAGTTTGTGACTCTCACCTGTGTAGAACAAAATACGTTCTGAAGTGGTAGTTTTACCAGCATCAATGTGCGCAGAGATACCAATGTTACGATAACGAGAAATTGGGGTTTGACGAGCCATGATTTCTAGCATTCCTAAATTTTGTTGTTTAAAACAGGACGCTTTAAGCTGCATAGCAACTTAAAGCGATTCGATGACAAAACAGTGACAACTGATTTGTCACCCTCCTGAATAGGGGCTGTTTTATCCGCTTAGAAACGGTAATGAGAGAAGGCTTTGTTGGCTTCAGCCATACGATGCACATCTTCACGTTTTTTGATCGCTGCGCCTTTACCTTCAGCTGCATCAAGCAACTCACCAGCAAGACGTAAAGCCATAGTTTTTTCAGAACGCTTAGCAGCAGCATCTACTAACCAACGCATAGCCAAGGCAGTACGACGGGATGGGCGTACTTCCATAGGCACTTGGTATGTAGCACCACCAACACGGCGTGCTTTTACTTCGACCATAGGACGAACTTTTTCAAGAGTAGTCTCGAAAAATTCAACTGGGTCTACTTTAGATTTTTCTTGAACGCGGTCTAAAGCACCGTAAACGATACTTTCAGCAATAGATTTTTTACCATCTTGCATTACGTGGTTCATGAATTTAGCGATTGTTTGGCTGCTGAACTTAGGATCCGGAAGGATTTCACGGGCAGCAACTACGCGACGTCTTGGCATTTTAATACACCTAATAAATATGACACTTCAGGTTACTCCAGCAGCTGCACAAAGTGTCATGTGCTTTCGCTGGCCTTACTATACGTCGCTTGGAATTTTCACAAAAAATGCAGAAATCAGACAAGCGAGACGATAAAGGATTGCAGTTCTAACGAACTAAGGAGTTAATCTTTTCAGATTATTTCTTAGGACGTTTAGCACCGTATTTAGAACGAGACTGGTTACGATCTTTAACACCAGCACAGTCTAAAGAACCACGAACGGTATGGTAACGTACACCTGGTAAATCTTTAACACGACCACCACGGATAAGAACAACACTGTGCTCTTGTAGGTTATGGCCTTCACCACCGATGTAGCTAGAAACTTCGAAACCTGAAGTTAAGCGAACACGGCAAACTTTACGCATTGCTGAGTTAGGTTTTTTAGGTGTAGTTGTGTAAACACGTGTACAAACACCACGACGTTGTGGACAAGCCTTCAACGCAGGAACTTTAGATTTTTCAACTAAAGTTGTACGACCCTTACGGATCAACTGATTTGTTGTTGCCATTTGGCAATTCTCCCGTTAATAAAAAGCCCCAAAAAATACTACTTTTTGAGGGCATGCAATTGTAAGCGAAGACTTAAAATTGGTCAACAATATACGATCATCGAAAACATTTATTCATCATGATTTGCGCAATTTTTCACCTACAAATAAATAGTTTATTTTTCAGAAGAATCTGCTGATTTTTTTGTAACTTTATCTACGGCTGCTGTTTTGGCTTTACGCGGCTTAGTTTTAGGTGCAGCTTTAGCCACAGGGACATCATCTTCCTGCACGGCTTCCAACGCATCAAACTCATCTTTTTCAGCTAAAGCAGGTTTTTGCGCAGCCCCGGGTGCATGAGGCTCAACAACTTTCTCCGCAAGTGCCTCCAAACCTTCTGAGACTTTTTGTTCCTGCTCTACTTCCACTTCGGCTGCATCAGAGTTTTTAACTTGTGCTTTTTTAGTGACTTTTACTGCGCGGATACTCTCATGACCTGTAACATCTATGGTCTGATCTAGTACTGGCTCAGCCAAATCAATATCTTTCGCCTTAATACCTTCTAGTAATTTAGGTGTTGCTTGAGCAAGCAACTCAAGAGAACGCTCATAGGCATGTAAAGGTGACAAGCTAATATCCTGATGCTGCAAAATATATTGGCGCGCATTAGAAAAGACTTGCTGTGCCTTCTGATTCACTTCATCCACTAAACGGCGACTATACACCACACTTACACCAACACTCGCCACAGGAGATAATCGTGATAGCTGATTTAACAATGAAACTTTTGGCATTTGATTGAGCCATGCCCACTTAAACTGACCATTTTCATCTAGTACATATTTTTTCAATGCTGCTGCATCAGTATCTGAACCCACCAATTGCTGCAATTGATGTAAATCACTATTTTGTAGCGTACTACTCAGAGCTTTTATTGCCATAAGCAAAGTTTGTTTTTCTGCAATTAAACTCAAGTCGACCTGTTTAAAAATAAACTGAACAATATCTTGGTCACTTTCTTTACTTAAATCGAAACCATAAGAACGTCCAACTTGATAAATCACTCGCAGAGTCATAATCAGTGAAGCAGGGATATCAATACTTGAACCAATGACACCTGTCGCACCTGTTAAAGCCCCTTGAATCGAAGCAAGCCATTTATTTTGCTCACCCAGAGCCTGACTAATGCGACGCGAACGATCGACATCTTGTGTCAACTCTTCTAAATCACGTACCCCAGCTTCATCCAATACAGCATCTACAGATGAAATATCCGAACTAAAATGATTAAGTCGATCAAATAAATAATCAGAAATTTTGTCACTAAATTGAGGAGCAACAAAATTAGCCACATTATTTACAGTATTAAAATGTCGACCGAATAATTGTCTAGAAACATTTGGAACGTGTTCACGTAAGATTTGCTGAGGATTATCATATTTTTTTACATCAAATACGCCCGCTTGCCTTGACTGACCCTCCAAGTTTTGACCATTTTTTTGAGGTTGAATGACCTTAGTTACGGATTCTGGTGCGACATGATTAATGATGGACACCCCAGTAGAACTGAGCTTTTTAGCCACTCCAAAGGCGTTTGAGAGTAGACCTGCCGTTGGTTTATTATTCGTTTTCACCATTCCCTACCTCATTAAAACTATTCTTGAAATTATTGATAAATACTAGGTGTAGTCAAACTTTATCACAACTTGAATATGTATCTTTAAGTTAAGTTTTTTGCTGCAAAGTTGCAAATTAGCTCAGTCAACAATAGGCATAGGATTTGCCATAAGAATTCAAAAAGCTTTCTGCTATCATTATTCCAATCAAATTATATGAGTTCGCCTATTTAGAAAGTTTCCTTCGTATACTTTCAATAGCTTGCTCACACACTACCTATAAAGGATCTGTAGATGAAACGTGTTGTAATCACTGGTATGGGCATCAACTCATGCATTGGTAATACATTAGAAGATGTCACTCATTCTTTGCAAAACGGGATTTCTGGAACACGTTTCAACCCAAGTTATGCTGAACTTAATTTTAAAAGTCATGTCAGTGCGGCTGCAGAACAAAACTTTGACGGTATTGACCGCCGTTTAAAACGCTTTATGGGCGTATGCGCAATGTATGCATACAACTCAGCTTTGGCTGCGGTAGAAAATGCAGGCTTAACAGCAGAACAAATTGGCGGTAATCCACGTTACGGTATTGCGGGTGGTTCAGGTGGTGGTTCAACTGCATCTGTTGTTGAAATGAAAGAACTTCTAGACACCAAAGGTGCACGTAAAGTTGGGCCATTCTTTGTACCACGTAACATGACCAACACCATTACCGCAAACGTGGGTGTGGCATTTAAAATGCAAGGTATTGCACATACGATTACTAGCGCATGCGCAACATCTGCAGATGCCATTGGTTATGCATACAATTTGATTCAATTGGGCAAACAAGACTTAATGCTTGCTGGTGGTGGTGAAGAAGACCATTGGTCACAAAGTCTTTTATTTGATGCAATGGGTGCACTTTGTTCAAAATACAATGACACTCCTGAAACTGCTTCCCGCCCTTACTCTGCTGACCGTGACGGTTTCGTGATCGCTGGCGGCGGTGGCTTTGTTGTACTAGAGTCACTTGAACATGCTCAAGCACGTGGTGCAAATATTTTGGCTGAAGTTGTCGGCTATGCAGCAAATTCTGACGGCGCTGACATGGTTGCACCATCGGGCGAAGGTGCGACGCGTTGTATCCTTATGGCTTTAGAAGAAGCTAAACAACATGGTGTAGATACCATCGACTATGTTAATACACATGGTACATCTACTCCGGCAGGCGATGTCACTGAACTTAAAGCGATGGAGCGTGCTTTCGGTGAAGGACAAGTTCCTCCGCTCAGCTCGACCAAATCGATGACCGGTCACAGCCTGGGTGCTGCAGGTGTACAAGAAGCGATTTATTCTATTTTGATGATGCAAAATGACTTTATTGCACCAAATATCAACGTGACTGAACTTGACGAAGGTGCAAAACCTTTTGATATCGTACTTGAAAAACGTGATGCAAAATTGAATACTGTGATGAGTAACAGTTTTGGTTTTGGCGGTGTAAACGCTTGCCTCGTTTTCAAAAAATGGGAAGCATAATATAAAGTTTGCTGCTTTGGCGCTTCGGTGCCAAAGCACATACCCACCGCCCTTTTAAGGGTTAATATATGGATGCTCCATCAGATGCTTTCCTCTGGGTCAAAGCATTACATATCATCGCAGTTGTTTGCTGGTTCGCAGCGCTATTTTATCTCCCTCGCCTTTTTGTCTACCATGCTATGAGTGAAGATGCTACCAGTCATCAGCGCTTTCAAATCATGGAACGTAAGCTATACCGCGGCATTATGTGGCCCGCTATGATTGCTACACTGATCACGGCGCACTTCCTCGTCGATTGGGGTGATGCAACACGACACTACCATGAAGCGCTTTGGTTCTATTTAAAAGTTGGATTGGTTGGACTATTGGTGATATATCATTTTGTTTGTGGTTATTACCGTAAAAAGCTTATCGAAAATGCACATTATAAGTCGCATAAATTCTGGCGTTATTTTAATGAAATGCCCACTTTGATTTTATTTGCGGTTGTTATTTTAGTTGTAGTGAAGCCAAGCTTCTAATATTTCATATTCAAAAAAACCTCCAAATGGAGGTTTTTTTGAATTCATAGACATCAAATAAGCAAATTAATTAAAATAATTAAATCTTCATTATTTCAATGCCTTACGCTTAAATAATTTTTTTGTAGCATAAGCTTTTGAAAACTCAGACTAAAGTCTAAGCCATCTCAAGTAAAGACAAATATCTTTTCAATTTACCTGTTGCATGCAACATGCTAGTATCTATTTTATAACCAATTCAGATACTCACTTGTACTGCAGTCAGACCAACTACTGTCCCGCTTAGCTGATTCTTGGTTAATCAATAATGTCGCTGTATTGATGATATGTGTACGCATGCAATCTGCAGCCTTTTGCGCATCACCTGCAACTACCGCACTATGTAGTTCCAAGTGATCTTCAAAAGTCTGCATGCAGTTTCTTGAAGATGGAATAGTTGCAGAACCTGCAATCAAAACCTGATTTCGCGTATTACTGATAACGTCAATTGCCTTTTGATTACCCACAATTTGCAGCAATGCCAAATGATAGTCGCGGTCCGCTTTTAAAGTTCCTGTGATGTTTTCTGATGAAGCCTGTAGCTTGAATTCTTCAAACAAAGTATTCAAGCGCTCAATATCAGCCTTTGTTCGAACCTCTGCTGCACGATGAATTAGCGGAACTTCCAGCATGAGGCGAATTTGGAAAGACTCAATCATGGTAGGAAATGAAGTGGGAATAATGCGAATGCCTTTGTTCTTTTCAATTTTTACAATTCCAATCTTTTCCAGCATTTGAGCAGCTTCGCGAACGGGTGTGCGTGAAATGCCGCCCAGCATCTGACCCAATTCGGTTGCAGAATATAAAACATTGAATTGCAAATGATTATTAATAATTGCGTCCTGCAATATTTCA
Organism: Acinetobacter amyesii; assembly: GCF_023499985.1. Lineage (NCBI taxonomy): Bacteria > Pseudomonadati > Pseudomonadota > Gammaproteobacteria > Moraxellales > Moraxellaceae > Acinetobacter > Acinetobacter amyesii. The sequence goes on along the minus strand of NZ_JAMCOU010000023.1, from coordinate 37,372 downwards.
AATGCTTCTTCCGTCAATGTTTTAGGTTTTTGAATCAATTTCATGCTGTTTTACAAGGGAATAAATATGACTAACAAACATTATGCCATCATCGGAGGGGGAATCAATGGATTAGCTGTTGCCCGACAACTCCTTCTCGATTTCCCTGATGCCAATGTAACAGTCTTTGAAAAAGAAACAGAAGTTGCAATGCACCAATCTAGCCACAACTCAGGCGTTGTCCATGCGGGTCTTTACTATGAGCCAGGCGGCTTAAAAGCGCGTTTGTGCCGACGCGGTGCGGAATTGGTTCAGCAATATTGCACAGAAAACAATATTCCTTATGATGAGTGCGGCAAAGTAGTTGTTGCACTTTCAAAAGAAGAAGAAAGCCGTTTAGATGCCATCTATCAAAAATCGATTGCCAATAAAGTGCCTGATGTCCGCATTTTAACAGGCAACGAAATACAAGATGTAGAGCCAAACTGTATTGGCACTAAAGCGTTGTATTCTCCACGTACAGCCATTGTGAGCTATGGCGAAATTGCACGTCATATTGCGCAAGAAATTAAACAAAAAAATGGCACATTAGTCCTTGGTCGCAAGGTAGTGAACTTAACCGAGCAGCACAACAAAATCACCGTTCACTTTGAAGGCGGCGACCATTATTCAGAAGTATTTGACTATGTTGTGACTTGTGCAGGCTTACAGTCAGATCGTTTAGCAGCAAACTCTGGTGATATTGAAACTCCCAAAATTGTGCCTTTCTTTGGACAGTACTATGTCATTGATGAGCAATTTAAAAGCCATGTCAAAGGCCTAATCTACCCAGTGCCTGATCCTAAATATCCATTTTTAGGTGTGCACTTCACCAAACGCATTGACGGTCAAATGACCATTGGGCCAAATGCATTTATTTCTTTCGGCCGTGAAAATTATACAGGCAATAAATTCAATCTTTCAGATATTTACGACTTTCTAACGTACAAGGGTTTTTGGAAATTCTCATCGAAAAATATGTCTGCAGCTATGCGTGAACTTAGAACCGTACTGAGCCAGACTAACTTCGTTTCTGAAGCAGCCAAATACGTACCCTCACTTGCCGATGTATCAGTTGAGCCTGCAACACGCGGCATCCGCGCGCAAGCCATGGAATCTGATGGCTCGCTAGTAGATGATTTCGTCATCCGTAAGCAAGGCAATATTACCCATATCCGAAATGCACCATCTCCAGGGGCAACCTCATCCCTTGCGATTGCCGAATATATTGTTCGGGAAATTATGACGCACCACTAATTCATCAGGACACTCACTTAAAGGAATATTAAATGAGCAACATCAAAGAGACAGAAATCGAAAAAAAGAAGCGGCTAAAGAAGGTAGCCACTGCAACCATCGTTGGCTCCATGCTGGAATGGTATGACTTCTACCTCTATGCAACCATGGCTTCGATTGTATTTAGTAAGGTTTTTTTCGATAATTCAGATCCGGGCAGCGCAACCCTAAAAGCTTTTGCAACTTTTGCAATCGGCTTTATTGCCCGCCCTATTGGTGGTTTATTCTTTGGCTATTTTGGCGATAAATATGGCCGTAAGAAAATGCTATTTGTCACCTTTTTATTAATGGGGCTATGCACCACTGCAATTGGATTCATTCCGACTTATGAATCCATTGGTATTTGGGCTGCGGTATTACTGGTATTCTTCCGTATTATTCAAGGTCTTGGTGCGGGTGCGGAGTTTGCAGGCGCTGCCATTACATCTTATGAACATGCCTCTGAAGATAAGCGCGGCAGCCAAGGCGCTTGGCCTGCTCTCGGTCTAAATTTAGGTTTATTGCTTTCATCTCTAACCGTATTCTTGCTGACTTTAAATGGCGATGAATTCTTGGTGAATGGCGGCTGGCGTATTCCATTTATCCTTAGTTTTGTTCTAGTCCTTGTGGGCTTATGGGTTCGGAAGAGTCTGCCAGAAACTCCTGACTATGAAGAAGCGCATGTCACTAAAGCTAAAGTGAAAAACCCATTCAAAGACATCATGAAAACCAACATGAAAGGTTTAATGGTGGTGTTTATTGCAGCCATTGGCTACAACGCTTTGAGCTACATCTTTAAGACATTCTCCTTAGCCTATTTAACGCAATTTCAAGGCGTAAGCGCGCATGTCACATCTTTATCTGTGACCATTGCCAGTTTAGTGGCAATTTTCAGTGTGCCTTTCTTCGGCTGGCTATGCGATAAGTGGAACAGCAAAAAAGTGCTGATGATGGGCGGCTTTCTATCTGTACTCTTTGCCTATCCATTTATGAAACTTTTAGAAACGGGTGACAGCACTTCTATCTATATTGCGATTGCAATTGGTACAGGTCTTTTAGCACCAATGATGTTCGCACCACAAGGATCGTTCCTCAGTCGTCAATTTGCTGTCGAAAACCGCTCTACTGGTGTAAGTTCAGGTCGTGAAATTGGAACAGCCATCGCTGGCGGTTTAGCCCCTTTAGGTGCACTTTCCATGGTAGCTGCATCGCCAACACACTCAACAACCAGTGTTATTATTATTTTGGGCATCTCTGGCATTTTGGTGGCAATTGCTGCATTCTGCGATCAGGGCTATAAGTTTTCCAAACATAAAAATTAATATGGTGTATATATAAAAAAGGCGCATAAAGCGCCTTTTTTATATTGTTCGTTTTTACATTGCTCATATCTAAGATGAGCACTGAATAACAGCCCCTCCCTGCTTAATATTAGGCAGGAATACGCAGCACTTGCCCTGGGAAAATGTCATCGGCATTTTTTAACAAAGGACGGTTTGCTTCAAAAATTTTATTGTATTGATTTGCATCACCATAAAATTCTTTAGAGATTTTAGACAGGTTATCTCCCGACTTAACAGTATAGAACTTACTTTCAGGCTCAGGACTCGTCACTGTTAACTGATCATCTACTTGTGCCACATGATCAATATTCCCTACTGCTAAGATAATCTTTTCACGATCTGCTTGGCTTTGTACCTGACCTTTCACTGTTGCTAGATCTGAAGTACCGTTATAACTCACAGACAAACCAGTTACAGGCAAGCCCAGTGCTTTGATATGACCCAATAACTTATTGGCAATTTCTTGTGCAGATGGTTCAGAAGGTGTTGCTGGCGCTGCTTGAGGTTCCGCAGGCGCTGTATTTTTTTTACCAATACCTTTTACAAAATCAAAAAGACCCATATTTTTCTCCGTTGTTTTTACTGTTTTAAATCATTTAACTATTGTTCAAACTCTATTCTTATAGCTAAAAAATAACCGCTTTTGAGTTGTTGTTGGTGACAGAAACGTAAGCTAATGTAAAAACAAAATATTCGGCATAAAAAAAGCCACCGAATGGTGGCTTTTTAAATCAGCATCGCTGAAATCTAAAATCAACCTAGTTTCTTAGAAACATAGTCAATTGCAGATTGTACAGTAGTGATTTCGTTTGAATCTTCATCAGGAATAGTGATGTCGAAATCGTTTTCGAAAGACATAACTAATTCAACTAGGTCTAGAGAATCTGCACCTAAGTCATCCATGAAAGAAGCTTCGTTTTTGATCTCGTCTGCTTTAAGACCAAGTTGTTCAGCTACTGCTTGTTTTACGCGTTGTTCGATATCGCTCACAGGAATTCTCCTCATTGCTTGTGGCGTTTTTAATGCCGTTAGTTTAATTGAATCTAAATCGTTTTGAAAGTTTATACTTGAGCGCTTAGCTCATGTATAAACCACCATTTACATGTAATACAGTTCCGGTAATGTAACTTGCCTTTTCAGAAGCAAGAAAACTTACGGCATTTGCGATATCTTGTGGCTCACCTAAACGGTTTAAAGCCACTTGATCACTCATCTTTTTACGAATTTCTTCGCTTAACTGTTCTGTCATTTCTGTTGCAATAAAGCCCGGAGCCACTGCATTTACAGTGATTTGGCGGCTTCCCATCTCTTTTGCAAGGCTGCGACCAAAGGCCTCAATCCCTGCTTTTGCAGCAGAATAGTTTGCTTGTCCTGGGTTAGCAAAATGTGCAACCACAGAACTAATATTAATAATTCGGCCAAAACGTGCTTTGGTCATACCCTTTAAAACACGTTTAGAAAGTCGATAAACGGCTTTCAAATGAATGTTGAGAATGTCATCCCAATCATCTTCTGACATACGAAGTAACAAATTATCTTTGGTAATACCAGCATTGTTCACTAAAACCAATACTGAACCAAAGTTTTGCTCAATGTCTGATACCAATGCATCAATTGCAGTTGCATCACGTACATCTAGAACTTTACCCGCACCATTTTCAGCAAAAGCAGCAGATAATTTTTCTGCACCCGCTTCTGATGTTGCCGTACCTACAACAAAATAACCGTCTTGAATCAATTGCTGAGCAATTGCTGCTCCAATCCCTCGGCTCGCACCTGTTACTAAAGCAACTTTGCGTTCTTGTGTCATGCAATTTTCCCTTCTGCCACTAAAATGGCATTCAGTGCATCTTCCATACGACCTTTCGTGTCGAGTGGGAATGCTTTTTCAATATTTGGCAAACGTTTTGCGAGATTCGCAAGGACATTACCCGGACCACATTCAGCAATGTACTGAATACCCTGGTCTTGCAAATACTGCATGGTCTTTGTCCACTGTACAGATTGGTATAACTGTGCAGTTAACGCCTGACGTAATTGCGCTACATCAGTCGCGATTTCAGCGCCTACATTTTGTATTACAGGTATAGTAGGCAGCTCAATGGCAGTTTGTTCCAATGCTGTCGCAAACTGTTCAGCAGCAGGTTTCATCAATGCACAATGCGATGGCACAGAAACCGGAAGTGCGATTGCCTTACCGCCATTTTCTTTAGCAGCAGCCATAACCGCTTCAACCATGGCTTTATCGCCCGCAATGACAACTTGACCTTGTGCATTGTAGTTTGCAGCATCTACTGAACCTGGGCCTTCTGCTTGAGCACAAAGTTCAATGACTTTGGCATCATCTAGACCCAAAATTGCCGCCATTGCACCTTGACCTTCAGGTACAGCACTTTGCATTAACTGACCACGTAGGTTCACCAGTTTAACGGCATCACCTAGGCTCATCGCACCTGCAGCAACCAAGGCGCTGTATTCACCTAATGAGTGACCTGCAAGGTATTTCGGTGCAACACCACCTAACTCTAACCACACACGCCATAAAGCAATACTGGCAGTCAGTAGTACAGGTTGAGTAAATTCTGTTTGGTTTAACCCTTCACCACTTTGAGCAATTTGCCAAAGATCAAAACCAACTGCTTCTGATGCTTCTGCAAATGTTGCTTGCACACTACTAAACTGTTCTGCAAGTTCAGCGAGCATGCCGACTTTCTGTGACCCTTGACCCGGGAACACGAATGCAGTTTTAGTAGCTTGAGCTGCTTGCTCGAGTTGTTTAGCAGACATAAAAAAATCCTTTATCAAGACTGGTGAATTTATGCTATTTGGACATTTATTCAACACAATCCCATGTAAGCTTGTTTCAGGGACGGAAATTTAACACTTAATTTTTGTCTTGGTAATTGCCAAATGCAACAAAAAATCGGTACAAAAAAAGGGAGCTTAACGCTCCCATTTTTTCTACTAAGCTTGACGCTTAATACATCACCAATTATTCAGCAGATGCTTTAGCGAATAATTGACGACCACGGTAGATACCATCTTTAGATACGTGGTGACGACGGTGAGTCTCGCCAGTAGCTTGGTCTACAGTTAATGCATTCTCGGTTAAAGCGTCATGTGAACGGCGCATGTCACGGCGAGAGCGACTTTTACGGTTTTGCTGAACGGCCATGATGGCTCCTTACAAAGATCGAAAAAATGGATCAGAACAAATTCGATTGTCTTATACTCAAGAGTATAACACAAAAATTAGTTAAGTTTACCCTTCAAACCTGCCAAAACATCAAACGGGTTGTCCCGTTTTTCTTCAACAAGCTCTTCAGCGGCAGGTTGATGCTTATGTTCACAAGCGTCGTGCTTAGGTGACAAAGGCATCAACAATAACAATTCATCCTCTATCAGTGAGAGTAAATCAGCAGTCGCAGGCGCATCATATGAACCTTTGGTTGTTGCTTCACTTTCACCTAAAACGATGAAATCAGCATCCTCATCCAAGCGCTCTATCAGTGACTCGTCATCTACAAGAGCTAGATGAAAACTTGAAACAAGTGGGATCTCAACAGTATCCAGACAACGCTGGCATTCCATTGGAACATTTGTTTCAACATGACCATCTAGCCATACAATGCGATGATAAGCATCCATTGATAGCTTACAGTCTATGTTAATCAATTGATCATCAATTGATCCAACAGCTTCACGAGCAATACGAACAAAGCGAGATAATGGCAGTGTTCCTGACCATTTAAAGCCCTGTTCAGCCCATTTAAACGGCTCAATCTGTGCCGGAAAGGTATTTGCTGACATAATTAAGGCGGCAATTCTACAAATTCATCAGTACTCTGTCAAAGATTAAGATACAATTTTGTACTTATTTAGACAGACCATTTGGGTAACTTAAGTTATGCATCTGTTGCAGCCGCAAACAGAAGTGAATGTTTCATCACTTATGAGCACAATTTCAACGCTTGATTCTGACATTTCAACTAACCAAGTGCAACTCTCGGCTTGGGAGAAACTTTCCACAGAAACAGAACACGTCGATTGGCTCATCTTACACTTTAATCATTGGTTTTCCCACCTGAATGTGTGCTTAGTGAAAGGTGACTGTGAGCCCGAGTACTTTCCTGCCGATTCAAACGGCCCTGCCCGTATTCAATTTGCTCATGGTTATTTCAATAGCGCTTTGCATGAAATTAGCCATTGGACTATTGCTGGCGAGCAACGCCGTTTACTTCCCGATTTAGGCTATTGGTATGCACCAGATGGTCGTAGCAAAGAGCAACAAGCCCTCTTTGAACAAGTGGAGATTAAGCCCCAAGCGATCGAATGGTTATTTGCCAAAGCCTTTGGACGTAAATTTCGTGTCTCACTTGATAACCTCACTGGTGAAGGCGGTGATGGCAGTAGCTTTAAAGATAATGTCTATGCACAATTACAGGCTTATTTTAAAGGCGAAGCCAAACTTCCACGCGATGCTTGGCGCTTTATCCAATGCATTTGCCACTGTACACGTGCTGGCAAAATGTTACAGGCGAATGAATTTCAACGTGAAATGCTTGATTAAATTATACAATTTGACTGCATTTCACATTGCACAAAGCAAATAGACCGCGACATAATGTCTAGAGCTTTTAATAATAAGAGGAAAACGACATGTTGCATTTAAGAATACATCCGGAAAATCCTCAGCCCCGTTTAATTACGCAAGCCGTTGAACGGATTCGTGCCGGCGATGTGGTGGTTTATCCTACGGATGCCGCCTATGCCATCGGTTGCCAGATTGGGAACAAAAATGCCATGGAACGCATTGCCCAAATTCGTCAGCTCGATGCTAAACATCAATATGCGATTATTTGTGCAGATTTATCTGACATTGCCACTTATGCCAAAGTCGACAATGCCATGTATCGTTTATTGAAAAATAATACACCTGCAGTCACTACCTTTATTTTGCCTGCGACCAGTGAAGTTCCTCGCCGTTTAATGCATCCTAAAAAGAAAACCATTGGATTGCGTATTCCGAGCAACCCGATTTGCCAATTATTACTCAAAGAACTCGGTGAGCCGTTATTAACATCGACCTTAATTTTACCGGGCCAAAAAGAACCGATTGATGATCCTTACGAAATTGAACTGCAAATCGGCAAACGCATAGATGTATTGATTGATGGCGGTTTAGGTACTTTAAATACCACTAGCGTTGTAAACCTTGCAGGTGAATACCCTGAAGTGATTCGCCGTGGTGTCGGTGATGTCAGTGCCTTTGAATAGCATGTACTGTTAAATACATGCTGTTACCGATCAGAGGCACAGCATGTAAAGGTCATCTGCTCAAAACGCGGTTAAAGCACCTTTCGATAAAGGAATCGACCTGATGACTTTATTTCAGATTTTACTCAAGCTCCAAAATGCGACAGACCTCAGTGTCTCCGAGCAAAGCAGTCTCAATCATCTTGCTATATATGCCACTGAGCCTTGGACTTTAGAATCCACGGCTCAACTAAGGGCAATAGATAAAAATTTAATTTCACCAATAGCGACAACACAGCCGCAGGCTTTTTCTTACTTTCTACATGCATCAACGGTCAAATCGCTGTTTAAACGTAGAGCTAGTCAAAATCTCTGCTCGCAAGCACAGTGCCAACACATTATCGAATTTGCACTTGAACAAAGGGTCTTACTAACAGGCTTAAAACCTTGATAGTGTGCTTTTGCTCAAGCGCAATAAAGCTGCATAAATTCTTTTAAGTGAATTTTTTGTTGTCCCTGCTCATCAAAGTTGTTTGTATCGAGCCATGCTGCATATGCTTGAGACAACATTGGCCAATCCTGATCCAACATCGCAAACCAAGCAGTATCACGATTACGACCTTTCACTATCACATGTTGACGAAACAACCCTTCAAATTGAAAGCCAAAACGCAAAGCAGCGTTTTTCGAAGGCGTGTTCAAGTCATCACACTTCCACTCCACCCGTCGAAATCCCGCTGCAAAGCATGCTTTTAACAATAGATAAATGGTTTCTGTTGCTGCGGTTGATTGCTTCATTAAACTTGAAAAATAGACATTGCCAATTTCAATGACAGCATGTGCTGGGCGTACATTAAGCAAACCAACCCATCCTACAATGGCATCACCAACCTCAATGACATAATGCATCGAACCGGCAAAATGAAAGGATTGCTGAAAATAATCAAGCAATTGCTGCATGCTTTGAATTTGAGAATAAGGCAAATACGTCCAACAGCGTTCATCGGGTTCTTGTTGTACTGTCTGCCATAGCCGCTGTAAAAGACTATCATCAAGCTGATCGGGCAACATCGGAATAAGCCGAACAGATTGCCCCACTTCGGTTTTACATCTGAACTGGCAAGGTTCAAACTGCGTCAACGTCATCCCTACAGACTGACCCCATTGATTATATTGTTGTGGCATAGCTAATATTCTTTTAGTCAATTCAATCAAATCATTTCATGCTGGAAGCCCATCATCCATATATCACAGCTTAAATGAGTTCACGGTTTGATGAGTGTATTTTTTATAATTAACACAAGATGTGATCGATATCACAGCTTTAAAATTTTACATGTGTATAAATAAAGCCTATTCCCTATAAATTTTAAGTTTTTTACCCAATTCAACCGTTCAGTAATTTCTTTAAACGCATTTTTCCATTACACTATTCCCTATAACTTTTGTGCTTTTACTTTCGATGTGAGATCGAAGCGAAAGCTGTCTGCATGCCTTTGAAAATTCGCGTGGCCTATAATTGCAATGAACCAAACTGTCCATAATTCTATGGAAGATGCTCCACACATTCGCGTTTTGGATGAGTGGCAAGAAGCTATTCCAGAAGATTTGTACATTCCACCCGCTGCATTTGAAATTCTATTAGAGCATTTCGAAGGACCACTCGACTTTCTGATTTACCTGATTCAAAAAAATGGCTTCGACTTATTACAAGTCGATATTGCCCCAATTGCATCCCAATATTTGTCCTATATGGATGCAATGAAATCTCTAGATATTGAATTAACCGCAGACTATATGGTGATGGCAGCTCTATTGGCCGATTTAAAATCGCGTCTATTATTGCCAAAACCTAAATCGACCGCTGCACATGAACAAGATCCTAAACAAGAATTGATTGACCGTTTAGAAACGTATTTGCGCATCAAACAAGCTGCGGAAAGATTAGGTCAAATGTCAGTATTGGATCGAGATACATTCGATACCAATGTCAGTTTAGGAACGATTGTCGAAACCAATGATGGCTATGACATTCAATTACTTCGTGATGCCATACTCTGTGTCTTTAATCGACCAGAACCGGTTACCCACCAAATTTTACAAGAGCCTGTCTTACTCGAAGAACGTATTGCTTATATTGAAACTAAGCTAGAGTCAGGTGAAGTATTAGACTTTGCGGACTTACTCAAACCAAGCCAAGGCCGCATGGGTGTTGTCGTGACATTTATGGCCGTGTTGGAACTGACACGCCAACAAAAAGTCCAAATTGTCGCATCAGGTGTAGAAGCACCGCTTGCAATTCAGGGAGCACGTGCATGAACACTGAACTTAAACAAATGACTGCAGTGTCTTCAGAAGATAATCTGCATGAAATTTTGATGCAGCTTGAAGCCATTATTTTTGCCAGCGAAGCGGCGGTGAGTATTGCCCGTTTAAAAGAGGCTTTCCAAGACCGTTTCAGTAAAACCGAATTACGCCAATATTTGCAGCAACTTTCAATGCTGCAACACGGCAGATCAATTGAACTTGTTGAAACCGCTCAAGGTTTCCGTTTTCAAGTACGTGCAAAATATCGTAATATTATTGCACAGACCTGGCCTGAACGACCAACTCGTTTATCGCCATCCTTGCTCGAAACTCTTTCTGTCATTGCTTACCATCAACCGGTAACCCGCGCAGATATTGAGCAAATCCGCGGGGTGACCAACAATAGTCAAATTTTACGTACGTTATTTGACTGGAACTGGATTAAAGAATCTGGTTTTCGTGAACTCCCAGGACGACCCGCGTTGTTAGTTACAACGCCTCAATTTTTAAATGCTTTTGGTCTAACCTCTTTGGGCCAATTGCCTCCCCTGCAGGATGCCAAGGAAGCTTTTATGGCCCTCGATGCGAATGCACCGAAGTCATAAATAGGTGAACTGTTGATGATAATTTCTAAGGTTATGCTGTCATGAGTGAAAAATTGCAAAAGGTGCTCGCACGCGTTGGTTTGGGTTCTCGCCGTTATATGGAAGAAGTCATTGCCGCTGGTCGTGTGAGCGTAAATGGGCAAGTTGCCCAAGTGGGTGAACGTATTGAACCGGGTGATGAGCTTCGCATCGATGGTCGTAAAGTTCAGTTCCAAATTGAAGACGAAATTCGTCGCCGTGTGTTGATTTACTATAAACCAGAAGGCGAAATTTGTTCACGCAATGACCCTGAAAACCGTCCAACGGTATTTGAACAATTACCTCAAATTACAGGTGATCGTTGGGTGATGGTGGGTCGTCTAGATATTAACTCTACAGGTCTATTGCTGTTCACGAATGACGGTGAACTGGCGAACCGTTTAATGCACCCTTCTAGCGAAATCGAACGTGAATATGCCGTTCGTGTCATGGGTGAAGTCACCCCTCAGTTAAAAAACAACATGTTACAAGGCGTTGTTTTAGATGATGGCCCTGCAAAATTTGAGTCATTCTCTGAAATTGGTGGTGACGGTATTAACCGTTGGTATCAAGTGGTCGTAAAAGAAGGGCGTAACCGCGAAGTTCGTCGTATTTTCGAGTCTCAAGGCTTAAAAGTGAGCCGTCTTTTACGTACACGTTATGGTTCAGTAATTCTGCCACGCGAACTGCGTACTGGTCGCTGGATCGAGCTAGATAAACAAGATATCGACAATTTAACCAAGTCAGTTGAACTTAAACCACGTCAAGGTACTGGCCTGTTTGGTATGGCGAAACGTCGTACTGAACGTATGCAAGACAAACCAATGGCAGCACGTCGTGGTGGTTACTTACGCCAACAACGTCGTGACAGTGACGAAAACCAGCTACAACAAAGCAATGGTTATCAAGACAATCGTGGCGAACGTCGTACTGGTCGTACTGAAGGTGGTTTCCAAGGCAATGGATTTAACCGTTCAGAGCGTCGCAACGAAGGGTTCAACAATAACCGTAATGATCGCAACAGTGAAAACTTCGGTAACCGTGAACGTCGTAACGACAATTTTGGCAATCGTGAGCGTCGTAATGACTCTGTGCCAAGTCGCGCATTTAGCGGAAACAACAAAGGCTTTAAGAAATTTTAATTTCTTAAGTATAAAAAAACCGCTCATTTGAGCGGTTTTTTTATACCAACACTAAATAAATTGTTCAGTGGTTTGTGGAATCGCACTTAGCAAACGCTTGGTATATTCATGCTGTGGTGATCGATACAGCTCATCCGAGTTTGCAATTTCAACGATATCACCATGGTTCATCACCATGATTTGGTCAGAAATATATTTCACCACAGATAAATCATGTGAAATAAAGATATAGCTCAAACCAAATTCATCTTGTAAATCTTGCAATAAATTCAGAACTTGGGCTTGAACCGAAACATCTAGGGCAGAGACAGACTCATCACAGATTAAAATTTCTGGCTTTAAGGTCAAGCATCGTGCAATGGCAATACGTTGACGCTGACCACCAGAAAACTCATGTGGATAGCGATAAAATGCTTGGGCAGGCAAACTGACACGTTCAAGCAAATCAAACGCCATTTGCTCGCGTTCAGCATCATCCTTCCCTATCTGATGCACTTGCATCGGCTCCATGAGAATTTGCCCCACAGTAAATCGTGGATTAAGTGAAGCGTATGGGTTTTGGAAAATGATCTGTATTTTGCGCTGATATTGGGTAAATTCTTTTTCGCTCATCGCCAAAATATCATGACCTTCAAACAGTGCCTGACCACCTGTCGCTTCCTGTAGACGCATCAGTAAAAGGCCGATTGTAGTTTTACCTGAGCCAGATTCTCCAACCAACCCGAGCGTTTTACCTTTCGCCAGTTGAAACGAGACACCTTTGACCGCCTGATACTCATCCTTACCAAATAACCCCTTGCGACTATAAAACGATTTTTTTAAGTCTTTGACATCTAAAATAATCTGTTCATTACCCGTAAGACCACGCGTTCGTTGTCTACGGGTTTCCTCAGATAAATGCACATCCTCAATCAGCTCATCACCATTTTGACGCATAAAATCACTGATCATCGGTAATTTATAAGGACGCTCTGACATCTGTGGACGACACTTAAGCAAAGCTCGAGTGTAGATATCTTTAGGATGATCCAGCACTTCATTGACCAAGCCTTGTTCACGGATTTCTCCATGACGCATAACAATCACCTGATCGGCAATTTCGCTTACCAATGCTAAATCATGCGTAATGAACAGCATCGACATCTGACGGCGCTGACGCAGAGATTCCAGCAAGTCCAGAATCTGCTTTTGAATGGTGACATCAAGTGCCGTGGTCGGCTCATCGGCAATCAATAACTTCGGCTCACATGCAATCGCCATAGCAATCATGACACGTTGCTGTTGACCACCTGACATTTGGCTAGGATAGGCATCAATTTTCGTTTCAGGAGAAGGAATACCCACTTCCTTCAATAATTCCAAAGTCCGTGCTCTTGCCTGCTTACGTCCCATACCTAGATGAAGTCGTAATACTTCGGCAATTTGATCACCCACCGTAAAGACTGGATTGAGTGACGACATCGGTTCCTGAAAAATCATCGCAATATCTTTACCACAGATATTACGCATTTCTCTTGGAGACAGACTCAGTAAATCCTGCCCTTCAAAAACTATTTTACTACTTGCATCTATACGGCTTTGATCACGTGGCAACAGCCCCATAGTTGCCAACGAGGTCACCGACTTGCCACTGCCAGATTCTCCCACAAGTGCCACAGTTGTATTGGCAGGAATGTCAAAAGATATTCCTTTGACCGTTTCGATATAGCTTTTATCTTCGGCTTTAAAGCTCACTTTCAGGTTTTGAACACTGAGGAGCGTTGGTTTAACAGTTTGATTTTGTTCCGTCATCCTTTACTCCTCCTTATTTCAATTTTGGATCTAATGCATCACGCAATGCATCAGTAAACATCGAAAATGCTGTAACCAAAACCGCCATCGCTACAGATGCTGCGATAAGCTGCCACCATTTACCTAAAATCAATTCACTTTGTGCTTCATTAAGCATACTGCCCCATGACACAACCCCAACAGGAACACCAAATCCCAAGAAGCTCAAAATCACTTCCGACTTAATAAAGGCCACCACTAAAATCGAGATTTGCACCAATGCAATATGACTGACGTTCGGAAAGATATGCACAAAGATACGTCGGAAATGACTCACCCCTATCGCTTTGGCAGCGAGCACATATTCACGCGAAGTATGTTTCATATACTCTGCACGAATCAGACGATACACCCCCGTCCACCCAGTAAGTCCTAGAATGAGGACAATCGATAAGATCCCCTTTTGCTGTAGTACAGCTGCAATCGCAAGAACCAAGAGCAAATACGGAATCGAGGTAAAAATGTTATAGAACCAGTTTAAAATATCATCGACCCAACCACCGAAATAGCCAGAAATTGCCCCTAAAATTGTCCCAATCACGACAGCAAGTAATGCAGCTACCACGCCAACAATAATAGATGTTTCAGCACCTTTAATGGTTTTTTGCAGGACATCCTGCCCCCATTTATCCGCACCAAACGGTAAAGTTTGTTTTAGCTCGCTTTGTTGATCTAACAAATGGCCACCCAATTGCTGATCAATCGCTTTCATATCTTCTGCTAGTGGATCGACAACTCCATAGTAGTCAATTGCATTGGCACCACCTTGCTCAGTCGCAATCTCTGCATTCAGTTCAGCAATTACATCTTTTAAAGGATCAACAGGATTTTCAGGCAATGCCATATCTTCTGCTGATGCTTTGGTTTTGGCTGTTTCATTGAGTTCCGCCCCAATAAAACTTGGAGGTGCATAACTAACAGCCACTTCTTTATTCCAATTGGATGCAACCATGCCTGTCATCGACAATAACAACACCACGAAATAGCACAGTACAACGAACAACGACACCATCGCTAATTTATCGGCTTTTAGGCGTCGCATCGCCAACTTCCACAAGCCAGTCGATGCAGGTGTTGATGCAGTTGCTTTGGTCTTATTGAATATTCCTAGCATAGGCCACCTACTTCAACTGAACGCGAGGATCGACAAGTTTATAAATCAAATCCGCGATTAAGTTAAAAATCATTGTAGCCGCTGCAACGTAGACCGTAATCGCCTTAATGACAGGGAAGTCACTGCGTTCAACAGCAATAATGACTTCACGACCAATACCCGGAATACCAAAGAATCGTTCAATCAGGAAAGCGCCTATCAGCAGTGCCGGTAGACTCGACATGACATCGGTAATAATTGGAATTGAGGCGTTACGCAGTACATGTACACCTAAAATACGGCTTTCACCCACACCTTTTGCGCGCGCAGTTCGAACATAGTCTTGATTGACTTCATCCAATACAAAACTGCGGTATAAGCGCAAAGTTGGCGCAATACTTACCACCAACATAATTAAGATAGGCAGTAAACCGTATTTAAATAAGTTTTCGCTAAAGTGATCACTCCAGCCTTGAACAGGGAACCAACTCAACTGATATGCAAAAACGTATTGAAAAACAATAATATAAACCAAAATACTGATCGACATACCAATCGTACAAAGCATCATAATCATACGATCGGTTAATGTGCCACGAACTGAAGCCACAGCAAGTGCCAAACCAATTGAAATGATCGTTTGCAAAATGGTTAAAGGAATTAAAATCGTCAGTGACGGTCCTAGACGGGTCAAAATAATATCTGACACCGACTCACCTGTACTCCAACTCATTCCATAATCAAAAGTTAAAATCTGCTTAATGAAAATCCACAATTGGACATAGTAGGGTTGATCAACCCCCAACTGTTGTCGGATGTTTTCAATTTGCTCTGGGTTCGACATTTTGCCTGCTAGAATATATGCAGGGTC
This sequence comes from Acinetobacter amyesii, assembly GCF_023499985.1. NCBI lineage: Bacteria > Pseudomonadati > Pseudomonadota > Gammaproteobacteria > Moraxellales > Moraxellaceae > Acinetobacter > Acinetobacter amyesii. Next base: position 21,614 of record NZ_JAMCOU010000023.1, on the reverse strand, counting down.
TCCACCTACCCAGTTAAATAAGAAGAATATGAGCAGAACAACCCCCAACATCGTTGGGATCATCTGCCATATACGCCGTATGATATATGCCAGCATAAAGTTGTCCTTACTTCACTCGTTGCCCAGTAATTTCATCAAAGAAAGCTTTGTTATCAGGTTTACGACCTAAGAAATCATGCACCAGTTTTTCGGCTTCATATTGACCACCTTGCGATAAGATCGTTTTACGGTAGCGTTGTCCCACTTCAGGGTTATTTAGGTTATCTCCGAAAGCAGACAACATATCGAGTGCCATCACTTCAGACCACATATAGCCATAATAGCCAACTTGGTAACCGCCCATGATATGGTTGAATTGTCCTGGGAATTCAGTGCTTGGGACATAGCCTAAAGCTGTCTCGCCTTCCATTTTCTTCCAGACATCTAAGGGTTTAACACTCAAAGCATCTGATGAGTGAAGTGCCATATCATATTTTGCATACAAGGCTTGACGTGCATAATGCAAACCACGTCCATAGCTATGAACTGCTTTTAATTTATTAATCAGTGCATCATCTACAGGTGGACACGCTGGATTACAGTAATTTGCGAGTGTAGATAAAGTTTCTTTACGACGCGCCCACTCTTCATACATTTGTGAAGGTGCTTCTACAAAGTCACGCTCTACAGAAGTCCCCGATTGAGATGCATAGCGTGTATTCGACAAAATACCGTGTAAGGCATGACCAAACTCATGAACAAAGGTTTCAAGTTCATCACTATTTAAACCTTTACGGTTAAAGTTGGTCACCAAAGCAGAAATCGGTTTACGCTTAGTCAAGGTACTACCACCTTTTACGCCCCAAACAGCCGCATGACCATACTTCCCTTCACGTGGGTATTTATCGATATATAAACCACCAAGCAACTCACCGGTCTTTTTATCTTTTACATCGTAATATTCAACTTCTGACTGCCAAACATCGACTTTCGCAGGCTTAAATTCAATACCATAAAGGTCAGATGAAATGGCAAAAATCCATTCTTGAGATGCTTGGGTTGGGAAATAGTCACGCAATTTTTCTTGATCGATTTGGTACTTTTCTTTGCGAAGTTTTTCACTCCAGTAACTCTCACTCCAGCGATTGATTTCAGCTTTTTCGAGTGGAATTTTCAGGCTTTTCGCTTTGAACTCACGTAAAGTCTCAACTTCTTTTTTCTCTAAAGGTGCCACCGTTTGATGAACATCAGCTAAGAACTTATTCACTGTTTCAGGGTCTTTTGCCATACGGTGTTGCAATACCCATTCAGCATAACTTTTTTTGCCAAAGAGCTGCGCAATTTCATAACGTAAATCCATTGCTTGCTTTAACAATACTAAGTTTTTCTCAGTACCACGACGCGTGAATGCAGTTTGGTAACGCTTACGCGCATCATCGCTTTCTGCTAGTTCCATAAATGGACGGTATTCTGGGTATTCAAAACCGAGCAAATAATTGCCCTTTTCATTTTTCTTTAAGCCCGAAATATAGCTGTCTGGCAAGCCTTTCAACTCCGCCGGTGTAAACTCCAGTTTTTCTTTATTATCTCGTACATTACGCGCATATTCTTGTTCAATTTTTGCTAATTCATCAAAGATAGCTTTCAAACGAGCACGTTTTTCAGGTGTAAATTGTACCCCTGTATTTTCAAAACCATCCAAGATGTCTTGACGCATTTTTTTATCAATTTCGTCATTGGTTTTGAGTTTTTTAATTTGCTCATAAAGTTTTGGATTTTGATAAACCGAAGTTTGAAACTCCATAATTTTAATTTCACAATCTTCCGCAGCCTTACGTAAAACCTCATCAGGATCGACGTTGCTATATAGTCCGATTGGTCCATAAAAATCTTCAAATTTGGCAAAAATTTGATCCCACTCCGCCAAAACAGGTGCTGCTTTTGCATTATTTTTTATCTTTTTTTGCTCAAATGCCGCTAAATCTGTTTTCACTTGCTGAATTTTGGCATCACACAGCGCAGGTATTTCTTTGGCTTGGAACTTTGGCAAAGTACTCCGTATTGAATCTTCGGCTTGAACGAATTGGCTAGCGCCGATCATCAACATACTGAGGGTGGTGAGTTTCAAAGCTTTATTTTTCATAATTTCTCCAGTTTTGTTTCATTTTATTTTTTCGGGTCAATATCGATGTACATCCATTCTGTTGCCAAAATTGGATGCTTTTTATAACCAATCACGCGTGGTTGCGACAACACACTACGGTAACGTGCATAATTAATTTGGACAGGCATATACACTTCTAATATGCGCGACATTTTCCGATAGATTGCATCACGCTCCGGTCCCGGTTTCATACGCTGTGTCTGTTCATATAAGCGGTCATATTCAGGTATTTTTGAACAGCCGTTGTTGGTGACATTGATATTTTTGCCATAGAACAATTGCATAAAATTGTCTGCATCTGGATAGTCTGCGATCCATGCAGATGCTTTAAACATTGTTTGACACTGTTTTTCGGCTTTTAAAGCTTCTGCAAATGGCATCGACTTTGTTGTCATTTTAATTTTGATGCTATCTAAAGTTTTCTTCCAAAATTCACCCAACTGCTGACTACGGCTACTATTGCCCGATATCGTCATTTCAATCGTTAGCGGTTTACCATTCGGTTGAGTACGCCAGCCATCTGCGCCGACTTTATAGTTATAACGATCGAGCAATAAATTTGCCGCTTTAACTGAGTATGGAATACTCGACTTATAATTCGGGTCATAGCCGACAACGCCGAGTGGAATTGGGCTTTGTAATTTTTGTGCATCACCATTCATCAAAATTTTGATTTGATTATCTGCTGAATAAGCCATCGCCATTGCACGACGTAATGCAATTTTTTCTTTACTAAAACCTCCAACCACAGGGTTTTGCATATTCCAATAGTGATAGTCGATAGAGGGGTCAGAAATCCGCGACATTTGGATGCCTTTTTTAGCCAACTCAGGCTTTAGCTCTCCATCTTTTAAGGCTTGTACCGACAAATCTCCATCTAGTACCAACAAATCCGCTTCATTTTTTGCAAAGGTCAACCAACGTGATTGTGATTCTTCCATCACCTGAATATCAATCACGCCAATTTGCGGCATTTTTTTGCCTTGCATGGCTTTTACAATCTTTTCATCTTTGGCATCTGATGCCTTGAAGTCCCAGACAAAGCCACGATAGTTTGGATTGGCCTTTAAAATAATTCGTGAGCCAGGTGTCCAGCGTGTCAAAATATATGGCCCTGTACCCACCGGTTTACCCATCACAAAACCCGCTTTGTCTCGATATTTTTCGACCACTTCACGTGCCATAGCCGATGCAGGTTGATGAGCCAATAACATTGGAAAGTTTTGATCTGGAGAATTTAAACGAATGACAAGGGTATACCGATCAGGGGTTTGTATGCCTTCAATGGGCGCATCATAATCAAACTTACCTGTTTTTTTCGCCTTTTCTAGAACCTTCTCCATGCCTAAAATGCGACCATCGAGTAGCCAACTGTTTGGTGAACGAAGATGTGGATCGACTAAACGTCTAAAGGTATATGCATAATCAGCCGAGGTTAATTCTCTTTTTTTGCCTTTAAATACAGGATCATCAGCAAAAAAAATGCCTTTTTGCAGGCGAATGGTATAAGTCAAACCATCAGCACTGATTTCTGGCATCGCAGCAGCCGTTTTAGGAACCAACTTTGCCGGCGATGCTAAATAGTCATAGGTATATAAGGTTTCAAAGATTGATGTATTCACATGTGCAGAATACAGATCATGCACGCCAACTGGGTCAAAACCTGTTTCTGCGACAGGGAAAATATGACGTAAAACTTTATTTGGATCTGCTGGATTCTTTGCCAATGCTAATGTCGGCATCGCACTGAACAACACTCCCCCCATCAAACACGCTGTAGCAAATTTGGTTAGCGTAAAATTCGAATTTCGCTTCATTGTAATCCTGACTCAATTATTTTTTACTAGGCTGAATATCGAGATATTGCCAACTGGTGTTCATCATTGGATGTGTTTTATACCCCTGAATTTCAGGGTGAATTAACCAATTACGAATCCGTGTAGAATGGATAATCCAAGGGTTATCCGCTTCAATTTGACGGTTCATTTTTTCATAAAAAGGTTCACGATCTTTAGGTTTCAACACAATAGCTTGCTTATATAATGCGTCATAAGCTTTAGATTGATAACAACTTAAATTCCCTTGTCCTGAATTTGGCCCATATAGTAATTGAGCAAAGTTCTCCCCTTCAGGATAATCTGCAATCCACGCTCCAGACCACATCATATATTTACATTGCATTGCTTCTTTTAAATTGTCAGCAAAGTTACTGACCTTAAACTGTACCCGTATCCCAATGGCATCGAGATTTTTTTTCCATAACTCAGATTGAATCAGCGATTTAGAGCTATTTTCAGTATTTATTTTTAAGGTCAACGCTTTACCATCGGGCAAGGTTCGATAACCATCAGCACCTTTCTTATACCCAAATCGATCCAGTAATTTATTGGCCAGCAATGGGTTATATCCCAAACTACTGCGATATTTTGGATTAAAGCCACTCACGCCTTCTGGTAAAAACATTTCAGCCTTTACGGCCTGCCCTTGATATAACTGTTTAATCGATTCAGCTTGATTGTATGACATGCTGATGGCACGGCGTAAAGCGATCTTTTCAAGGCTTTGACCACCGACAAGCGGGTCTTGCATATTGAACATGCTGTAGGTGATTTCAGCATCTTTATTTGGATAATGCTTAATGCCGAGCTTTTGCATATCAGGCTTAAGTTTATTTTGAGAATCTAAGGCTTGTGGGACAGCATTTGAGGTCAATTTATCAAAATTTAGCTGCCCTGTTTTAAATGCTAACCACCGTGACTGTTCTTCTTCAATAATACTGACGGAAACCTTGCCGATTTGTGGCATTTTCTTCCCGTTCATTTCTTTAACTAACTGATTGTCCCAAGCGGTGCCTGTCGATTTAAAATTCCAGATAAAACCACGATAATTCGGGTTTGCAACCAATTCTATCTTGCTACGTGGAACATATTTACTGAGCTGATACGGTCCTGTTCCCACAGGATGCTGTGCAATTTTATTGCCATAAAATTCAACAACTTCTTTTGAAATTGCACCAAACGTAACATAGGCCAAAATATATTGAAAATTATAGTCAGGGCGCGTCAAAGTAATTTGCAAAGTATAAGGATCTATCGCTTTTAGGCCGGCAATAGCCGCATTGTAATTAAATTTTCCTGACTTCTTTGCATCCGCAACGACCGCATCCCCTCCTAAGATTTTGCCATCAATAAATGAATAGGTCGGAGAACGGTTAGCTGGATCTAAAATTCGTTGAATCGCGTAAATGTAATCTTGCGCAACTAGCTCGCGTTTTTTTCCCTTAAAGGCTGGATCATCTGAAAAATGGATGCCTCGTTTGATTTTGAAGGTATAGACTTTTCCTTCTTGTTCAATCTTTGGCATCGCTTCAATAGTATTTGGAACAAGAACAACAGGACGTGCTAGATAGTCATATTTCAATAAGGGTTCAAAAATGGCTTCCGCAATATTGCCACTATAATAATTATAGGTTTTGACCATATCAAAACCATCATCCGGTGCTTCAAATGCAATATTTAAAACTTTATTCGATTGTGCAGAAGCTTGAACCTCGGCCATCATCCCTGTTGAAATTAATAATGCAAGGAGCGCTCTTTTAAATTTTCTAGTTTCCAAACCTTTTCCTTTCTGATGATTTTTTAATAATACAAAGCCGCAAGCAGACTTTAAATAAAGCCACCTTTACTAAAATAAAATGAACCAGTTTAAATTAAGTTTTAAACGTAGAACTTAATACAGTAATTAATATAAAGCGAAATTCATGCCACCACTCCTTGGTTGAAAGTTATCTGAATTAAATATCCTTTTAAATTCATTTTTTAAGATAAATTTATACTAATAGCGACTTTCCGAGTAAAGCTCGTTTTTATCAAAAATTCAACTCTTGTTGTTGAACGCATCCAAGCATATTTTGCACAAATATAATACATTCCTGATTCATAATGGATCACCTTCAGATGAAATGACAAGTCATCAGCATATAAAACAATGAATTATATGTTTTTATTTTTTATTTATTTCACTGATTAATCTTATAAATCAAACACATAAATATGAATTAATTCACACTTTTTAAGTTTTAATTTGCACCTAATCATGTTTTTAAAAAAAATTTTGATCAAAAGTTAAATTCCTGATAAAACCTAATTAAAAGGATAACTTTAAAAAAAATATACTTACCGTTCATCTTAAAGTTCTCCACTTTAAACTCAATAATGTAGATATTTATCAGTATTTTATATTTGAAAATAAAATTTAAATATAAATTTGGCACTTGAATTGCTTAAAAACAATCAAGCAATATCGCTAACTACAACAAAAAGGAATACTTTTACTATGAAAGAGAAAAAAAATGCTAAATCTGTGGGGGGCACACCATTTAGCAAAACAATACTTAAATTAAGTACTCTTAGTTTAAGTATGCTGTGTTTATCTTTAGCGCATGCAGCAGAAACAAATGAAGAAGAAACAGTTAAGCCAACGAAAGTAGCCAAAGTAACTGTGACTGGTTCATCCATTAAAGGGGTTTCTGCTCAAAGTTCTTCACCTATTACAGTCATTAAAGTTGAAGAATTAACTAAACAAGGGGTCACAACGACTGAAGAAGCCTTAATAAAAATTAGTGCGAACCAAGCGGGCTACAGTACAGCGCAAAACGTTGGTGCAAGTAATACATCAGGCTCAACAGCGAACTTACGTGGGCTAGGATCAGATAAAACCCTTGTCCTACTTAATGGACGTCGTTTGGCTTATAGCCCATTTAGTACCTCTGAGACCAACTTAAATACCATTCCGCTTGCAATGGTTGAACGTATTGAGGTTTTACGTGATGGTGCCTCTGCAATTTATGGTGCAGATGCAATCGCAGGTGTAATTAACTTTATTACCAAAAAGCAATACACAGGTTTAGGTATTAGCGGTGGTTTGCTCAAACCTGAGGATAAAGGCGGCGAAGAATACGATGTTTCGATTTTTGGTGGCTATGGCGACTTAGATGAACAAGGTTTTAACGTTTATGGCGCAATTGACTACCGTAAAGCCAAAGAAATTATGGCAAAAGACCGTAAAGTCAGCCGTCGTGGTGGCCTTCTACCTGAGTTAGGTATCGATGCAGGTTCAGCAAATGGCTTCCCTGCTAACTTTCTTGATCCAAACGGCGGGCCTTTAGATGCTGACGGAAATCCTGAAGGTGTATTAGCGAACCCGTATGGTGGTGCAGCGAATTGTAATAATTTAACCAATGTCACTGAAGATGGCGGACTCTGCTTCCTCAATACGCAAGCTTTAATTGGTATTCAGCCAGAAACTGAGGACTTGTCTGCAATTGGTCGTGCAACCATCAAACTTAGCGATAACTTCAACGCTATTGGTGAATATGTCTATGCAAAAAGCAAAGTGACGACTTCTATTGCTCCAGACGTATATAGTCGCTCTGTCACGATTCCTAAAAGCAGTCAATATTATCCAGGCGAGGGTATTACCCCTGGTGTTGATGGTCTAAGTGGTGATCCATTACAACTTTACTTACGCTCTCAAGCGGGCAACCGTGTTTCACAATCTATCAATGAATCTCATCGTATTTTTGCTGGACTTGAAGGTGAAGCATACGGTTGGGATATCAACGGTGGCGTAACTTACGCAAAAGGCGAAGCATCAGATAGCTTTGTTAGTGGATACTTAAATCGTAACAAACTACAAGAAGGATTAAATGACGGCACAATCAACCCATTTGGTCCATCTGCAGATGCTAACGTTTGGACCTCATTAAATGTGAGTGGTACAACAAACGAAGCAACACTTGATTCCACAACATTTGACTTTACCGTGAGCCGCCCGATTTACACCTTACCAGCTGGTGATGTTGGTTTTGCATTTGGTGGAAGTTTTACAACTCAAGATTGGGAAGCAAAAGTAAACTCTGAGTTAGTACGCCTTGTACCAGGTAGTGGTATTGACCCTGACAAACCTCTGAGTAAAGGTGACCGAGATATTACTGCCGCCTTTGCTGAGCTTCAAATTCCAATTACCAAAACAATTGAAGCTCAACTTGCAGCACGTTATGACGACTACAGCGATTTTGGCGACACTTTCAATCCAAAAGTCGGTATTCGTTGGGAACCAATGAAGCAACTTATGTTCCGTAGTACCTACAGTACTGGTTTCCGTGCTCCAAGCCTTTGGGAAATTAATGCGCAACAAAGTAAAACCTACACTGGCGCAAAATATAACGACCCTGTCCTTTGCCCAGGCGGTAAACCAACCTCAACTCAATATCAAACCGAATGTAATACTCAGTTCTACCGTATGCAAGGTGGTAACCCAGATCTTCAACCAGAAGAATCTAAAACATTTACAGCCGGCTTTGTTTACGAACCAATTAAAAACTTAGTTTTAGCTGTTGATTATTACAACATTGAAATTGAAGAATTAGTTGGCCAAGTGGGTGAAACTTCAATTTTTGAAGATCCTGAGAAATATGCTTCATTATTCGTACGTGGTGCCGATGGTCGTATTGAATACATCAATACCATTCTAATGAATACAGGGGGTATTAAAACTCAAGGTATCGACATTAGCTTAGATTACCTTTCACCATTAACCGCGACAGGTCGATTTGGCTTTGGCATTAATGGTACCTATGTCATCAAAAATGACTACCAAGAAGAAAAAGATGGTGATTGGGAAGGCTTAGTAGGTGTGTATGACGACCCTGCTGTTTTACGTTGGAAGCACACAGCGAACCTAAATTGGAGCTATGAAAACTGGAAAATCATCTTCGAACAACAGTTCTTCCGTGGCTACGATGACCAAAACCAAATCGGCGAAGAAAAATTTGATAAACACCGTGTGCCTGATTACACACTGTATAACGTTGCAGGAACATACAGTGGTTTCAAAAACTTAGAAATCACAGGTGGTATCAAAAACTTATTTGCTGAAGAGCCTGCTGCATCGAACGTATTAGATAACTTCCAATATGGCTATGACCCTCGTTATAGCGATCCTACTGGTCGTACATTCTATGTCCGCGGTACTTACAAGTTCTAAAAGCTAAATTTGCAAGTACGATTCCAATAGGAATCGTACTTGCACTATTTATTTAATTAATTAGTCAAACATAAAAAATGCAAAAAACACTTATATCTCAAGTGCCAATTTCACTATTGATTGTTTGTCTCACATTTCAGGAGTAGTAATGGGCAAAAGCTTTTCCGAATTAGAAAATAATTCCGGCAAACGCCTGATCGGAATTGGGGCAGTCATTCTTCTGCATCTCATTGTACTCTACGGATTAATTACTGGCCTTTCCAAAAAAGGTGAGAAAACTGTAGAAGAACCTGTTGAATTAATCATTATTCAAGATAAAAAACCTGAGCCAGAAAAACCGAAACCAATTGAAAAACCACCTGAATTACCAAAACTCGTTAAGGAAGTGCTCAAAACACCAGACCCTCAACCTGAACAAAAGGTCGTTGAAAAAGCTGCACCAACTCAAACAGTTAAAGCCGTTTCAACACCTACGCCTACAGCTTCCCCATCTCCTAGTCCTTTGACAGCACCAGCACCAGCACCTGTAGCTGCAGCAGCTCCAGCACCTGCGCCTGCACCCAAACCTGCTGGGGAAACACGTGGTGCATCTGAGGGTAGCGTTGGATGTAAAGAACCAGATTACCCTCGTGAAGCTGCAATGGCAGAAGAAGTAGGAACTGTCCGCATCTCTGTATTGGTTGGGCCTGACGGCAGTGCGAAACAAGTGAAGGTCAAAAAATCGAGTGGTACTAAATCTCTAGATAAGGCTGCTAGCAAAGCATTCAGCTTATGTACATTTAAGCCTGCACTCAAAAATGGTGAGCCAGTTGAAGATTGGTTTGATATTGAATACGAATTTAAACTTGATTAATGAATCTACAAAAATTTGGAGAATATAAATGAATAAAATGATGAAATCTGCGCGTATTTTTGCATCTGCTACAGTTTTAGTAACAAGTACATTACTCCCACTGCAAGCAGCATTTGCTGAAGAATCTGCAAATACTGCAACAACACAAGTAGAAACTACGAATACAACAAATACACCTGCACCGCCACCAATGCCTACAGCAACCAAAGAAGTCTATAACCCGTATGGCTTAGAAGCACTATGGCGTGAAGGTGACATCGTTGCTAAATCGACACTCTTTATCTTGGTCCTGATGTCGATTGGAACTTGGTACATCATGGTCACTAAATTTATTCAACAAGCTAAAATTAAACGTCAAGGCAAAGAAGCCGAAGCTAAATTTTGGGATGCTGCTTCAATTGATAGCGCTGCTGAAACGCTTGATGAGTCTAGCGCCTACCGCTTCATTGCAGAAAAAGGTATTAATTCAACCAAAAAACATGGCGGTAATCTGCTGGAACGTATCGACTTCAACACATGGGTGACTATTTCAATCCAGCGTGCTATCGATAAAATTCAAAGCCATTTAAGTGGTGGATTGGCTTTCCTCGCAACTGTAGGTTCGACTGCACCATTTGTGGGTTTGTTCGGTACAGTTTGGGGTATTTACCACGCTTTAACAGCAATTGGTATTTCAGGTCAAGCATCTATTGATAAAGTTGCAGGCCCAGTCGGTGAAGCCCTAATTATGACGGCAATTGGTTTGGCTGTAGCAGTACCTGCGGTTCTTGGCTATAACTGGTTAACGCGTCGTAATAAAGCAGTTCTAGATAATGTTCGTACCTTTGGTTCAGATCTACACACCGTACTTTTAAGCGGTGAGATCAAAAACAATAATAACGACACAAAATAAGAGAGGCATCAGCCATGGGAATGATGGTCAATTCAGATGGTGACGAAGATGATGTAATTTCAGCCATTAATACAACACCTTTGGTTGATATTATGTTGGTGCTGCTCATTATTTTCTTAATTACAGTACCTGTTGCAATCCATACAGTTCCGGTGAAGTTACCTGAGGAAAAAAACACACCTTATGAAACCAAACCGATCAATATTCAGATTGCTGTCAATAAAAATGGCGATATCTTCTGGAATGAAAAATACATTGCAGATAAAGATACGCTGATCAGTCGACTACAAGCGGAAGCTAAAAAGCGTCCGCAACCTGAAGTTCATATCCGTGGCGATCAGGTGACAAAATATGAAGCGATTGATGAAGTCATTAGTGCAACACAAGCAGCAGGAATTGGCAAAATTGCTTTTGTCACTACTCCTGTTGCCGCACCATAATCGGATGAGGGACAAGGTATGGGAATGAATGTCGGTTCCGATAAAGACGATGATGTTATGTTGGACGTCAACATGACGCCATTGATCGATGTGATGTTGGTTTTGCTTATTATGTTTATTATCACAATTCCAATTCCAAATAACTCGATCAATATTGATTTGCCAAATGGTACGCCACCGCCAACCAATGAAAAACCACCTGAACCGGTGACACTTAAAATTGATGCACAAGGTAAATTATTTTGGAATGGTCAACCCGTTGCCAATAAACAAGCTTTAGAAACACTTTTTGCTGGTGTTGCACAACAAGCAGATCAGGATACGATCAAAGTGCAACCTGACAAAATGACAGAATATAAAGATGTCGCTATGGTGATGGCAGCAGCACAACGTTTGAATGTCAAAAAAATTGGGGTCTCAGCAAATCAATAATTACTCCCCAACAATAAAGCCAACTGATCACCTCAGTTGGCTTTTTTAATTATTCACAGAAATCTATCCAGTAAGTGACTCAGAAATAAACACATAGTATTTATTAAGTATTTTTCTGCTTCCAAAAATCATATAGCTCATGATCACAGTTTGGCTTTAACTGACTAAAACTCAACCCTTGCTGTTCATGTGGTTCAAGTCTTAATTTTTCGGCAATCTCTGCTGTAGATAAACCATAGGCTTCTGCATCAGCATTTGAATAAGCATATACAATTTTTTCAACTCCAGCCATTCGCAGAGCCGCCAAACACATTGGACATGGTTGTCCGCTCGCATAAACGATACAGTCCTTCAAAGACGTCGTATTTAAATTTTGGGCGGCTTGTCTTAATGCATTTAACTCGGCATGAGATGTCGGATCGCCCGAGATTAATATTTCATTCACCCCTGTACTCACCACAGCACCATGCTTAACGATCACAGCACCAAATGGTCGGCCACCTTGCTCAATATTTTCTTTCGCAAGTTGAATCGCAAGTTCTATAAACGCATGATCCGTCATAAATACGCCCAATTATTGTCAATATAAAGAGTTAGCCCATTATGCCAATACAGGAACATCAATCCATAACGCCTCTGGAAAGAGTTTGGCTAAATATGCTTTTAAATATTCAGCAGTATCTTTAGAAATCAATGCATCTTGCGATTCATCATTTAAATTATAAGCCAGTGCATAAAGTGCCAAGCCACGACTTTTTAGTGCTTCCAAACTTAAAATCGTATGGTTAATGCTGCCCAAACGACCTGATGTCACCAAAATAACGGGATATTGTTTCTCTACAACATAGTCGATGGTTAAAAGATCCGTGGTTAATGGCACCATCAACCCACCCGCACCTTCGAGTAAAACATTGTCATATTTTTCAGTTAAACGTTTTGTCGCGTATTCGATTTTAGCAAAATCAATGTCACGTCCATCGATTTTGGTGGCGAGATGTGGCGATGCAGGATAACTAAATATTTCAGGCATCGTGAGTTTGGTTTCATCTTCGACCAACAACCCTGTACCCATAATTTGACGATGTTGTTCTATATCCTCAGAAATATCGACATTGCCTGTTTGGATCAACTTTTGCGTGATCGTTCGCGCCCCTTGTTCATTCCATATTTTAGCCAAATAGCCCGTGGTATATGTTTTCCCGATGCCTGTATCGATCCCACTAATGAAATAAACTTGCCCTGTCATGGCATTCTCCGTGCAATACAAAAAATCGGATGATAGGTCAGTGCATAACGCATCTGCCCAGATTCATCACGCAAAGAAAACTGTTGATATGCTGAATAAAAATCAAAGAGCGATTTTTTCGTCCAACGAAAATGTGAGGTTGTCGCAGTCACACCTGTCGCTTTTAAATGCTGCAAAACCTGCTTTGGATGATCAAAATATAATGCCGCTGTCTGCTCTGAAAGATGCAGAATTTCAAAACCATTTTGACTTAATATGATTTGAAGCATATCAACATCGAGGTAGTCCAAACCCTGCCCAGTCAAAGCTTTTATTTCCTGTAAATTCTGCTGCCCAAAGGTCGAAAAACAAAAATATGCCTCTGGATTTAAACTTTGAAAGGCTTTCTCAACAATGCCCGCTAAGTTCCCTACCCATTGCAAAGCCGAACTAGATGCGATCAAGTCGATATGCTGTGGAAATTCAAGTTGTTCGATATCTCCAAGTCTGTACTGAATCTGCGGACTTGACTGAAAATGCTGTTGAATTTCTGCATATAGATCATTTAAAACCAAACGATTGATTTGCATATTTTCCAGCATTAAATGGCTTAAATTCCCCGAGCCACATCCAATTTCAAAAACCGTTTCTATAGGATGATTTTGCAACTTTGAACAATACTGCTGCATCAACTCAAATAAATGTTGAGCAATCTCTTTTTGTACAACGGCATGTTCAGCATAGCTGTGCCCTGCCTGAGCAAAGCGTAACGCCACTTGGGATTTATCAATCTCAAAATTATTCACAAGTCACTCACAACAATTGAGTCAACTGATCCAAATCAGTTTGTGTAATCTGAGCAGTGAGTGAAATGCGTAAGCGCGAACTATGCTGCGGCACAGTGGGTGGACGTACAGGCATGATATAAAAACCTGCCGCTTGCAAAGCTTGAGCCTTGGCAACAGTTTTATTCGACTCGCCAATAATGACCGGCACAATATGTGATGTAGATGGACAATCAAAACCTTTGGCTTGCACAGCTTGTTGAAAATTTTGACTGATTTGCTGTAAATGTTGACGCTCTGCTTTTAAATTTAAAACATTCTTGAAAATAAAATCTGTCCACGCCATACAGATCGGGGGCTGTGCAGTACTAAAAATCAACGGTCGCATCGAGTTAATCAAATAGTCACGAATAATCGCATGACAGATGAGATATCCCCCTATTGAAGCCAGTGCTTTACCAAATGTACCGACTAAAAGATCAATATCATCCATCACCCGATATTGCTCAGCACAGCCTAAACCACGCTCACCGCGCACACCGATCGCATGTGCCTCATCGACATACAACATCACTTTAGGAAATTGCTTTTTGATCCGTACCAATTCAGCCAAATCGGTTTCATCACCATCCATACTAAAAATCGATTCAGTCACCACAATGATCCGCTCAAAAGCCTCATCTTCATGATATTTGCATAAAAGCTGAGAAAGATGCGCCAAATCATTATGGCGATAACGTACATATTTCGCACTCGATAATCGGATGCCATCAATCATACTGGCATGAATCAGCTTATCCGCCAATATCAAGGTTTTACTGTCTGCCAGTGCAGGTAAAATCCCGATATTCATGTGATAGCCGCTATTAAATAACAGTGCTGATCGGCCATGAAAGGCATCACTTAATGTTGATTCAAGTTGTTCATATTCAGGAAAGTTTCCCGTCAGTAACCGCGAAGAGGATGAACTCATCCAACGCTGTGCGTTCGGGGTTTCATCAAAAAACTGTTCACGTAGATGTAGGTTTGAAGCCAGACCTAAATAGTCATTTGACGCTAAATTCAACATATTGTGATCGTGAATACTGATGCAATGATCGTGCTGAAGATTAGAAGTGAACTGACGTAAGTTGCCTTGCTGTTTCAGTTGATCAAGTTGATCTGAAAAATGGCTAAGCAGATTCATACCGACTGCCCCATGTTTTTCACCACCTCAACCATTTGTTCTAGCAAAATTTTTAATTCATACTCAGAAATAATATAGGGTGGCATCACATAAACCAGTTTCCCAAATGGACGAATCCAAATACCACGACGAACAAACTCCTGTTGTAGGGTTTTCATATCTACATTAAAGGTCAATTCCACCACACCAATTGCACCAAGTATTCGCACATCTTTGACATGTTCAAGCGATGAAAGTGCTGGTAAATGAAACTTCAATTGTGTTTCGATACGTCGAATATTCGCTTGCCAATCTCGAGACAGCAGCAGTTCGGTACTTTTTACAGCCACAGCGCAAGCCAAAGGATTTGCCATAAAGGTTGGGCCATGCATAAACACACCCGCTTCGCCTTGGCTGATCGTATTCGCAACTTTCTGCGTAGTCAGGGTTGCAGACAAGGTCATATATCCGCCAGTCAAGCCTTTGCCAATACACATAATGTCCGGCTCAACTTCAGCCCATTCCCATGCAAATAATTTTCCGGTACGGCCAAAGCCTGTGGCAATTTCATCAAAAATCAATAAGACCTGATATTTCTCACAGAGTAATTTAGCTTGACGCAAATATTCAGGGTGGTAGAAACGCATGCCTCCCGCACCTTGCACAATCGGCTCTAGAATCAATCCCGCAATATTTTCATGCTGCGCAGCCAAAGTTTGTTCAAGCTCTAAAATGTCGCCAGGATTCCACACCTCATCAAAGGCCGTTTGCGGTGCGGCAACAAAAATTCGATTGGGTAAACTGGAACCAAATATTTGATGCATGCCAGTCACAGGGTCACAAACCGACATGGCATTCCAAGTGTCGCCATGATAGCCAGAACGTGGAGTGACAAAATTGGTTTTATTCGGTTGATGTAAAGATGCCCAATACTGCACTGCCATTTTTAAGGCCACTTCGACAGCCACCGAGCCAGAATCAGCAAAGAAGATTTTATCTAAACTGGGCGGTGTGATTTTTAACAGTAATTTAGCCAGTTGAATCGCGGGATCATGTGTCAATCCACCAAACATGATATGAGACATCTGTTGCAGTTGATCGGTCACTGCCTGATTTAGCTCAGGATGGTTATAACCATGAATCGCACACCACCATGAAGACATACCATCAATCAATTGACGACCATCTTCAAGCTCAATCATTACCCCTTGCGCACGTTTCACTTTAAACGTTGGAAGGGGCTGAGTCATCGATGTATAGGGATGCCAAATATGTTGCTGATCAAATTGTAGATCGGTTAAATTGGCCATCCCTCACTCCATGTATCAGGCTTAAACATCAATGAGGCAAGATGTTAACCCCACGCCAATGAAAAATAAATTGCCATAAAGCCCAGCTATTCAGAGATTTGTTCTATTTTCTTTAAATATTGGCAGATTTTGCAACTTATGACTTCAGATTGAAACAAGGGAAAGCCATGTGAGCCAGAAACCAATTCAGTCTCCAAAAACTTTACAGCTAAATTATGCAGTAAGCGTCCAACTTTGTAATTAACTAAAAAATCTTGCTTAGCAAACAAATGGTATTGATGACCAGTGTAATTTTTCAAGATACTGACATTATTAAGCTTCTCCAAACAGTTCAATCCTGCTCGAAGCACATCTAAATTTTGAGCTTGAATCAAACTTTGCAAGGTGATGAAATCTTGCTTAGTGCTATCAGTACCCTGACAAACCATATAACCAAACTTCTTTAGGGTCGAAATCGCATCCTGCTCGAAAGATTGTTTGAAGCTTTGAAAACTCGCTTGATCCATCGCAGCAGGCCACTGTTCATCAGCTACAAAACTTGGATTTGAGCCTAATGTGATCAGCACTTTCTGTTGTTGATATTTTTTTTGAATTTCATCTACCAAAATCGTCGCCAATTGACCACCAAGGGACCAGCCAATAATCACATCAAATTGCTGCGCCAATTCAACTTTCTGTTCCAGCACTGCTAGATTTAAGGCATCAAAAATATTCCATAATTCGACCTGATAACCTTGGGTGATCAATGCCTGCTGTAAAGGAGCAAGTAATTTACTACCGCCGCCCCATCCAGTAATAAGTAAAATCTGTTGTTTCAATGCAAACTCTAAAATTAAACGATTCCAAATAGTATAAAAGTTCAGAGCACGTTTGATAGTGGCATTTCAGCACATCAACCGATTTGCCAAAAGACATTCGAAATCGACTTCAATAAATATAAAATCAGCTAGCCTACAGCGCTTTAAAATTTGCTAAGATCAGATAAAGAACAATATAAACTGATGCTCTATGAAAGTTTCTTCATTGCTAAAAATCTGTTTCATGACATGTGCTTTAATAGCAACTACCCAAATCACAGTTGCTGAAACATCCATACTCAGCACCAATCAAAACAAACAAAAACAATGGGTAGGCACACCCGCACCCAACTTTAAATTGCAAGATCAAAATGAAAAATGGCACGAACTGAAGCAATATCAAGGGAAATGGCTCGTTCTGTACTTTTACCCTAAAGACAACTCACCCGGTTGTACAGAAGAAGCCAATCAATTTAAAACCCTATATCCACAATTTTTAAAAAGTAATGCTGTTGTTTTGGGCGCAAGCTTAGATGATGTTGCATCACATCAAAAATTCTCTAAATCACTCGGACTTCCCTTTCCAATTCTTGCCGATCAACAACATAAACTGGCGACACAGTTAGGTATTGTACGAAACTTAGGGATTTTGAAAGTTGCCAAACGTGAAACCTTTCTGATTGATCCGAAAGGCATTATTGTGTATCACTACAGTAGTGTGAATACACAGACACATGCGGCGCAAGTTTTGGCAGATATCAAAAAACTACAACAATAGTTTTCATGACTTAATAAAAAACCCAGCAGAAGCTGGGTTTATTTTGATATTTTTTAAATTACATTTGAGACTGAATATAGTTTGGAAGACCAATGAGTTCGATCAAACGCATTTGCTTTTCAAGCCAGTAGGTATGATCTTCTTCAGTATCTGACATTTGCTGACGGAGCATATCACGGGTCACATAGTCACCCTTTTCTTCACACAATTTTACGCCTTGAGCAAGTTTCTCACGAACATGATATTCAAGCGCCAAATCCGCTTTTAAACAAGTCACAACGTCTGTACCGACTTCAATATCATCACGATTCATATTCGGCGTTCCTTCAAGGAACAATACGCGACGAATCAATGCATCTGCATGTGAGCCTTCTTCTTGGCTTTCATGATCGATACGTTCAAAGATTTTACTTAAGCCCCAATCTTCATACATACGGGAATGAATTAAGTATTGATCACGAGCAGCCAGTTCGCCACCGATCAGCATATTTAAGTAGTCTACGACTTCTGGATTGCCACGCATTTTCTTCACTCCATACCCTTTTCAAATATTATGGACAAGTTTCAAAATGAATGCAAAATATAATTTTTGTAAGCTTATGATTTTTATATAATTTAAATGATAAACATACGCATTTGCAGTTCAATTCCGCGCATTTTTCACATATAAAAGAAGCCCTTGCAGAATATTCAAGGCATTTAGAACACGAAATAATCAAAAATCGCTGGATGCTGTTTTTTGTAACAATTAACAATACGTCTTGTTTAGCAAAAATATCTCCAGATTGATTCAACACACTGTGCTTATCGCTATAGGAAACTTTATACTGATGCCCTATGCATTGCTGTCAAAGACAAGGCGAAAATCTCCAACGAAGACGGACTTAAGCTGAAGTCCAACGTGCTTTCTTCCACGCTTGCTGTTGCCTTAAATCTAAAAAAGTCCAAGCGACAAAACGGCTTTCTTTTTGTCCCTGCGTCATTTTAATGGTTTTCACATCCACTGCACCGCTCTTCGCTAAGGCCTTTAAAAGCACTGGCAATGTTGTTTTCTTGGAAACCAGCGTACTAAACCAAAGACATTGTTCAGCAAACTGGATGCTCTCTTGTACCATTTGGCAGACAAATCGCTCTTCGCCGCCATCACACCAGAGTTCGTTCTTTTGACCGCCAAAGTTTAATACCACCTTGCTCCGATCAACTGGCTTGCCCAGTTTTCTTAATTTTTGCGTTGCTGTCGCGTTGGCTTCATCTTGCGAGGCATGAAATGGTGGATTACACATGGTCAAATCAAAACGATCTGAAGGTTTAATCACACCATTAAAAATATTGCTCGCTTTTTTTTGCAATCGAATCTGAATGCCTTTACGCAGATTCGGATTGGCCTCCACAATAAATTGAGCACTTTTAACCGATGCAGCATGTATGTCTGAGCCTACAAATTTCCAGCCATAGCTGCGATGACCAATAATCGGATAAATACAGTTCGCACCAACCCCAATATCTAAGACTTGAACGGTGTGTCCTGTTGGAATCTGCCCTTTGTTGTTGGCACTTAACAAGTCAGCCAAATAGTGAATATAGTCAGCCCTGCCCGGAATAGGCGGGCAAAGAAAATCTTTGGGAATATCCCAATATTGAATGCCATAAAAATGCTTAAGCAATGCTTTATTGAGCATTTTCACAGCGTGTGGATCAGAAAAATCTACCGATAAATCATTATATTTATTTGGGCTGACAAAAGGTGCAAGTTCCGGACAACTCTTGATGAGTTGAGGAAAATCGTAACGACTGCGATGCAGATTTCGTGCATGTAATTCCGATTTTTGCTGCGGAAAAGATTTCTTTGCTTGCGCCATGTGTATGCCAATATTCAACGGGAGAACAGAATCAACTGATAAGGCAGGATCTATACCTACAAATTAGTCAATATTGTACGTGAATTTGACTATCAATGACGCCCCAATCCTGTTATTTGTCTATCTTCAGAATGAATAACGACTTGGATAACTATTCATATTTAATCTGGACATTTTTGTTTGCTATATCATTAAACAAAACCGTGAAACATGAAGAATCAACAAAAAGCCCCATCGTTGATGATTGGGCTTTTTATATAAGTATAAGATAGTGATTTATATGAAATAAAAAATAGAATTTCGTATAAGGTGTATTATGTTAATTTTAAGATGCAGAGGGTTTAGGGCGTAATTGTTTAACCCACTCATTCGGAACACCATTAAAATGATCTCTTAAACGATCTTCTACATGTTCAGGATCCCATACAGCAGCACGTTCCAAATCTTTTACTTCTTCATATGTTGCTGGAATATCGATACCTTCAGTTCCATCTTCATAATAAATAGAAATTGAATGATCAAACATATCTTGCTTAAAGAAGTAAACCTTCTGTTTTAAATCGTCATTTAATTCTACATTCCCAATAATATGCCATTTCTCGGATTTAAATGCGTAATTCATGACAGGTACTTTAAACAAAATCGAATGTGATGTTATGAAATTAACATTCAACTCTAAATTTTTCGCCTGTAAATTGTAGAACCCTGCCAATGGAGATTTTAAAACTATGCCATAGCCATAGCCATAGCTTAGATTCCCCAAATTAATTGCAATCACATCACCTTCTTTAATTCTCTTACGTTTTGTTCTTTGTTCCATAATTTCTGATCTACTTACCAAAATCTCAAATACATTCCTGCAAATAATAAGGTTCTGTCACATTAAGAAACTAGCTTAATTTACTATTGAGCTTTACAGAAGCTAATAGAAATAAACTATTTAACATAATGGCTGTTATACAAAATGAAGAAGCCTAGACCGAAGATCTAGGCTTTAAATTTAAAAAATATATAAAAATTAAGTCTATAGTATCAATTTTTTCAACTTCGCATCACGTGTATTATGCTAATTTTAGAGAAAATCAAGAATCAGTTGGAATAATCAATGACATTAAAAGCGTTATATATAGAACTTTATTATGGAGAATATTCTTACTCAGAAAGGAGAAAAAAATTAATTGAATATATTGATAACAATGAAAATACTCCTGCTGAATTACTTGAACTATATCCTAATTATGAACCACTATTACTCAGTGTAATACAGATAAAAGATTCTGAATTTTCATCCAATTGTTTAGAAGCCGAAATATTGGCAGCTAAATTCTTTTTAGGTGTTTTAGCTGACTATAAAAATGGTAATTTAAGCCCTCTTAAGCTATGTAAAATTTTTAGTAATTTAGAAAAAGGGTTCCTTGATGCACCAAGAGGACTTGAAAATAACATAGCTTACTATCCCGAATGGATAGGTGACCTCTATGACGCTTGTGACTGGTGCGATGAAACATGGACAATCGAAAATTCACCTCATTTAATAGATGCTATACAGCATCAGATTAATGTCATTCATGGGTGGCTTTTGAAGCCTATTTAACATCATAGAGGTTATACGAAATAAAAAACCAAGACCTAAGATCTAGGCTTTAAATTAAAGCGCACAAGTTAGATATGACTCTTTGTCCATTTTTCTGTGAGATTTTGCGTCCATACTCATAAGAATATACATCTATCCAACATTCATCCCATATTCGCATATTTTAAGATCAATAGACTTCTTTCATAATTCATTTTTTGCTCAGCTTTAAATTATAGATTCCCGCAATTAAATTGAATCTTAAGCCCAGTCTTTTTCCTCGATTACGATATCGCTCGGCAAGGATTTTGAAAG